>NZ_AP027728.1:632796-949194 GCF_030296555.1 Microbacterium suwonense
TTGTTGAAGTTGATCGCGAGGATGACCACTGCCAGGCCCGCCACGATGATGTTGATGTTCAGCGTGACGATCGAGATGCCCTGCCAGATGCGGTCACCCAGCTTGTACTGCCGTGATGCCGTGTACACGCCGATCCAGATGCCCAGCAGAGTCATGATGATCGTGGCGCCGAGCACCAGCTCCGCGCTGACCCACATCCGGAAGCCCACCTGATCGTTGACCGAGCCTCCCGTGGGGCTCACCCCCAATCCCAGCGGAGCAGGATCCCGGTGAACCAGGCCCACCATCGATCGAGCAGCGGCACGCTCGCGTCGAGGTTGCGGGGGCGAAGCAGATTCTCGATCTGCTCGGGAGTGACTGGTGGCTTGCGCCCGACGTAGTTGCTGCGCGGATCGAGGAACGACCACGCCAGGAAATAGGTGACGTTGGTCGCGACCACGATCATCAGCAGCCAGCCGAGTGTCCGGCGCACGAGATACTTGATCAAGGTGGTGATTCTTTCTCTTTTACAGCACGCGCGGGATCTTCCGACGCAACGCTGGGTCGGGATGACATTCAAGCACCATCCCGCAGATAACGCACGCCGACAGGCTGGTCGCTGCGACGGAGTCCTCTGCCCTATGACACCCGATCTCAGGGTGTCCAGGCAACTTCGCGAGACTATCACCGGTGCGCAGGAATGGGGGATTAGGGTCGCCTGAACGTAGACTCGTCACGACCCCATCGGCCGCTCCAAGGACCCTATGTCACCCCGCGCTCTCACCCCGTTGTCGCCTGCGGCGACGCCCGCTTCGCAGATCCGCAACTTCTGCATCATCGCCCACATCGACCACGGCAAGTCGACCCTGGCCGACCGGATGCTGCAGATCACCGGCTCCGTCGCCGACCGCGATATGCGCGCCCAGTATCTGGACCGGATGGACATCGAGCGCGAGCGCGGGATCACGATCAAGAGCCAGGCCGTGCGGATGCCGTGGCAGGTCGCGGGTGACACCTTCGCGCTGAACATGATCGACACGCCCGGGCACGTCGACTTCACCTACGAGGTGTCCCGCTCGCTTGCGGCGTGCGAGGGCGCTGTACTGCTCGTCGACGCCGCTCAGGGCATCGAGGCGCAGACCCTGGCGAACCTGTACTTGGCGCTGGAGAACGATCTGACGATCATCCCCGTGCTCAACAAGATCGACCTGCCCGCCGCCGACCCCGACAAGTTCGCCCGGGAGCTGGCCGATCTGATCGGCGGCAGCCCCGACGACGTGCTGCGCGTGTCGGGCAAGACCGGGATCGGCGTGGAGGACCTGCTCGACCGCATCGTCCGCGACATCCCCGCGCCGGTCGGCGACGCCGATGCGCCCGCCCGCGCGATGATCTTCGACTCGGTCTACGACGCCTACCGCGGTGTGGTCACCTACGTGCGGATGGTGGACGGCCGGCTCGAGCCCCGCGAGCGCATCCAGATGATGTCGACCAGGGCCGTCCACGATCTGCTCGAGATCGGCGTCTCCAGTCCGGAGCCCATCCCGAGCAAGGGACTCGGCGTCGGCGAGGTGGGCTACCTCATCACCGGCGTGAAGGATGTGCGTCAGTCGAAGGTGGGCGACACGGTCACGACCGCGCGCAGTTCGGCATCCGAAGCGCTGCCGGGCTACACCGACCCGAAGCCGATGGTGTTCTCGGGCGTCTACCCGATCGACGGCAGCGACTACGCCGAGCTGCGCGAGGCGCTCGACAAGCTCAAGCTCTCGGATGCTTCGCTGCAGTACGAGCCCGAGACCTCGGTCGCACTGGGCTTCGGATTCCGCTGCGGCTTCCTCGGCCTGCTGCACCTGGAGATCATCACCGAGCGGCTCTCCCGCGAGTTCGGTCTGGACCTGATCACCACGGCGCCGAGCGTGATCTACGAGGTGACCACCGACACCGGCGAGAAGGTCACGGTCACCAACCCCAGCGAGTACCCCGACGGTCGCGTCGCCTCGGTCTCCGAGCCGATGGTGACCACCGCCATCCTGCTTCCCAAGGACTACGTGGGCACCGTGATGGAACTGTGCCAGTCGCGGCGCGGGACGCTGCTGGGCATGGAGTACTTCAGCGAGGAGCGGGTCGAGCTGCGCTACAACATGCCGCTCGGCGAGATCGTCTTCGACTTCTTCGATCAGCTCAAGTCCAAGACCCAGGGCTACGCCTCGCTCGACTACGAGCCCTCCGGTCAGCAGGAGGCCGACCTGGTGAAGGTCGACATCCTGCTGCAGGGCGAGAAGGTCGATGCGTTCAGCTCGATCGTGCACCGCGATAAGGCCTACGGCTACGGCACCATGATGGCCGAGCGGCTGCGCAAGCTCATCCCGCGCCAGCAGTTCGAGGTGCCGATCCAGGCGGCCATCGGCGCGCGCATCATCGCCCGCGAGACCATCCGCGCGATCCGCAAGGACGTGCTCGCCAAGTGCTACGGCGGTGACATCAGCCGCAAGCGCAAACTGCTCGAGAAGCAGAAGGAGGGCAAGAAGCGGATGAAGATGGTCGGCCGCGTCGAGGTCCCGCAGGAGGCGTTCATCGCAGCGCTCTCCGGCGACGTCGAGGTCAAGAAGTAGGACGAGGATGCACCGTGCGGATCGAGCGGGATGTCGTGCGTCGTGAGTGCTCTCCCAGTAACGATCAGTAGGCTTGAGGTCATGCGTCGCGGGACATTCCGAGAAGGCACGGTGGACTATGCCGCGGTCGGGGCGACGCACGCCCCCGATCTGATGCAGTACCCGCCGGAGAACAGCACTCCCGCCGAGGACTCCTGGCGCATCGGAAGCGGCGAGGAACGGTTCCGCACGGCCGCCGACGCGCTGCTGTCGTGGACGGCGCAGCGCGCGGCGGGGCTGGAGCTGAGCGATGTTCGACCGGCATCCGGCGACACCTACACCGGCATCAGCTTCGATTCCGAGGGCGCACCGATCGCCCCGAGCCGCAGCCAGGTGGAGCAGCGTTACGACGCCGAAGGAACGCCGTTCGTCGCGCCCGGGACGACACTGCGACTGCGCGGCAGGGCGGGCGGGATGCGAGCGGATGCCGAGCTGCGCGTCATCTCCGTGACCGAGGAGCGCCGTCGGGTGGGCTTCGTGCTCGGCACCGTCGGCGGATCCGTGGTCAGCGGCGAGGAGTGCTTCGACATCGACTGGCGTGAGGACACCGACGAGGTGTGGTTCACGGTGCGCGCATTCGATGCACCGGTCTCGCTGCTCTACCACCTGCCGGGCATGGTGCGCCGCCGTCGCCGAGAGCTGTTCGCGCGCTACCTGCGGGCGATCTCTCCGCTGTACGCGACGCCCGTCTGATGGCCGGTCCGCTGCCGCTGGGCGACCCCGCGCCGCCGGACGGACGGCTCCCGGCAGGGCTCGACATCGATCCGGACGTGCCGTTCTCCGTCTACCTGCACGTGCCCTTCTGCCGGGTGCGGTGCGGCTACTGCGATTTCAACACCTACACAGCCACCGAGCTGCGCGGCGCCAGGCAGGACCAGTACGCCGACACGCTGATCCGGGAGATCGACCTGGCGCGCACCGTGCTGGACGAGTCCGGCGCTGTGCGCCCGATGGACACGGTGTTCTTCGGCGGGGGCACGCCGACGCTGCTTCCGCCCGGCGATCTCGCCCGAATGCTGTCGGCGGCATCCGATGCCTTCGGCATCCGCGACGGCGCGGAGGTGACCGTCGAGGCGAACCCCGACACCGTCATGGCGCGGATCGCCGAGACGCTTCGCGACGCCGGGGTGACGCGTCTCTCGATCGGCATGCAGTCCGCTGTGCCAAAGGTGCTCGCAGCCCTCGACCGCACGCACCGACCGGAGAACGTGCGCACAGCGGTGCAGTCCGCACGCGATGCGGGTCTCGACGTGAGCGTCGATCTGATCTACGGCGCGCCGGGGGAGACCCTCGCCGACTGGGAGCGTTCGCTGGAGGCGGCGCTGGAGCTCGAACCCGACCACATCTCCGCGTATGCGCTGATCATCGAGGACGGCACGAAGCTGGCCCGGCAGATCCGCCGCGGCGAGGTGCCCGCTCCGGATGACGATCTGCAGGCCGACATGTACGAGATGGCCGACCAGCGGCTCGCCGCGGCGGGCTTCGACTGGTACGAGGTGAGTAACTGGGCGCGTCGGGCGAGCACGGGTTCCCATGCGTCCCGGCACAACCTGGCGTACTGGCGCGGCTTCGACTGGTGGGGGTTCGGGCCTGGCGCGCACAGTCATGTGGCGGGGCTGCGCTGGTGGAATGTGAAGCATCCGGCCGCTTACGCGCAGCGACTGGCCCTGGGGGAGTCCCCTGCTGCGGGGCGCGAGCAGCCGGATGCGCGGGCGCGCACACTGGAGCGGGTGCTGCTGCAGAGCCGGCTCGCCGAGGGGCTGCCGATCGCCGACATCGCCACCTCCCACCGCGGGCGCGTCGCGGAGCTCATCTCCGACGGCCTGGTGGATGCCGCATCGGCTCTGCGAGAGCGACGTGTGCGTCTGACGCTGCGGGGACGGCTGCTGGCGGATGCCGTCGTGCGCGCCCTGACCGAGTGAACCGGGGACCCGGACAGGGCGGCAGGGTAGGATTGGCACTCGGAAGATCGGAGTGCCAGCGGGAGGGATGATGGTCACAGAACGAGGACTCGAAGTCCTTCGCGCGATCGTGCAGGACTACGTCGCCACCCACGAGCCGGTCGGCAGCAGGTCGATCGTCGAGCGGCACGCGTTCGGCGTCTCGGCGGCGACCATCCGCAACGACATGGCGCAGCTCGAGGACGAGGACCTCATCGTCGCGCCGCACACCTCTTCCGGCCGGGTGCCCACAGACAAGGGCTACCGCCTGTTCGTCAATCACCTCGCCCAGGTGCGCCCGCTCTCCACCGGACAGCGCAATGCGATCGAGACCTTCCTGGCCGATCCCGCCGACCTCGACGATCTGATGATCCGCACCGTGCGCGTGCTCACGCAGCTGACCGGGCAGGTCGCGCTCGCCCAGTACCCCTCCTTCGCCCGCGCGAACATCACGCACATCGAACTGGTGGCGCTCGCCCCGAATCGGATGCTGGTGGTGCTGGTGACCGATGCGGGCGGTGTCTCCCAGCGCATCGCGCCGCTGCCGATCGACCTCGACGACGCCGACGTCGCCGTGCTGCGCGCACAGCTGGCGGCGCTGATCACCGGGCAGGCCGTCGGTGAGGCGACCGATCGCATGCAGGCGCTCGCCTCCACAGCCCCCATTGCCGCCGCACAACGCCTGCACCCTGCGCTCGGCGCGCTGGCCACGGTGATCTCCGAGGAGCTTGCAGAGTTCCGCCAGGAGCGACTCGTGATGGCGGGCGCCGCGACGCTGGCACGCCGCGAGCAGGACTTCCGCGGCAGCATCCACCCGCTCCTGGAGGCGATCGAGGAGCAGGTGACCCTGCTGCGGCTGATGAGCGAGATGGTCACGGA
This sequence comes from Microbacterium suwonense, assembly GCF_030296555.1. NCBI lineage: Bacteria > Bacillati > Actinomycetota > Actinomycetes > Micrococcales > Microbacteriaceae > Microbacterium > Microbacterium suwonense. The sequence continues at coordinate 638,243 of NZ_AP027728.1, forward strand.
CGAGCACGGCCTCGCCACGAGCATCGGCACCGAGAACGAGCCCTTCGGACTCGGCGAGGCCTCCATCGTCGCCAGCAACTACGCCGCGCCCGGTGGAACGGCGCGGGTCGGAGTGATGGGGCCGACGCGCATGGACTATCCGAGCAACCTCGCCGCAGCACGCGCGGTGGCGCGCTACCTGTCGCGCATGCTCGAAGAAGACGGGACAGCCCGCTGATGCGGACGGTCGCACACACTCACGCACACGCAGAAAGGTGATCGTGGCGGACCACTACGAAGTCCTCGGGGTATCCCGGGACGCCTCCCAGGATGAGATCAAGAAGGCCTACCGCAAGCTTGCGCGGCAGCTGCACCCGGATGTGAATCCGGGTGATGACGCCTCTGAGCGTTTCAAGCTCGTGACGCACGCCTACGACGTGCTGGGCGACGAGGAATCCCGCCGCCGCTACGACATGGGCGGCGATGAGAACGGCGGCGGCTTCGGCGGGTTCGGAGGATTCGGCGACATCTTCGAGTCGTTCTTCGGTGCCTCCGGAGGCGGCCGCAGCGCCCGCCCGCGGTCCCGTCGGGAGCGGGGTGAGGATGCGCTGGTGCGGGTGGACCTGGACCTGGGGGACGTTGTCTTCGGTGCGCATCGCGACATCGAGGTGGACACCGCGGTGCTCTGCGAGACCTGTCAAGGCAGCTGCTGTCAGCCCGGCACCGCGCCGGTCACCTGCGACGTCTGCGGCGGCTCCGGCCACGTGCAGCGGCAGGTGCGCAGCCTGCTCGGAAACGTGATCACGACCCAGCCCTGCGGCTCCTGTGAAGGCTACGGAACCGTCATCGAGCTGCCCTGTGGCGGCTGCGCCGGCCAGGGACGCGTACGCACGCGGCGCACCGTCTCGCTCGACATCCCGGCCGGAGTCGAGACCGGGCTGCGTCTGCAGCTGCCGGGCTCCGGGGCGGTCGGCCGCGCCGGCGGACCGCACGGCGACCTGTACGTCGAGGTGACGGTGGCCCCGCATCCGGTTTTCAGTCGCGAAGGCGACGATCTGCTGGCGACGCTCGAGGTGTCGATGCCGGATGCCATTCTCGGCACCACCACGACCATCGAGGGGCTCGACGGCACCGTCGATCTCGAGCTGCGTGCCGGTGTGCAGTCCGGTGATGTGCTCACGATCCCCGGCCGCGGGGTGACGCCGCTGCGCGGCAGTCAGCGCGGCGATCTGCGCGTGGGCGTCCAGGTGGTCACACCCACCAGGCTCGATTCGGCGCAGCGCCGGCTGATCGAGGACTTCGCGAAGAAGACCAAGGCTCCCGAGCCCCACCTCGCCCAGTTCCAGCAGGGGCTGTTCTCCAAGCTGCGCGACCGCTTCCGCAGCCACTGAGAGCCGTCGCCCGAGCGCCTCAGGACCGCCCGCCCAGGACCATCGACCCAGGACCGCCCGCCCACAAGGAGCTCCATGGCATTGCATTTCATCGTCGCTGACTGCACAGACGCCGCGATCGGCGACCTGATCTCGCTCGCGGGCACCGAGGCCAGACACGCCTCGGTGGTGCGCCGCGTGCGCGTGGGGGAGACCATCACGCTCGGAGACGGCGCAGGGACCTGGCTGGAGGGCACCGTCGAAGACGTGTCCGCGGCACGGGTGACGGTGCGGATCACCTCGCGGCGCGTGCAGGAGACTCCGCCCTCGAGGATCATCCTCGCGCAGGCGCTGGCCAAGGGCGACCGGGACGAGCTCGCCGTGCAGGCCGCATGCGAGCTGGGAGCGGATGAGATCGTGCCCTGGCAGGCCGCGCGCAGCGTGTCGCGCTGGGAAGGCGTGAAGACGGCGAAGGGACGGGAGCGCTGGGCGAGCATCGTGCGCGAGGCGGCGAAGCAGGCGCATCGCGCCTGGGTCCCGGCCGTCGCCGAGGTGGAGTCCACCGTTCAGCTGGCCCGCCGCGCGGCGAGCGCGCGAATGCTGGTGCTCGATCCCCGGTCGGATGCGAGGATCTCTGCGGTCCGCCCGGACGGACGCGACATCGTGCTGGTGGTCGGGCCCGAAGGCGGGATCTCCCCGGAGGAGCTGACGACGCTCGAGGCCGCGGGAGCGGAGCGGGTTCGACTCGGCGAGAGCGTGCTGCGCACCTCCACCGCGGGACCAGCGGCGATCGCCGTGCTCTCCGCTGCGCTCGGGCGCTGGTGACCCGCACATCCATGCCCGGCCGTGCCAGCGCTCAGTAGACTGAACGTCATGACAGAGCCCTCGATCTTCACGCGGATCCTGAACGGAGAGATCCCCGGGGATCTCGTCGCGCAGACCGATCGCGTCTTCGCCATCCGCGACATCAACCCGCAGGCTCCCGTGCACGTGCTCGTGATCCCGAAGACCGAGCAGTATCGCGACGTCACCGAGCTCGCCACGGGCGATCCCGCGCTGCTCGCAGAGATGGTCGCCCTCGCCAAGCAGATCGCCACAGACCACGCCAACGGGGAGTTCCGCCTGATCTTCAACAACGGCGCCAGTGCCGGCCAGTCCGTCTTCCACGTGCACGCCCATGTGCTCGCCGACATCGAGGAGAGCAGACTCGTTGGCTTCTGACGCGGCATCATCCTCTGACGGCGGCGCGCCGCAGTTCCCCGCCCAGCCCGAGCGCACCGAGCGCATCTATGCCGACGGCATCGCCATGGTGCAGCTGCTCGGCCCGCAGGACAGGCTGCTGCGGATGCTCGAGAAGCAGCATCCGCGGGTGCAGGTGCTCGTGCGGGGGAACGAGATCAGCCTCGGTGGAGCGGATGCCGATGTGCAGTCCGCGGTGGAGCTCGTCCAGGAGCTGCTCACCATGACACGATCCGGTCATGATCTCGCCCCCAGCGATGTGGAGAACTCCGCGCGCATCCTGCGCCAGGACGACGGCCCCCGCCCCAGCGAGGTGCTCGGAGAGGCGATCCTCTCCACCCGCGGCCGGGTGATCCGGCCCAAGACCCTCGGTCAGAAGGAGTACGTCGACGCGATCGAGGAGAACACGATCGTCTTCGGCATCGGTCCTGCCGGAACCGGCAAGACATACCTCGCGATGGCGAAAGCCGTGCAGGCGCTGCAGCGCAAGGAGGTGCAGCGGATCATCCTCACCCGTCCCGCCGTCGAGGCCGGAGAGCGGCTGGGGTTCCTGCCCGGGTCGCTCAACGACAAGATCGACCCGTATCTGCGCCCGCTCTACGACGCGCTGAACGAGATGATGGATCCCGAGATCGTGCCCCGGCTGATGGCCACCGGAACCATCGAGGTCGCCCCGCTGGCGTACATGCGCGGACGCACCCTGAACGACTCCTTCGTCGTGCTCGACGAGGCGCAGAACACCACCCCCGAGCAGATGAAGATGTTCCTGACCAGGCTCGGCTTCGGCACGAAGATGGTCGTCACCGGAGACATCACTCAGATCGACCTGCCCACGGGTGCTTCCGGTCTGCGCCTGGTCACCCAGGTGCTGAGTGAGATCGACGACATCCACTTCTCGCGACTGACCAGCGACGACGTCGTGCGGCACTCCCTGGTCGGGCGCATCGTCGACGCATACACCGAATACGACGAGCAGCGCACGGCAGCGCGCGCCGAGCGTGATCGGGCGCGGGAGTTCGCCAATCGTGCCGATCGACGAGCAGGCATGCGTCCCGCTCCGAGAGACCGCAAGCCGAGACGAGGCCTGGAATGATCGAGATCAACAACGAGTCGGCCATCGAGGTCGATGAGACCGTGCTGCAGCGGCTCACTGACTACAACCTCGCCCAGCTGCACGTCAGCCCGGATGCCGAGGTGGCGATCGTCCTCGTCGACGAGGGCGCCATGGAGGCGCTGCACGTGCAGTGGATGGATGAGCCCGGTCCCACCGACGTCCTGAGCTTCCCGATGGACGAGCTGCGCCCGGGAACATCCGACCGTCCGACACCGGCCGGACTGCTGGGTGACATCGTGCTCTGCCCGCAGGTGGCCGAATCTCAGGCGCAGGCGGCCGGCCACAGCCTGATGGACGAGCTGATCCTGCTCACCACGCACGGGCTGCTGCACCTGCTGGGATTCGACCATGCCGAGCCCGATGAGGAGCGTGAGATGTTCGGGCTGCAGAAGACCCTGATCGCAGGGTTCGCGCACGCCGAACGACACCGATGACACCGGTCATCCTGCTCGCGGCCGCTGTGCTGCTGGTGGCGTTCGGCGGCCTGATGGCCGCGGTCGACGCCGCGTTCTCGGTGACCTCGCGCAGCGACCTCGAGGAGCTGGCGACGATCGGCCGCAAGTCCTCCGCATTGCGCGCCATCGCCGCCGACCCCGACCCGCATGTCAACGCGGTCGCGTTCATGCGCGTGACCTCTGAGACGACCGCCGCCGTGCTCGTGACCGTCTCGCTGGACTCGCTGCTGCCGAGCATCTGGTGGGCGATGCTCGCGGCCGCCGTGCTGATGACCGGCATCACCTTCGTGCTCGTCGGCGCCAGCCCGCGCTCGTACGGCAGGCTGCACGCGGCCGGCATCCTGCGGATCTGGGCCCCGACGGTCCGTGCCGTGCGGGTGCTGCTGGGGCCTCTCGCCGAAGCCCTCGTGCGCGCCGGACGGCGGGTGACGCCCGGGGCGGGCAGAAGCAGCTTCGCCTCGGAGGAGCAGCTGAGCATGGTCGACGAGGCCGCGTCGAACTCTCTCATCGAGGAGGACGACAGGGATCTGATCCACTCGGTGTTCGACTTCACCGACCAGTTCGTGCGCGCCGTGATGGTGCCGCGCACCGAGATGCTGACCGTCGACGCGGCCGCCACGACCACCGAGGCGATGGAGCTGTTCCTGCGACACGGCGTCTCACGCATGCCCGTCGTCGACGACGATGCCGACGATGTGGTCGGCGTGCTCTACCTGAAGGATCTCGTGCAGTTCGCCTACCGCGATGAGAGCGCCTGGCGCGGGGCGCCGGTGCGACCGATCGCCCGCGCGGCCGCGTTCGTGCCGGAATCGATGCGGGCCGAATCGCTGCTGCAGCAGATGAAGCGGGACGCGGTGCACGTGTGCATCGTCGTGGACGAGCACGGCGGCGTCTCGGGCCTGGTCTCTCTGGAGGATCTCATCGAGGAGCTGGTCGGCGAGATCTCCGACGAGTACGATCGCGGACCGGCGGAGGTGGTCGATCTCGGCGCAGGACGCTACCGGGTGAACTCCCGGCTGCCGCTGGAGGACGTCGGCGACCTTTTCGGATTGGACCTGGAGGATGAGGATGTCGATTCGATCGGCGGCCTTCTCGGCAAGGCGCTGGGCCAGGTGCCTCAGCCCGGGGCGACCACCTCGGTGAAGGGGCTGGTGCTCACCGGCGGCGCCTCGCGCGGACGGGGACGCGGCATCGCCACCGTGTTCGTGGAGCGCGCTGCCGGTGATGATGACGAGGATGCGGATCGCGACGGAGGACAACGGGATGACTGAACGGGATGAGATGGGCGCACCGACGCGCAGCGGGTTCGTCACCTTCGTGGGGCGGCCGAACGTCGGCAAATCCACGCTGACGAACGCGCTGGTGGGTGAGAAGATCGCAATCACCAGTGAGAAGCCGCAGACCACGCGGCGCGCGATCCGCGGCATCCTGAACCGTCCCGACGGCCAGCTTGTGATCGTCGACACCCCCGGCATCCACAAGCCGCGGACGCTGCTCGGCGAGCGGCTGAACGACCTGGTCGAGCAGGTGCTCGGCGATGTGGACGTGATCGGCTTCTGCGTGCCCGCCACCGAGAAGGTGGGCCCCGGCGATCGCCGGATCGCGGCGTCGCTGGACGGCTATCCGCGGGCGAAGAAGGTGGCGATCGTCACGAAGACGGATGCTGCGGGCAGAGACGAGATCGTCGAGCGGCTCATGGAGGTCGACTCTCTGCGCGAGGATTGGGCAGCCGTCATTCCGCTCTCCGCTCTGGGACGCGAGCAGCTGGACGTGCTGGCCGACGAGATGCTGGCCCTCATGCCCGAGGGGCCGCGGCTCTACGAAGACGGAATCGTCACCGACGAGTCCACCGACGACAGGATCGCCGAGATCATCCGCGAGGCGGCGCTGGCGGGTGTGCGCGACGAGCTGCCGCACTCGATCGCTGTCGTGGTCGACGATGTCGCACCGCGTGAAGACGGCGATCTGACCGACGTGTACGCCTCGATCGTCGTCGAGCGCGACAGTCAGAAAGCGATCATCATCGGGCACAAGGGTTCACGCCTGCGCGATGTCGGCGCCGTGGCGCGCGGGGGCATCGAGGAGCTGCTGGGCACTCGGGTGTTCCTGAAGCTGCATGTGCGCGTCGCCAAGGAATGGCAGCGCGATCCCAAGCAGCTCGGACGATTGGGGTTCTGACATGGCCTGGCACTGGATCGCCGAGCAGTGGGGCACGCCGGACTCCTGGCGGTTCGCAGAAGACGACGTGCCGGGCCCTGGCGTCGGTGAGGTCACGATCCGCGTCCACGCAGCAGGGGTCAACCCCGCAGACGCCAAGCACGTCGCACGGCCCCGGCCCGGGCTGGAGCTTCCGACGCCGATCGGCTACGAGGTCTCGGGAGTCATCACCGCTGTCGGCGACGACACGACGATCGTCAGGGGTCCGGTGTCGGTGGGCGACGAGGTCATCGCCTTCCGCGTCAGGGGAGGGTACGCCACGGAGCTCACCGTCCCCGCGCAGAAGGTGCTGCGAAAGCCCGCGCCCCTGAGCCATCCGCAGGCGGCCAACCTGCTGCTCGCGGGGACGACCGCGGCCGAGATGCTCGAAGTCGTCGGCGCTGCCGCGGGGGAGACCGTGCTGCTGCACGGTGCCTCGGGCGCGGTGGGCGTGAGCGTGCTGCAGCAGGCGGCGCTGCAGGGCATCCGGGTGATCGGCACGGCCAGCAGGGCCCGATTCGACACGGTGAGCGACTTCGGTGGCATCCCGGTGGAGTACGGCGACGGGCTCGCCGAACGGGTGACGGCGGCACTGGTGGATGCCGGCGCCGAGCGGATCGACGCAGCCCTGGACGCGGTCGGCACCGATGAGGCGGTCGCCACCTCGCTCGCTCTCGTGCCCGATCGCACGCGCATCGTCACGATCGCGGCAGCTGACGCCGCGGCGCAGCACGGCATCCGGGCCATCGCCGGCTCACTGCCCGACAGCGCCCGCTTCCGCGACGCTGTACGCGAGCATCTGGTCGAGCTCGCCGAGCAGGGCCTTCTGGACGTTCCGATGGCACGGGAGTACCCGCTGAATCAGGCGCCGCAGGCGCTGGAGCTGCTGGCATCCGGGCATCCGGGCGGCAAAGTCGCCCTCGTCCCCTGAAAGCCTCCGCGCTCATCATTCTGACCGCCATCGTCATCACCGTGAGCAATCCGCCCAACGTGGTGCTAGCATCAGACCATGCCTCTGGGCGGTCTGCTTCTCCTTAGCTGCCGTGACGAGTCCTGATCTTCGGGCCTTCTCGTCGCGGCGCTTGTGTTGGCCTGAGCACACTTTCTGACAAGAGAAGCCCCACATCATGAAGAACACCCAGAAGCCCTCCTCGATGCCGACCCACAGGTATCGGCCGTTCCACGAGCAGATCCGCGTCGACCTGCCCGACCGCACCTGGCCCGCCAATCGCATCACCCAGGCGCCGCGCTGGTGCGCCGTCGACCTGCGCGATGGCAACCAGGCGCTCATCGATCCGATGTCGCCCGAACGCAAACGCGTGATGTTCGAACTGCTCGTGAGCATGGGCTACAAGGAGATCGAGGTCGGATTCCCGTCGGCGAGCCAGACCGACTTCGACTTCGTGCGCCAGCTGATCGACGAGGACCTCATCCCGGACGACGTCACCATCCAGGTGCTGACGCAGTGCCGCGAGCATCTCATCGAGCGCACCTACGAGGCCATCGCCGGCGCCAAGCAGGCCATCGTGCACTTCTACAACTCCACCAGCGTGCTGCAGCGCGAGGTGGTGTTCCGCTCCGACCGCGAGGGCGTCAAGCAGATCGCGCTGGAGGGCACGGCTGTGCCGCCAGTTCGAGAAGCGCATCCCCGGCACCGAGGTGTACTACGAGTACTCCCCGGAGAGCTACACGGGCACCGAACTGGAGTACGCCGTCGAGGTGTGCAACGAGGTGCTCGAGGTTCTGGAGCCCACGCCCGATCGCAAGGTGATCATCAACCTGCCCGCGACGGTGGAGATGGCCACCCCCAACGTCTACGCCGACTCCATCGAGTGGATGAGCCGGCATCTGGCGCATCGCGAGAACGTCATCCTGTCGCTGCATCCGCATAACGACCGGGGAACAGCGATCGCCGCCGCCGAGCTCGGCTACATGGCCGGCGCCGACCGCATCGAAGGATGCCTGTTCGGCAACGGCGAGCGCACCGGGAACGTCGATCTGGTCGCGCTGGGCATCAACCTGTTCACGCAGGGCATCGACCCGCAGATCGACTTCAGCGACATCGACCAGGTCAAGCACACGGTCGAGTACTGCAACCAGCTGCCGGTGCCCGAGCGCAGTCCCTGGGCGGGGGACCTGGTGTTCACCGCTTTCAGCGGCTCGCATCAGGATGCCATCAAGAAGGGCTTCGAGTCGATGGCCGCGACCGCTGAAGAGCGGGGCGTCACGGTCGACGAGATCGAATGGGCGGTGCCCTACCTGCCGGTCGACCCGAAGGACCTGGGCCGCTCCTACGAGGCTGTCATCCGTGTCAACTCGCAGTCCGGCAAGGGTGGGGTGGCGTACCTGCTGAAGACCGACCACGCGCTGGATCTGCCGCGCAAACTGCAGATCGAGTTCTCCGGCGTCGTGCAGGCCAAGACGGATGCCGAGGGCGGCGAGGTCACCAGCGAGCAGATCTGGACGATCTTCAACGACGAGTACCTGCCGGCCGACCAGGCCGACGCCAAGTGGGGCCGCTTCGAGCTGCTGGGCACCCAGACGCGCAGCGACATGTCCGGTGAGGTGTCGCTGGAGGTCGTGCTGCGCGACGGCGAGGAGCAGTTCGCCACGGTCGGCACCGGCAACGGTCCGATCGCGGCCTTCATCGAGATCCTGCGCGATCGCGGTTTCGACGTCTCGCTGTACGACTACGTCGAGCACACCATGTCCAGCGGAGGCGACGCCCAGGCGGCGGCCTATGTCGAGCTGCAGGTCGATGAGCATCGGCTGTGGGGCGTCGGCATCGACGGCGACATCTCCACGGCGAGCCTGAAGGCGATCGTGTCGTGCGTGAACCGCTCGATCCGCACCCGCGAGGCCCAGCTCGTCGACGCCTGACCCCTTCAAAGCCCGTCTATTTGGCGCTCGTGCACGCGGATCCCGGCGTGTCGCGTGCACGAGCGCCATATAGACGGGCTGTGGTCAGGGCTTGATGATCGGGATCATTCCGGTCTCGGTCGCGACCTTGCGGCGGTACAGGCGGCGCTGCTCGGGCAGTGACAGATCGTAGACGACGGCGAGCACGCGGATGATCGCGGTCAGGACGATGCCGATCACCGCCGCCAGCGTGATGCCCACGCCGAATGCGTGCATGATCATGATCGCCGTGCAGCCCACCCCCGCGGCGACCGCGTAGAGCGAGCCGACATGCATGATCGCGACCGGCAGGCCCATCAGGACATCGCGCAGCACCCCGCCGCCGACGGCCGCGCAGGCGCCGATGAAGACCGCGGGGATCGGCGGGATGCCGAAGGCGACGGCCTTACTGACCCCGAACGCTCCGAACATGCCGATCACGACCGCATCGAGCACCACGATGAGGATGTTGATGCGGTTGAAGACACCGGCCAGCAGCATCCCGAACAGCGCCGCCCCGACGGCCGTGATGAGGTACCAGTCGCTCTGCAGCGTGGCCGGGGGCTGACCGATCAGCAGATCTCGAATGAGACCGCCGCCCATGCCGATCATGATGCCGATGATCGCGACGCCGAGCCAGTCCAGCCGGCGTTCCCCCTGGAAGCCGGAGGCGAACATCGCACCCTGGATGCCACCGAGCGCGACGCCGAGCAGATCGGCCCACAGCGGGATGATGAAGAGCGGTTCGGTCACCCGTCCATTCTCCCCTGTGCAGGGGATAATCGAGGGTGCCCACCTATCGAGACGAAGCGGTGATCCTGCGCACCCACAAGCTGGGCGAGGCGGACCGGATCGTCACGATGCTCTCGCGGCGCAACGGCAAGATCCGCGCGGTGGCGAAAGGCGTGCGACGCACGTCATCGAAGTTCGGGTCGAGACTCGAGCCGTTCATGGTCGCCGACGTGCAGCTGTATCAGGGACGTTCGCTCGACATCGTGCAGCAGGCGGAGTCGCTGGGTGCGTACGGCGCTGAGATCGCCGTGGACTACGAGCGGTTCACTGCAGCCAGCGCCATGGTCGAGACCGCCGATCGGCTCAATGAGGCGGAGGCCACCTCCGATCAGTACCTGCTGCTCGTCGGAGGCCTGCGATCGCTGTCGCGCGGGGAGCATGCCGCGCGCAGCATCCTGGACTCGTATCTGCTGCGTGTGATGGCGCTTTCGGGCTGGGCGCCCGCACTGGAGGACTGCGCCCGCTGCGGTGCGCCGGGCCCGCACCGCCATTTCGGGCCGCAGCTGGGCGGGACGGTGTGCGAGGACTGTGCGCCCGCCGGCAGCCCGCGCATCTCGGCGTCCACGCTGACGCTGCTGCGTGCGCTGATGAGCGGTGACTGGGCCATGATCGACGCCTCGGCACCGGGAGACCTGAGCTCGGCATCCGGTGCTGTCGCCGCCTACGCGCAATGGCATCTCGAGCGCGGCATCCGCTCTCTCGAGCACGTGACAGGCCCGCAGTGGGAGGGAACCCGTTGAGCCCGAAGCCGTACACGCACAAGGATGCCGTACCGTTCCGTCCACTGGACTGGACCGGCGTGCATCCGCCGCAGTTCCCGGCGGTGCCCGAGCACGTCGCGATCGTCATGGACGGCAACGGGCGCTGGGCGAACCGCCGCGGCCTGAGCCGCATCGAGGGACACAAGGCCGGTGAGGAGGTGCTGCTCGACGTCGTCGCCGGTGCCATCCAGGCCGGGGTCAAGCACCTTTCGGTGTATGCCTTCTCAACGGAGAACTGGGCGCGCTCGCCCGACGAGGTGCGGTTCCTGATGGGCTACAACCGCGATGTGCTGCATCGACGGCGTGACCAGCTCAACGAGTGGGGCGTGCGGGTGCGCTGGGCAGGACGCAAGCCCCGGCTGTGGGGCTCGGTGATCAAAGAGCTGCAGTTCGCCGAGCAGCTCACCCGCGACAATGACGTGCTCACGCTCACGATGTGCGTGAACTACGGCGGACGGGTCGAACTGGTGGATGCCGTGCGTGCGCTGGCCGAGGACGTGAAGGCCGGGCGGATCAAGCCGGGTGCGATCACCGAGAAGCAGATCCGCAGGCGCCTGTACGTGCCGGACATGCCCGACGTCGACCTGTTCCTGCGCAGCTCGGGGGAGCAGCGCACCTCCAACTTCCTGCTCTGGCAGTCGGCGTATGCCGAGATGGTGTTCCTCGACACGCTGTGGCCGGACTTCTCCCGCGAAGAGCTGTGGCGGGCGATCGGCATCTACCTGTCGCGCGACCGTCGCTTCGGCGGTGCCGTGGATACGCCGGATCCCGCCTGAAAATCTCGGTCAACATTACCGGAAGGGAATACGACGGTCGGCACAGGAGTTGCACGGTGGTGTGAGCGAACCCATCTCGATCGACATCTGGTCCGACATCGCCTGCCCCTGGTGCTACATCGGCAAGCGCAACCTCGAAGCGGGCCTCGCGGCCACCGCGAGCGACGATGACGCACCGCAGGTGAACATCACGTTCCACTCCTTCGAGCTCTCGCCCGACACGCCGGTCGACTTCGACGGCGACGAGATCGACTTCCTCGCCGGTCACAAGGGCATGCCCCGCGACCAGGTCGAGCAGATGCTCGCGCGCGTCACCGACGTGGCCGCGGGCGCGGGCCTGCAGTACCGGTTCGATCTGCTGCAGCACACCAACACGGTCAAGGCCCACGAACTGCTGCACTTCGCCAAGGCGAACGGCAGGCAGCACGAGATGAAGGAGCGCCTGATGTCGGCCTACTTCATCGAGGGTCGGCATGTCGGTCGTATCGACGATCTCGTCGCTCTCGCCGACGAGATCGGGTTGGATGCCGGCGAAGCACGCTCCGCCCTCGAGGCCGCTGAGTACCTGGAGGCCGTGCGCGCCGATCAGGCACAGGCCCGTGCCTACGGCATCAACGGGGTGCCGTTCTTCGTCATCGACGGTCAGTACGGCGTCAGTGGAGCGCAGCCGCCGGAGGCGTTCGAGAACGTCATCCGCGATGTCTGGGCGAAGAAGCTCGTCGCCGCCCCTGCCGAGTAGGCGACATCGATGGCGGTCAGGCCGATGGACGCCACATCGTGGCGCCGGTCGGCCCGGTCTCTCCGCTGCGCACCAGTGGACGGGCCCCCTCGATGGCAGTGATCCCGCGCTCGGCGGCCGCTGCGACGATCTGCTGACGCAGCTTCGCCCACGGCTTCATGCCGTTGAGGGTTCCCGCGAACTCGATCGCACGGGAGACGGCGACGAGGGTCCCGTCGGGTACCGGTGCGAGTTCGTAGACGACGTCGTCGTCGTTGTAGTGGGTGTGAGCCCAGGTGCCATCCGATACGCGTCGCACGCGCTTGGTGCTCTCGAAGATCGGTGCGACGAGCTCGCGCACCGTGTCGACGTCCGCGTGCACCGTCACTGTGGCGCCGAGACCCTCGTCGGCAGCCTGACGGGCCTTGTTCGCCTCCGCTCGCCTGTTCCCCGCGTTCCGTGCCTTCTTCTTCAGCACCCGTCCCACGAAATACAGCACGACGATGACGACGAGAAGCGCGTAGAGCAGGATGACGATCGGCTGGTCCATCGCGCCAGCCTATCGAGGCTCGGCGGAAGCGCTCGAATCAGCGACCCGCCGCGTTCAGCGCATCCTCGATCGCCGTGACGACCTCGGGGAGTCCGGCAGCTGCTTCGGACGGAACCGGCTCACGGATCCGTCGGCGCCCACCAGGAACTTCTCGAAGTTCCATTCCACGCGGCCCGCCTTGCCTGCGGCATCCGACGTCTCCGTGAGCGCCTTGAACAGGTCGTGCGCGTTGCGGCCGTTGACCTTGACCTTCTGGTTCACCGGGAAGGTGACGCCGTAGGTCGTGGAGCAGAACTCCAGGATCTGCTCCATCGAACCCGGCTCCTGGCCCATGAACTGGTTGCACGGGAATCCGAGCACCGTGAACCCGCGATCGCCGTACTCGCGCTGCAGCTGCTCGAGCTGCTCATACTGCGGGGTGTTGCCGCACTTCGAGGCCACGTTGACGACGAGCACCACATCAGAGTCGTACTCGTCGAGAGTCTTCTGCGCGCCCGAGGCGTCGAGGAACGGGATCTGCCGGATCGTCGAATCGGTCATATCCACAGCCTAAGTCTGCTGAGCCCATCGCGGGCCGCGGTCTGGGAGAATAGAGGGGACATGACTCTCGCCATCGACTCCACCGTCCGCACCGCGACGGCTCCCGCGCTCCGCATCGGACCGATCGACCTCGACGTGCCGGTCGTGCTCGCCCCCATGGCAGGCATCACCAACACCGCGTTCCGCCGGCTGTGCCGTGAGTACGGTGCGGGGCTGTACGTCAGCGAGATGATCACCTCCCGGGCTCTCGTGGAGCGCAACGCGATCACCATGCGGCTGATCCAGCACCACGAGAGTGAGACGACCCGCTCCATCCAGCTCTACGGGGTGGACCCCGCGACCATCGCCGAGGCGGTGCGCATCATCGTCGCCGAGGACCGCGCCGACCACATCGATCTGAACTTCGGCTGCCCGGTGCCCAAGGTCACCCGCAAGGGCGGGGAGCGGCCCTGCCCTGGAAGATTGGCCTGTTCGCCGACATCGTCGACCGTGCGGTCAGGGCAGCGGGCGACGTGCCGTTGACGGTCAAGATGCGCAAAGGCATCAACAAGGACCATCTGACCTTCCTCGATGCGGGGCGGGCTGCGGAGGACGCCGGTGCCGCCGCCGTCGCCCTTCATGCGCGCACCGCGTCGGAGTACTACTCGGGGCACGCGGACTGGAACGCGATCGGCGAGCTGAAGCAGGCCGTCACCAGCATCCCGGTGCTCGGCAACGGCGACATCTGGTCGGCGGACGACGCTGCGAGGATGATGGCGGAGACCGGCTGCGACGGTGTCGTGGTCGGCCGCGGATGCCTGGGGCGCCCGTGGCTGTTCGGCGAGCTCGCCGATGCTCTCGGCCCATCGACCGAGGAGCTGCGACCCCGGGTGGATGCGACTCTGCAGTTCGTCGCGCAGGCGTTCCGCCGGCATGCCGAGCTGCTCGTGGAGTTCTTCGAGGACGAGGACCGCGGATGCAAGGATGTGCGCAAGCACGTCGCCTGGTACTTCAAGGGCTACCCGGTCGGCGGCGAGCTGCGCTCCGCGTTGGCGCGGGCCTCCTCGCTGGCGGAGATCGACGAGCTGCTCGGCACCCTCGGCGATGCGCCGTATCCCGGGATCGGCGCCGAGGGGCAGCGCGGCCGCGCCGGGTCCCCGAAGCGCACAGCGCTCCCGGAGGGCTGGCTGGATTCACGCGAGGTCGATGACGGCATCGGCGACATGATGCGCGGAGCGGAGATCGAGAACAGTGGCGGCTGATCCGGTGGAGGTCTCCGGTTCCCCGGGCTATGGTCCGCATGACGCCGAGCGTTTCTTCGCCGAGACCCACCGCTCGGAGCGCAACGACTTCTCCCGCGACCGGGCGCGCGTGCTGCACTCCGCCGCGCTGCGCCGGCTGGCGGCGAAAACCCAGGTGCTCAGCCCCGCGAGCACAGCTGATTTCGCTCGCAACCGCCTGACGCACTCCCTGGAGGTCGCACAGGTGGGCCGAGAGCTGGCATCCGCTCTCGGCGTCTCCGCCGACGTCGTCGACACCGCCTGCCTGAGTCATGATCTGGGGCACCCGCCGTTCGGTCACAACGGCGAGCGAGCGCTGAACGACTGGGCTGCCGACATCGGCGGCTTCGAGGGGAACGCGCAGTCGCTGCGCATCCTCACCCGGCTCGAGGCCAAGGTGCTCGACGACGAGGAGCACTCCGTCGGGCTGAACCTCACCCGCGCCAGCCTGGACGCCACCTGCAAGTACCCGTGGACCGTCGAGAACCCGCTGCCCGATCCCGGAGGCCGCCTGAAGTTCGGCGTGTACCCCGAGGACGAGCCCGTGTTCCGCTGGATGCGCGATGGCGCTCCGGGGCGGCTGCGCTGCATCGAAGCGGAGATCATGGATCTCAGCGACGACATCGGCTACTCGGTGCACGACTTCGAGGATGCGATCGTCAACGGCTACCTGGAGGTCGCCCAGCTCTCGGATCCGGATGAGCACGATGCGCTCATCGGTCGTATCCAGCAGTGGGTTGGCTACGACTACACGCGCGAGGAGCTTGCCGACGCCCTGTACCGGCTGACCAGGCAGCCGATGTGGCTGAGCACCTTCGATCGCTCGCGTCGCGACCTCGCGCGACTGAAGAACCTCACCAGCGACATGATCGGCCGCTTCGCCCGGGCCTCCGTCGCCGCCACGCGCGAGGCGCACCCGGGCCCGACCCTGGCCCGGTACAGCGGGCATGTGGTGGTGCCGCGGGTGGTCGAGACCGAGATCGCCGTGCTGAAGGGGATCATGGGGCAGGCGATCGTCACGATCGACGCACGCAAGGGCGTGTACAAGGAGCAGCGTCGCGTGCTCGGGCGCCTCGCCGACGCGCTGTGGTCGACGGACGCGCTGTGGTCGGCCGGCGCTGATGTCCTCGAGCCGGCCTTCGCCGCCGACTTCCTCGCGGCGGCGACGGATGCTGAGCGCGCCCGGGTGGTCGTCGACCAGGTGGCGAGCCTGACCGATCAGACCGCCGTGGACTGGCACAACCGCCTGGTCGGCGAGATCGACCCGGCCGAGGTGGGCATCTGGTCGCCCCGGCACCCGCGTCACGGGGCCCACAAGCGTCCGGCGCCGCGCGTGCCCGTCGAGGGGGCCGTCTGATGCCTCGCATCCTTCAGGCGGACGTCGAAGAGGTCAAGTCGCGCACCAACATCGCCGACATCGTCGGCGAGCGCGTGGCACTGAAATCCGCGGGAGTCGGCTCGATGAAGGGGCTCTGCCCGTTCCACGACGAGAAGAGTCCGAGCTTTCACGTGCGCCCGCAGGTGGGCTTCTACCACTGCTTCGGATGCGGGGCCTCCGGCGATGTGTACTCCTTTCTGCGCGAGATGGATCACGTCAGCTTCACCGAGGCCGTCGAGCGGCTCGCCGGAAGGCTGGGCTACCCGCTGCACTATGAGGACGGCGGCGCGGCGCCCGAGACCAGCGGCCGCAGCCGGCTGTATGCCGCGAACACTGCGGCGGCGGAGTACTTCCGCAGTCAGCTGCTCAGTCCCGAGGCAGAGAGCGCCAGGCGCTTCCTGGGCGAGCGAGGCTTCGATGCGGGTGCGGCGGCGCACTTCGGGGTCGGGTACGCACCGCGCGGGTGGGACAATCTGCTGAAGGCGCTCGGCACACAGGGATTCACCCGCGAGGAGCTCAGCGCTGCGGGTCTCGTCTCCACCGGGCAGCGCGGCGTGTACGACAGGTTCCGCGGTCGGGTGATCTGGCCGATCCGGGACGTCTCCGGCCAGACGATCGGGTTCGGCGCACGCCGACTGTACGACGAGGACCAGGGCCCGAAATACCTGAACACCCCCGAGACACCGCTGTACAAGAAGACTCAGGTGCTCTATGGGCTGGATCTGGCCAAGCGCGACATCGCCCGCGGCGATCCGCGGCGTGTTGTCGTCGTCGAGGGATACACCGATGTGATGGCATGCCACCTGGCAGGGGTCACCACCGCCGTCGCAACCTGCGGCACCGCATTCGGCGCCGAGCACATCAAGATGCTCCGCCGGGTGATGGGCGATGACTCGGCGACGGGCGAGGTGGTGTTCACCTTCGACGGCGATGAGGCGGGGCAGAAGGCCGCACTGCGTGCGTTCTCGGAGGACTCGCGCTTCACCGCGCAGACCTTCGTCGCCGTGGCACCGGATGGGCTGGATCCCTGCGATCTGCGCCTGCAGCGCGGCGATGCCGCCGTGCGCGGGCTGATGGATGCCAAGGTGCCCATGTTCGAGTTCGCCATCGACCGCAAGCTCGCCGGCTACGACCTCGCCACCGTCGAGGGTCAGGTGGGTGCATTGCGCGCCGCCGCACCGATCGTCGGCGAGATCCGGGACGAGCTGCTGCGGCCCGGGTACGAGCGGGTGCTGGCCCGACGCCTCGGCATGGACCCCACCGCCGTGCACCAGGAGGTACGCCGTGCAGCCCGCGGCACGGCATCGGACGGGCGCGGATCGCAGCGTCCTCAGCAGGCGGCATCCAGCAGCGATTCCGAGGTCGTCACCCGGGTGCGCCTGGTCGACCTCCCGCGCACGGCGGATGTCGCCGTCGAGCGCGACGGGCTGATGGGCATCCTGCAGTACGGGCATCTGATCGACCAGGAACTGCTGTCCAGGGCGGTGTCGGAGCAGTTCCGCGATCCCGGCCTGGACGCGGTGCGCGAGTCCATCGCATCCGTCGAGGACCGCACCAGGGTGGGGTGGGCGACGCGCGCGGCGGATGCCGTGCGCGAGCCGTACCGGAGTCTGGCGGGGGAGCTGCTGATGATGCCGTTCCCCGCGAAGGATGAGGAGCGTGCGCTGGTGTCGGCGACGGCGCTGTGCCGCCGGCTGATCGTACGGACGATCGACCGGGAGAAGAACGAGCTGCTCGGCGCCGTGCAGCGGGTGCCGGCGGACTCCGACGGCGGCCGGGCGCTGCGCATGCGCCTGCGTGATCTCGACCTGGAGCGGATGCGATTCGTCGAGTCGTGAGCACGTGACCTGATTCACGGGGCAGGATGGAAGCATGCCTGCCGCCAGCGATGTCGCCATCGAATGCTCCGACCTCGTCATCGACAGGATCGGCCATGGCGGCATCACGCGCGCCATCGACGGCGTGACGTTCACGTTGCGGCCGGGTGACTTGATCTGCGTCGGCGGCGCCACGGGGGCGGGGAAATCGACGCTTGTGTCAGCCCTCGCCGGCCACGGCGATGCCACGCTGAAGGTAGCCGGTGGGCGGGCACAGGTATGCGGGGTGAACATCCGCAGGCTGGGGCGCAAGCGCCGGATGCTGACCGCACTGAGTGGCTACATCCCTCAGGCCGCCGGCGCGAAGCTTCCGCCCCGGCTCACCGTCGGCGAGGCGATCGCGGAGCCGATCACGTCGCGGCAGAAGAAAGTGAACAGCAGGGCGCTGGAGATGCGGGTCGCCTCGCTGCTGGACGAGTTGCATCTGCCGCTGGGCGCTGCCGGCAAGTTCCCCTACGAGCTCAGCGCAGGAATGCGCCAGCGCGCGGCGATCGCACGCGCGTTCATGCTCGAGCCGCGTGTGCTGATCGCCGACGAACCGCTCGCGAACCTCGACCTGGAGGTGCGCCCGGTGGTGTTCGAGGCCATCACCCGCCGTCGCCGCGAACAGCAGATGGCGGCACTCCTGGTGACCAACGACGCCGCCTTCATCCGCGAGCTGGAGGCGGAGGCTCTGATCCTGCGCAGCGGCCACGTGGTGGCCCGGGGGATCGGACGCAACCTGGTCTGGTCGCCGAATGCCGAAGCCGATTCCGGCCGCTGAAGGCGCCACGCCCGGGGTGCCGGTCGAGTTCGGAGCACCGCTCGGAGTTTGCTACGCTAGACGAGTTGCCCGCTCGCGGGGAACGTGATCCTCGGTAGCTCAATTGGCAGAGCAGCCGGCTGTTAACCGGCAGGTTCTTGGTTCGAGTCCAAGCCGGGGAGCGCATGAAGCCCCGTCCCCGGGTCATCCTGGGGCGGGGCTTCTCCCGTCTCCAGCCAGCGCACCGGGTAGCCGGTCGCCATGGCGAACGCGACGAGATCGCGACGGCGCGGCTTGTGCCGGCCGTTGATCCAACTGCTGACCGCATTTCGGGAGACCTGGAGCCGGTCGGCGATCTCCTGTACGCCTATGCCGGTGTGTCGCAGTGCCATGTACATGCGCAGCGGAAGATCGACCTCGAAGCGCGGGTCGTGTGCTGTGTTCATGCTCATGGCTCAATTGTGACACTTGTCACTCGATAGTTCGACGGGTTAGACACGCCTTCGATTGAAGTGGTGCAATGTTGCGGGGTTACGAGAAATAGTGCAATGATGCACACGTGACGATGCTGAGTGCGGATGTGCCGGTTGCTGAGCTGCTGACGACTGCGGAAGTCGCGCGGCGTGTGGGGGTCGTGCGGTGGACGGTCTGTCGTGCTGTCGCGGACGGCGAGCTGCGGCCTGTGGCGAAGTTGCCTGGCGTGAATGGGGCGTACCTGTTCACGGAGGCGGCTGTTGTTGCGTGGCGGTCGCCGGGTGAGCGGTTGGTGTCGCTGTGAGCGCGGGGGAGTGCGGGCCGGGCTGCCATGGCTGGTGCCTGCTCGATGGGCAGCCCTGTCACGCGGTCGGCGTGCGCTGTGTGGTCTGCGGGCTGGCCGCTCTGGCGCCTGACTGGGAGGGCCGCTCGGCTGTCCTGGATCGGCTGGACTCGTGAGCGGGTTGGAGTGCCGGCATCTGAACGGGCTGGCGTATGGCGGGTACGCGCTGTGCTTTGACTGCGGGGCGGAGTCTGGGCCTGACCCGGCGCCGGCGCCTGCGCCGTCGATCGTTGCGCAGCGGCTGGAGGTGGTCGGTGTGATCGCGCGGGGCCGGCCCTCGGGGCCGTCTGGTGAGGCGGTGCTGTGTCCGGTGTGCACGCGTCCGGTATCGAGTCTGCACGCGTTGACGGCGCACGCTGTGGCCGCGCATCCGGTGCCTGAGGCGGTCGCCTGATGGCGGTTCGTTTCGGTGGCGACGCGTCAGCGTCGGCCGGACTTGGTACACATGCGAAGTCGGTAACCCGCTCTCGGGACTTCCGGGCGTTGCGGCGGCTGCGCTTCGCGCGCCGCGCTCAGTCCTCGGCTTGGCTGCTGGCCGATAGCGCCGATCTGCATGGTGAGGGGCCGGCGTCGCGTGAGCTTGCGCCGCGTGTGGCTAAATGCGGGTGGGCGATCGCGGCCGGTGTTGGTGTGCATAAGCGCGAGGGTGGCGCGGCTCGGTTCTCGGGCGTGGCGCACTGCGGGAGCATCTGGGGGTGCCCGACGTGCTCGGCGGTGATCCGTAATCGGCGCGCGGAAGAGGTCACGGCTGCGTCGGAGTGGTGGCGGGGCGAGCGGGATGGGGCGTTCCTGTTCGTGACGTTCACGGCCAGGCACAAGATGGGCGACCCGCTGAAGGATTCGCTGTCGGCGTTGACGGGGGCATTTACGCGGCTGATTCGGGGTGCGCCGTGGAAGCGGTTTGCGGCGCGGATGGGCATCGCGCACATGATCAAAGCGGTCGAGGTCACGCTGTCCTGGCGTAATGGATGGCATGCGCATCTGCATGTGCTGTGGTTCACGGATCGGGAGGCGTCCAGGAGCGCCCTGGAGGACGCGCAGGGCTGGCTGGCGGCTCGGTGGGCGGACATGGTTGTCAAGGAGGGCGGACGGCGCCCAGACGACGTGCACGGGGTGAATGTGCGGCGGGTGCAGGACGGGCGGATCGTGTCGCAGTACCTGACGAAGCTGCAAGAGGCTGAGCCTGACCGGCCGCGTGGCTGGGACTTGGCTGCAGAGATGACGCGGATCGATTCGAAGAAGGGCCGGCTTGAGTCGCTGGTGCCGTTCGATCTGCTCGACGTCGACGGGATGAGCGAGGAAGAGCAGCAGCGTGCGCGTGAGCATTGGGCCGAGTTCGTCGCGGTCACGAAAGGCCGGCGCGCGATGACCTGGTCGCGGGGCCTGAAAGACGCTGCGGGTATCGACGAGCTCGACGATGACGAGATTGTCGCGGAGGCTGAGCCATCTGCTGAGGATGACGATTTGGTGGTCGTGATCCATCGCCGGGACTGGATGCGGATGCAGCACGATCCCGACAAGGTGGCGCGGGTGCTGGAGTTGGTCGAGCAGGGCCGTTTGGACGAGTTGCTGAGCGTGGTGGCGTTCATGTATCCGGCTGAGGCTCACGCGCGCGAATAGTGACATTTATCACTCTGCCTGCTGCGGGTTAAGACTGGTCGCATCCCCGGTGCAGGGGTCACAGGGAACGGAGTGGAAATGGCTATCGGAATCAAGGTCGATCCTCGGATCGTCGCGGCGGGCAAGGTCGTCGCGGTGCAGGAGCGCACGGAGCGTGTCTCGGACGCGGATCGTGCTGCGGGGCTGGTCGGGAAGGTGGAGCGGCACGACGTGCTGCTGTCTCAGCCGCATGGCGGGCAGCTCGTGGTCAGGTTCCGTGTTCGTGACAAGCTGCCGGTGCCCACGCCGGGCGAGTTCGTCGCCGTCGATGCGAGCGTGTCTGAGGGCTCGTTCCGTGGGGAGAACGGCGAGACGATCAGCTTCGTGTCTCTGGTCGCTGTCGGGCCGGCGTATGACGCGCTCGACGCGATCCAGTCGGCCCTGTCCGCTTCGGCTCCCTCGGGGAAGTAGCCGGTCATGATTCTCACGTTGCTGTCGGCGCTGCTGATCGTCCTTGGGCTGATCGGTCTGCCGGCCGTGGCGATCGGGACGGCGGTGGAGTGATGGACGCGCTCGCCGTCGTGATTCCTGAGACGCATCTCTGGGCGGTTCTCGTTGCTGGTGTCGGCTGCTACGCGGTCGGGCGCTGGATGGGCGGGGGCCTGCGGTGAGTGGTGTGTTTCTCGCACTGGCAGGGTCGCTGGTCGCTATCGAGGGGGTCGTGATCGGGGCTACGGCTCTGTTGCGACTGTTTTCGAGGGTGGCGCGATGACTGTTGGTGACGTCCTCCAGGGGCTGTTGTTGCTTCTGGGTACTGGCGCGCTGGTCGGGCTGTTCCGTTCGGTGCTGGGTATGGGGAGGGGGTGAAAAGTATGGATCCGATTTCGTTCGATTTCTCGGGTGTCACGGATGCGCTGGCGGCGCTCGGCCCGGCTGTCGTGGGTGCTGGCGCGGCTGTGATCGCTGCCGGTGTCGGCGTCGCTGCTGTGATGTGGGGCGCGCCGAAGCTCATCGGTCTGTTCAAGAAGACCGCGAAGTAGCGGCACGTCGATGCGCCCCGTGCTCCGTCTCGGTGCGGGGCGCATCTGTTTCCCGGGCCGCCTTGTGTGTATGCGAGGCGGCCCGGATTCGTTCATACATCTGAAAGGTTGCATTGTGCGCTGGTTGGGTAGGGCTCTCGCGGTTGTGGCAATTGCTGTTGCGGCCGGGGTGGCTGTGCCGAGCAGTGCGAGCGCGCTTGTGGCCGTCGATCCTGTTGCGCCGGTGCCTGAGTTGACGTCGCGGTATTTGTCGCTGGTGGGGAGCACCGGCGCGTTGTCCTATCCTGATCTGCTGCATGCTGAGCGTACGGCGCGGGTTGCCCCGAAGCCGATTACGCCGCCGGCTAAGTTCGTAAAGCCCCCGATTGATGGTGGTGCTGTCGGGGTTGCGTTGACGTCGTTCATGGCTGGGTGGGGTATCGGTCAGGGTGGGATTGCGTTGTATGCGGCCGCGCATGATGACACGTACGAGGATGTGATGTGTCGGCAGCCGGGCTGGTGGCGGGGTGTGAATGATTTCATCACGTTCGGGTTGAGTGCGACGGATTGCACTGGCACGGTGGTTGAGCCGAATGCTGATGCTCATACGGGGTTTACGCCTATTCGTGTGGGCGATTTCGAGCGCATCTATCTGGGGACGCACGTGGACACTGGCAGCGGGACTACGTATGCGTGCTGGCTTGCCACAGGGGCGGCGCCGCAGACGTTGACGCCGTTGGGGCTCAGGCCGGTGGTGATGGGGGAAGACGGGGTATGGGTGTATTCGACGGGCTTCGGTGTTCCGGTCGATGGGGGCCCGTACGCGGGTCGCTACTGTGGGCGGCCTGATTCGTCCATTGCCCGTGAACAGTTGTGGTCGACGGGGGCGGTGCCTCCGGTGCGGGTGATCAGGATCGATACTGGCGAGGTTGTGGCGGAGGCGCTGCCGCTTTCGGGTGACCCTGTGCGTACTCCTCGGTGTGAGATCACCTGGGAGGACGGCACGACGACGACGGGTACGGGAACGGATTATCAGGAGTCCGTGGGGCTGCCGTTGTCTGCTGCGGGGCTGGGGTGTGAACAGGCGTACGTGTCGAAGCCGGGCGCGGGCCCGGACTTGCTGCCGTCCAAGATTGATGTGGAGTCTGAGGACACGGAGAGTGGTGCGATTACCGAGATTTCGTCGCAGGAAGTTCCCTCGTTCGGGCCGGATCAGCGTAAGGGTCTGACGCCGGGAAACGGGGCCGGCCTGGTGCTTGAGAAGGTCGTGAATAAGGTCACGGATAGCTGCAACTCGTGGACGCCGGATTGCTCGGGCTGGTGGGAGCAGACGGGCCACGGGACGCAGGGCGAGACGGACACGGGCACGTATCGGTGCACGTACGGCGGTGCGGTGGTCGATCTGGGTGAGTGCTCGCCGTACCGGGGCACGTTCGAGACGAAGACCAGCACTCCGACGATCACTGATCCGGCGACGGGCACGGAGGTGGACTGGAGTTCTAGTCCGATGAATTCCACCGATCCGACGGTGGGCCCGACCCCGGGCGAGGTCTGCATGTCGGAGTGGGGCTCGGCGGCGAACCCCATTGAGTGGGTGCTGCAGCCGGTCAAGTGCGCGATGGTCTGGGCATTCGTGCCGCGCACGGACGTGATGGTGGAGGCGCAGACTGCGATTGCTGAGGCGTGGGAGCCGACGATCGTCGGCCAGTTGCCTGGCGTCGTGGCTGCGGCCGTGTCTGTCCCGAACGGGGGCAGTGGGTGCCTTGGGCCGCATGTGGTCATTCCGATTCATCTGGGCGATCTCGATACCGGCTATGACGGTTATCCGTTGTCTGCGTGCGATGCGCCGTTCGATGTGCTGGCGACGTGGGCGCGGGTTATCGGGTCGGCGGTGCTGATCTGGCTGACCGGGCTGGGTATCATTCGCCGTTCGTCGGCGATCGTGAACGCGCCTGGGCTGGGAGGGGGCTCCGCATGATTTCTGAGTTCTTCGTGAATCTTGCGGCTGGTTTCGTGGGGTGGTTGGCGGGGCTGTTCGGGGAGTGGACGCCACCGGATGCGCTGACAGATATGGCGAGCAGCGCGAACGATTTGGTGGTCGAGTTCGCGTCTCTTGGCGTCTGGGTCGATTGGGGTGTTCTGTCTGGGTGTGTGGCTGCGGCGTTGGCGTCGTGGGCTGTCGTGCTCGTTGTCAAAGTGGTGCGTGCTCTCGCGGCCCATGTACCTGTGATTGGGGGCGCTGGTGACTGACGTGCTGGCGGTGGATGATCTGTCGGTATTCGATGATCTGGAAGAGACCGGGCTGGAGGAGGTAGAGGCTCCGCAGGAGACTCTGCCTCCTCGCCCGGTCTCCCTGGTCGGTGGAAGTCGAAAGGCAGCAGGGCGCGGCGCGGATTCACGATTCACGCGTATATCGGCGCGAATGGGCACGGTAAGAGCCTGGCGATGATGCACGACACGAAGCTGTCGATTGAGCTCGGTCGGCCGATCCTGTCCACGGTGCGGGTGGTTGACCCGCGTACGGGCGAGGACTATGCCGGCTATGTTCCGTTTCGTCGTTGGGATCAGTTGCTGTCCTTCGAGGGTGGTGATGTGCTGATGGATGAAGTGATCGGGATCGCGGCATCCGAGCAGGGCAAGAGCCTGCCGAAAGAGGTTCAGTTGTTCCTCAATCAGCTTCGTCGGCGTGACGTGCTGCTGCGGTGGACGGCGCCGGCGTGGTCGCGGGCGAACATCGTGCTTCGGGAGGTTACGCAGGCGGTGACTGTGTGCCGTGGGTATCTTGCGAAGTATGAGAACTCGGGTGATGGGTCGCGGCTGTGGGGTAATCGTCGGTTGTTCCGATGGACGACGTATGACGCGATGGATTTCAGCACGTGGACGGACTCGAAAGAGGGCCAGCTCAAGGGGAAGGCGAATGCGTGGTTTTGGCGGCCTGGGTCGTGGGCTGAGCGCTCCTATGACACGTTCGATTCGGTCGATCACGTCGATACGGGGGAGGGCGTGTGTCTGCATTGTGGTGGCGAGCGTCCGAAGCTCAAGCGTCCGGTCTGTACGTGCCCGGTGGAGGGGCACGCGTGAGCAAGCTCGGGATGGTTCTTCGTGCAGTCAGGAATGGTCTGAGTCTGCTGCGCAACGTGCTGTGGCTGCTGCGCCGGTAGGCGCTATCGTGAGCGTGTGGACTGGGAACTGATCGTCAGCTCGTCGGAGTTTGAGTTCTTCTGTGTCGGGGCGTTCATGGGGGCTCTCGTTGCGGTTGTGGTCGACGTGATCGTGCGCGCGTTTTTTCGTGACACTGTGGGGCGTCGGATGCGGCGTGCGGCGCGGGCGCGGCGGAGGTTGGATCGTGCTGTTCGGCGTGCGGCGAAGCATGGTATCTCGCCTCGGCCTGGTGTGCCGTCGATGTCTCCGTTTGGGCGCGCGGTGGGTAAGGTCGGCCCGGTGGATACGTCGACTTTTGTCAGGCCGGCGCCGGGGCCGCGTGATTGGACGCCTGGTGGTTCGTAGGGTTGTTCGATTGTTGGTTTAGCCGGCAGCTGCGTCGATGAGCCGTCGACGTAGCGTGAAAGATAACGGCTCCCGCGTGTTTTCGCGGGAGCCGTTGTTATATTTGCGATCGCTGTGGAGGGGTGTTCGAATGTCGCACCCGCGTGGCGATTTCGGCGGTCATGCGTCGTTCTTGGAAGGGAAGAGCCAGTTGACTGCGTACAGCACGCCGGCGACGAATGTTTCGCGCTGGGTCTCGCACTCGTTGCAGTTGCATGTGCCGTATCGGCGTGTCCATTCCTCGCGTGCCTTGCTCTCATCCGTGTGGTCGCTCATGTTGGTGAATCCTCTCGTTGTTGCTTCGTGTCGAAGGGGCTTGACCCTTCGGCACACCTGCCGAGAAGTAAGCGGAGCGGTGCGGGTCAACCCCTGTGGCTGGGTCGGCCTGGCAAGGTGCGGAGCACCATCGTTGCGGGAGACTGTGGGCCGGTTCGTGGGTTGACGCGTGCCGTGGAGCGAACTACTTGCTCGGCGTGAGTCGCTGATGTGACGCTGCAGCGTGGTTTTCTTATGCGGGGGTGAGGCTGAGCCGTGATGCGGCCGCGACGGTGGCGAGGTCGTCGCCGGTGATGTGCACGTAGCGCTGGGTGGTGACGAGGCTGGCGTGTCCGAGCATCGCTTGGATTGCGCGGAGGTCGTGGGTCTGTTTCCATGCGGCGGTGGCTCCGGCGTGGCGGAGGCTGTGGGGGTTCCAGCCGGTGACGCGGGTGATGATCTTGTTCACGCTGACGGGGTGTAGGTGGGGGAGGTTGCCTCGTTGGATGCGGCGGGGGAAGTAGTAGCCGGGGCCTTGCTCGTGTTCGAGGGTGTCGAGTGCGGTTGCGACTTCGGCGTTCATCGCGATGATGCGGGGCTTGCGGCCTTTGCCGATGATGTGCAGTTCTTGGCCGTGGCGGTTGTTGGTGTGCAGGGATGCGATTTCGGAAAGGCGCATCCATCCGCCTCGGGCGAGCAGGATCAGGGCGCGCTGTTGCGGTGTGGCGCGGGTGAGGGCTTGGCGGATGTCGTCGTCTGGTGCGACGCGGGGTGAGGGTGCGGGGATGCGGATTTTCTGTAGTTGCGTGGTGGGGTTGTCGGGTCTGTGTCCGCGTCGGTGTGCCCAGGTGAAGAACAGCCTCCAGGAGCCGGTGAGGCTCTTGCGGGTCTCGGGCGCGTGGTGGCGGTGCGCGGCGAGGATTTCTGTGAGCTCGTCCTCGGTGATTGTGGTGAGCTCGTGCTGCTCGGCGAGCTTGCGGATGTCGCGGAGGCGGAGGCGGACTGTCGCGTCGCTGCGGTCGGAGGCGAGAAGCCAGATCTTGTACTGGTCGATGAGCTGAATGTTATTCACTATTTCAGCGTGTCGTTACGCGGCAGAGCGCATTAACCTGATAACGGCAGGTTCTTGGTTCGAGTCCAAGCCGGGGAGCCAACCCCTTCGAAACCCCGTCCTCGTGACGGGGTCTCGTCGTTGCACGCCGTCCCGACCTCCGCTCCCGTATGAGTTCGTGCTGCGTGAATCGCGTCCCGGCGACATGACCTCATGCGGGAACGAGAAGCGGTTGCACTCAGAGGAGCTCGGCGCGCAGCTGCTCGGGCGTCTTGGGGGAGAGCAGACCGGGTGCCACGTCGAAGGGCGTCTTCGCGCCGTGGTCGCCGGCCGCAGCGAGCCGTACGGCGGCGCGGGCGTAGGCGACCAGCACGCTCGCGGTGAACTCGGGATTCGATTCCAGCGCGAGCCGGAACTCGACGCTTTGGGACGCCTCGCTCGACGTCGAGCCACTGCGGATCACGAAACCGCCGTGCGGGACGCCGGCATGATCGCGGGCCAGCTCCTGTGCGCTGATGAAGTGCACGGTCGTGTCATAGGGCTCGAAGTAGTCCGGCATCGTCACGATCGCCTCGCGCACGGCATCCGCATCGGCGCCGTCTTCGAGCACGACGAAGCACTCGCGGGTGTGCTTCTCGCGAGTGGTCAATTCGGGCCGCTCTCCGGCGCGCACCCGCGAGACCGCGTCATCGGACGGGATCGTGTACTGCACGCCCGCAGCGACACCGGGGACGCGCCGGATGGCATCCGAGTGCCCCTGGCTGAGCCCGCGACCCCAGAAGGTGTACGTCTCACCCTGCGGCAGGATCGCCTCGCCGTACAGCCGCTGCAGCGAGAACAGGCCGGGATCCCAGCCGGTGGAGATGATGGCCGTCGTCCCGGCCGCGCGGGCGGCGGCATCCACGGCGGCGTAGTGCTGCGGGATACGTGCGTGCGTGTCGAAGCTGTCGACGATGCTGAACACCGATGCCAGCTGCGGGCTCTGCACGGGCAGGTCGCTCTTGGAGCCGCCGCAGAGCACCAGAACATCGATCTCATCCGCCAGGGCCGGGAGTTCCTCGACGGCTCGCACCGCGGTGCCCTCCGACAGCGGAGCCACGGAGGCCGGGTCACGGCGCGTGAACACACCGGCCACGTGCATGTCGGGGTTCAGACCGATCGAGCGCTCCACGCCGCGCCCCAGGTTGCCGTAGCCGACGATGCCGACCCTGATCACGTTCTCCATCAGCCCTCCAGATCGTCGATGCCAGGCATCCAGCTGGCATCGCCCCGGGCCCAGCCGCGCTTGCGCGCGATCTTCTGCGCCGTCTTCCAGTCGCCTTCGGACAGACGGTCGATGTACAGGATGCCGTCGAGGTGGTCGAACTCGTGCTGCATGATGCGCGCGCGCCAGCCGTCCACTTCGATGCGAACAGCGGCCCCCGACAGGTCGATGCCGGTGACCAGCACACGATCCGACCGGCGCAGAGGGAACCGCTCACCGGGGAACGACAGGCATCCCTCGGACTCCTCATCCGGATCCGGCGAGCCTGGCTCGGGCGGAGTCATCCACAGCACAGGGTTGATGAGCTCACCGCGCCACGGCCGCTCGTCGTCGTCGACGTACGAGTAGACGTAGATGCGCAGCGGCACGCCGACCTGCGGGGCTGCGAGCCCCACTCCCGGAGCGACGTCCATCGTCTCGTACATGTCGGCGACGAGCGTGCGGATCTCATCGGTGATCTCGTCGACGTCGGCAGCGGGGGAGTGCAGCACGGGATCGCCCATGATGCGGATCGGAAGAACAGCCACGCCACAACACTACTGGCAGCGTCCGGGCAGATAAGGTGGGACGGTGCAACATGGGGTGGAGTTCGCTGCTGACATGAGTGATCAGCTGATCGGCGTCTTCCAGAACCCGGCTCTGCTGCTGGGCATCCCGCTCGCCCTCGCCGGCGCCGTGTTCATGTCGCTCGGGGCGCAGTATCAGCACCGCGGGGTCGAGAAGGTCGAGAAGATCACCGGCACCGAGGGTGCCACGGGCCTCAGCGGTGCGCAGATCAGAGGCCTGCTGACCCGCCCGTCGTGGATCATCGGCTCGATCATGCTCGGCTTCGCGATCCTGTGTCAGCTCAGCGCGATGGCTATCGCACCGCTGATCGTCGTGCAGCCGCTCGGAGCCGTCGCGCTGGTGGTCACCACGCTGCTGAACGCCCGCGTCTCCGGGCATTCGCCGACCAGGAGATCGCTGATCGCGATCGGCAGCTGCCTGGGCGGGATCTTCCTGTTCGTCGCACTGGCCGCCTTCTACGCGGTCGAGCGCGAGATCAGCAATGAGGACCTGTTCACGATCCTCACGGTGCTGCTGGTGGTCATCATTGCGCTCGGTGCGTGCTGGCTGGTGCTGCGACGGCGGATGCGGGCGCTGTTCTACGTCACCGGCGCCGGCATCCTCTACGGTTTCGTCGCAACTCTCGCGAAGGCCGTCATCAGTCGCATCCAGGCCGCGAACTTCGACTGGCTGACCGTCGTCTGCGTGATCGCACTGATCGCCGCCGCCGCTGTCGGAGCGTATTTCGTGCAGACCGCGTACAGCTCCGGCCCACCCGACCTCGTCATCGCCGGTCTCACCGTCATCGACCCGATCGTGGCGGTGATCATCGGTGCTCTGGTGCTCGGTGAGGCCTCCGAGGCGCCACTGCTGGTCGTGATCCTGTTCGTCGTAGCGGGTGCGATTGCGGTGTTCGGTGTCTTCGGCCTTGCCCGTTATCACCCGCAGGTGGTCAGCGACAGCCAGGAGCTCGGCATCCAGCGCGGCAGCAGCTCTTCGATGGATTCCGGGAGCCAGGCAGGGCCTCAGAACGGCTCGGGCGCCGCGTCGGACGACGGAGCGGCTCAGTAGTCGCGGTCGATGAGTTCCGGTGCGACCTGCGACGCAGCGGCCTCATCGACGAAGAAGACCGTGCGGCGGCGGCCCTTCGCGCCGGCTGCAGGCACGCTCGCGTAGCTGGCACCCGCCAGCGCCAGGCCGAGGGCGGAGGCCTTGTCGGCGCCGGTCAGCACCAGCCATACCCGCTTCGCGGCGTTCAGCACCGGCCGTGTCAGCGTCACGCGCTCCGGCGGAGGCTTGGGGGAATTGCGCACGGGCAGTGCGGCGACATCGGTCGCTGTCACCTCGGGCCGGTCGGGGAAGAGCGACGCGATGTGACCATCCGGCCCCACACCCAGGAAGCACACGGCGAACGACGGCCACGGTTCACCTGACTTGGCGAACCGGGCGAGTTCCTCGGCATACGCCGTCGCAGCCTCATCCAGGCTGAGTCCTTCGGAGGGTGCCGCCACCTCGTGGATGTTCTGCTCCGGGATCTCGAGCCGGTCCAGCAGCGCCTGCCGGGACTGCAGTGAGTTGCGATCGGGGTCGTCCCGCTCGACGAAGCGCTCGTCGCCCCACCAGAAGTGCACGAGCGACCAGTCGATCTCTCCGATCCGCTCGTCCTTGGCGGCAGCCGACAGCACCGCACCACCCATCGAGCCACCGGTCAGGCAGATATGCGCGAGCCGCCCGTTGCGCGTGCGCGCCACCACGCGGGTGAGGAACCGATCGGCGACGTGAACGGCGAGCTCCGCCGGGGTCGGCTCCACGACGACCGTCTTGACAGATCCCTGCGCCGTCGCCATCTGACTCACTCTCCCTGCTTTGCCGGACCCAGTCGGTTCCAGCCTTCCGTGATGACCCGACCGTACAGCACATCGGCGTCCAGGCGCCGCAGCTCCTCGGCCAGGCACTCTCGCAGCGTACGACGCGGGAGGTGCAGCTCATGGTCGGGCTGGCCCGGCTGGGTCAGGATGGCCACGCCGGGTTCCGGTCGCTCCAGCAGGATGTCGCCGCTGGCGCGTGTGAGGCGCACGGACTTGATACCCTCCTGCCAGTCCTCGGGATCCTCGTACGACCAGCTGACGGGAACATCGAGCGCCATCCGCAGCCAGGCGGCCAGCAGTGCCGTGGACGGAGACGCGGCCGCGCCCCGCACCTCCACGGCGGTGACCCGCTCGTACGGCGGCTGGTCCAGCACCGCGGCCAGCTGCTCGCGCCAGCGCGTCAGACGCGTCCAGGCGAGATCGGTGTCACCGGGCGCATGCGTCTTGCCGAGCAGGGCGAGGCGGTCGCGCACGTCCGGGGAGGTGGCGGCGTCGGTGATGCGCCGCTGAGCGATGCGTCCCAGCGGTGATGCCGCGGCATCCGTCGGCGCATCCTCTGGCCACCAGGCTACGACGGGGGCGTCGGGAAGCAGGATGCCGGTGACCAGGCTCTCGGTGTTGCTCGCAGCGTCGCCGAAGGCGCGCAGCACGACCACCTCGCTGGCGCCTGCGTCGCCGCCGACGCGGATCTGCGCATCCAGGTGCGCTTCGCCCTCGCCGGTGATCAGCACGATCACGCGCATCGGATGCTCGCGGGAGGCGTCGTTGGCGGCGTCGATCGCCGCCTCGGCGACGCCGTTGCGGGCGACGATGATGAGGGTCAGCACGCGTCCCAGGGCGACGGCGCCGCCCTCCTCGCGCACCTTCACCAGCTGCTTGGCGACCTGGCTGACGGTTGCGTCGGGAAGGTCGATGATCATGGGCGTCTCCAGACTCGTCCATCGCGGGCCAGCAGGTCGTCGGCGGATGCCGGTCCCCACGACCCGGGTGCGTACTGCTCCAGCGGGGCGTGCAGCGAGGCCCAGTACTCCTCGACAGGGTCGAGGATCTTCCAGGACAGCTCGACCTCCTCGTGGCGGGGGAACAGCGGCGGATCGCCGAGCAGCACGTCCAGGATCAGACGCTCGTACGCCTCCGGGCTCGCTTCGGTGAAGGCGTGGCCGTAGCCGAAGTCCATCGTCACGTCACGAACGTTCGCACCGCTGCCCGGAACCTTCGAGCCGAACCGGATGGTCACACCCTCGTCGGGCTGCACACGGATGACGAGCGCGTTCTGCCCGAGCTCGGAGGTCTGCGCGCGGCCGAACAGGTGCTCGGGCGCCCGCTTGAACACCACTGCGATCTCGGTGACGCGCCGGCCCAGGCGCTTTCCGGTGCGCAGGTAGAACGGCACTCCCGCCCAGCGGCGCGTGTCGATCTCCAGCTTGATCGCGGCGAAGGTCTCGGTGGCCGACTGCGGGTCCATGCCGTCCTCTTCGAGGAAGCCACGAACCTTCTCGCCGCCCTGCCAGCCGCCGGCGTACTGGCCGCGCGCCGTGGCCAGGGAGATATCGTCGGGCAGCCGGACCGCCTCGAGAACCTTCTCCTTCTCGGCGCGCAGATGATCCGCCGACATGCTGATCGGCTCCTCCATCGCGGTGAGCGCGAGCAGTTGCAGCAGGTGGTTCTGGATGACGTCGCGCGCGGCGCCGATGCCGTCGTAGTAACCTGCACGACCTCCGACGCCGATGTCCTCGGCCATGGTGATCTGCACATGGTCGACGTAGTTGCGGTTCCACAGCGGCTCGTACAGCTCGTTGGCGAAGCGCAGCGCCAGGATGTTCTGCACCGTCTCCTTGCCGAGGTAGTGATCGATGCGGAAGATCGAGTCCGCCGGGAAGGCGGCCTCGAGTGCTGCGTTCAGTGCGCGCGCCGACTCCAGATCGCTGCCGAACGGCTTCTCGATCACCACGCGACGCCAATGGGTGTCGTCGTCGTTCTGCTCGCCCACCAGTCCCGATTCGCGCAGCTGCTTGGCCACGTCCGGGAACGCCTTGGGCGGGATGGACAGATAGTACGCGTGGTTGCCCATCGTGCCGCGCTCGATGTCGAGCTTCTCGACGGTCTCGCGCAGGCGTCGGAAGGCATCCGGATCGTCGAAAGTGCCCTGTACGAAGCGGATGCCCTGCAGCAGCTGCTGCCAGGTCTCCTCGCGGAACTCCGTGCGTGCGTGCTGCTTGACGGCGTCGTAGACGACCTGGGCGAAGTCCTGGTCCTCCCAATCGCGGCGGGCGAACCCGACCAGGGCGAAGCCGGGAGGTAGCAGACCCCGGTTGGCGAGGTCGTACACGGCCGGCATCAGCTTCTTGCGCGAGAGATCGCCGGTCACGCCGAAGATCACCAGGGCACTGGGACCTGCGATGCGATTGAGACGACGATCATCGGGATCGCGGAGCGGGTTGCGTCCGCGTGAGATGGGTGCGGTCATCGGTGGGGGATATCTCCAGGTCCGGGGTCACTGAGCAGCGGTGAAAAGAGTGAGGACGTCGTCGACGGCATCCGTGACGGTGAGCGACACGACGGGGCGACCGTGTGAGGCGAGCACAGCGGCGTCGCCGGCAGCCTGCGCCCGGATCAGCTCGCCGAAGGTGAACGGGCGACCGGGGATCTCCAGGTCCACGTCGGTGCGCTCGAGGATCTGCAGGAACACGCCCTGTGCGGGGCCGCCCTTGTGGTACTGGCCGGTGGAGTGCAGGAACCGCGGTCCCCAGCCGAAGGTCGTGGGACGGCCGGAATCCGCTGCGGCCAGTTCGCGCATTCCCTTCAGCTGGCCCAGGTCGAGGCGGTTCACGTACGCCTGAATCGACACGTAGCCGTCGGTGGGCAGCTGCGCCCACAGGGCGTCGAGGACACCCTCGAGGGTGCCGGATGCGGCAAGCGCCGGGTCGCTGACGCACACCTCCACACCGTCCTGCACGAATGCCGGTGCGGAAGGGGCAGGTCGCTCATCGAGCAGTCCCCGGGCGGCGGCCTTCGCGGCCTCGACATCGGGCTGGTCGAAGGGGTTGATGCCGAGCAGGTGACCGGCAATCGCCGTGGCATGCTCCCAGAGCAGGAACATCGCACCCAGGCTCCCGCTGACGAGGATCTCGCCCGGGTGCCGATCGCGCAGATGGAACTGATCGGCATCCTCCACGAGACGCACGATCTGAAGATCCTGCGGGCGGCTCTCCAACTCGGGAGAGACCGGCAGCAGCACGACGGGGAGGATGCCGGTGCCCTTCTTGCCGGTGGACTCCGCGATGAGCTGCTCGATCCAGTCGGGCAGGCCGTCGATGTGCGAACCGTCCGCGACCAGACCGAGCTTGTCGCGGCGGGGATCGGATGCTGTGATGGCGGCAGCCAGGCGCAGCGCCGGATTGTCGGGGGAGTCGATCGCGAACTCGAGCAGCGAGGCCTCGGCCTCGTCCAGCAGCTCCGTGATGTCGACCCCGGCGAGCCCGGTGGGCACGAGGCCGAACGCGGTGAGAGCCGAGTAGCGTCCGCCGACGGCCGGGTCGGCGTGGAAGACCCGGTACCCCGCCTCGGCCGCGAGGGCATCCAACTCGGATCCCGGGTCGGTGACGACGACGATGTGCTCGGCGGCGTCGATGCCCAGGTCCGCGAACGCGGCCTCGAACGCACGACGGTGCGAGTCGGTCTCGATGGTGGTACCGGACTTGGACGACACCACCAGGACGGTGCGCGCGAGATCCCCGTCCAGCGCGGCGAGCACCTGCGCAGGCGCGGTCGAGTCGAGCACGGTCAGGTCGACGCCGGCCGTGTTCGCGATCACCTCGGGAGCAAGCGACGATCCGCCCATTCCCGAGAGCACGACGCGATCGATGCCGCGCGTCGCGAGATCGTCGCGCAGGGCGACGATCTCGTCGACGAGCGGGCGCGACGCGGAGACCGCCTGCACCCAGCCGAGTCGCTCGGCAGCGTCGGCTTCGGCCTCCGCGCCCCACAGCGTGGGATCCTCTGCGGTGACACGCGACGCGACGAGGTCGGCGACCAGGCGGAGGACGATATCGTCCACCGCCGCGGTCGCAGACGGCGACACGTGCACCGAGACGGTCATCGCGCCTCGTCCAGCCCCTTGGTGACCTGCTCGAGCAGCCCGTGCCAGGAGTCGATGAACTTGGCGACGCCCTCATCCTCGAGCACCTGCGTGACATCGTCGAAGTCGATCCCGACCGACTTCAGGGCCTCGAACACCCCACGGGACTCGTCATAGGTGCCGGTGACCGTGTCGCCGGTGACCTCACCGTGATCGAACGTGGCCTCCAGGGTCTTCTCGGGCATCGTGTTCACAACACCCGGCGCGACCAGCTCGGTCACGTACAGCGTGTCGGGCAGCGCCGGGTCCTTCACCCCGGTCGATGCCCACAGCGGCCGCTGCAGCGTCGCGCCGGCGTCGAGGAGCGCCTTGGCACGGTCACCCGCGAAGGACTTCTCGAACAGCTCGTATGCCAGGCGCGCATTGGCCAGGCCGGCCTTGCTCTTCAGCGCGAGCGCCTCGTCCGTGCCGATGGCCGCGAGACGCTTGTCGGTCTCGGTGTCCACGCGGGAGACGAAGAACGAGGCGACCGAGTGGATCGTCGACAGGTCGATCCCGGCGGCCTTCGCGGTCTCCAGACCGGTCAGATACGCGTCGATGACCTCGGCGTAGCGCTCCAGGCTGAAGATCAGCGTGACGTTGACGCTGATGCCGGCGCCGATGGCCTGCGCGATGGCCGGCAGGCCGGCCTTGGTCGCGGGGATCTTGACGAGCAGGTTCTCCCGGTCGATGCGCTTCCACAGATCCTTGGCCTGCGCGACGGTGCCGTCGGTGTCGTGCGCGAGATCGGGGGCGACCTCGATCGACACGCGGCCGTCGACATGGTTCGACGACTCCCACACGGGGCGGAACAGGTCCAGCGCGTCGCGCACGTCCTGGGTGGTCGCGGCGAAGACCGCGTCGACGGCGGAGGTGCCGGATGCTGCCAGCTCCGCGACCTGCGCGTCGTAGGAGGTGTCGTCGGGGTTCGTGATCGCGTTGGCGAAGATCGTCGGGTTGGTGGTCACGCCGACGACGTTGCGGGTGTCGATGAGCTGCTGCAGGTTGCCCGACTGGATGCGGGTGCGGGACAGGTCGTCCAGCCAGATGCTGACGCCGGCGGCCGAGAGGTCTTCGGTGGGGGTGCTCATGCGTTCTCCTTGATGGTCTCGCGGGCCGCCTCGACGACGGCCTCGGCGGTGATGCCGAACTTCTGGAACAGGGTCTTGTAGTCGGCGGATGCACCGAAGTGGTCGATGCCGATGGAGCGGCCGCGGTCGCCGACGATTCCGCGCCAGCTGAGCACGGATCCCGCCTCGACCGACACGCGCGCGGTGACCGTCTTCGGCAGCACGGACTCGCGGTAGGACTCGTCCTGCTCGGCGAACCACTCCAGTGAGGGAGCGGACACCACGCGGGCGTTCACGCCCTCGGCGGCGAGGGTCTCGCGGGCCGCGACGGCCAGCTGCACCTCGGATCCGGTGGCGATCAGGATCACGTCCGGCGTGCCGCTGGGCGCCTCGGCGAGCACGTAGGCGCCCTTGGCGGTCGCCGACGCGGCGGCGAACTCGTCACCGGATGCCGCACCCTCGCCGCGCGGGAACACCGGGATGTTCTGGCGTGTCAGCGCGATGCCGACCGGTCCGCCGTGACGGCGCAGGATCTCCAGCCAGGCGGCAGCGGTCTCGTTGGCGTCGGCAGGACGCACCACAGTGAAGTTCGGGATGGCGCGCAGCGAGGCCAGCTGCTCGATCGGCTGGTGCGTCGGACCGTCCTCGCCGAGCGCGATGGAGTCGTGGGTCCACACGAACGTGGACGGGATGTCCATCAGCGCGGCCAGGCGCACGGCCGGGCGCATGTAGTCGCTGAAGATCAGGAAGGTGCCGCCGAACGCACGCGTCGGTCCGTGCAGCGTGATGCCGTTCAGGATCGCACCCATGGCGTGCTCGCGGATGCCGAAGTGCAGCACCCGTCCGTACGGGCTGCCCTTCCAGTCGTGCGTCGACCACTCCTCGGGGATGAACGACGCCGCTGAAGAGATCGTGGTGTTGTTGGAGCCCGCGAGGTCGGCGGAGCCGCCCCACAGCTCGGGAAGCTCGGGAGCGAGGGCGTTGAGCACCTTGCCGGACGCAGCGCGCGTGGAAGTCTCGGTGCCGGCCTCGAACGCAGGAAGCGCGTTCTCGATGCCCTCGGGAAGCACCTGCGCCTCCAGACGATCCAGCAGCTGCTTGCGCTCCGGGTTCGCGGCGGCCCAGGCATCGAAGGACCGCTGCCAGTCGGCGCGGGCTTCGGCTGCACGGGCACCCAGCTCCCGCGTGTGCGCGATCACGGCATCCTCGACGACGAAGGACTTCTCGGGGTCGAAGCCGAGCACCTTCTTCGTGGCGGCGACCTCGTCCGCACCCAGCGCGTTGCCGTGCACCGCCTCGGTGCCCGACTTGGACGGCGCAGGCCACCCGATGATGGTCTTCAGGATGATCAGCGTCGGCTTCTCGGTCTCGGCCTTCGCCTGGCTGATCGCGTCGTCCAGCTCGTGCACGTCCTCGACGTACTGTCCGGTACGACGCCAGTCGACCTCGAGCACCTGCCAGCCGTAGGCCTCGTAGCGCTTGCGCACATCCTCGGTGAAGGAGACATCGGTGTCGCCCTCGATCGAGATCTGGTTCGAGTCGTAGATGGCGATCAGGTTGCCGAGCTGCTGGTGGCCGGCCAGCGAAGACGCCTCGCTGGTCACGCCCTCCTGCAGGTCTCCGTCACCGGCGATCACGTACACGAAGTGATCGAAGGGGCTGCTGCCGGCATCCGCCTCGGGGTCGAACAGACCGCGCTCGTACCGCGCGGCGTACGCGAAGCCGACGGCGGAGGCGAGCCCCTGACCGAGCGGACCGGTGGTGATCTCGACACCCTTGGTGTGGTGGTACTCGGGGTGGCCCGGCGTGAGCGAGCCCCAGGTGCGCAGTGCCTCGAGGTCTGAGAGCTCCAGACCGAAGCCGCCCAGGTACAGCTGCACGTACTGTGTCAGCGAGGAATGACCGACAGACAGGATGAAGCGGTCGCGGCCGAGCCAGTCGGTGTCGGACGGATCGTGGCGCATCACGCGCTGGTAGAGCAGGTAGGCGACCGGCGCCAGGCTCATCGCCGTGCCGGGATGACCGTTGCCGACCTTCTGCACGGCATCCGCAGCCAGGACCCGCGCGGTGTCCACTGCTCGACGGTCGATCTCATCCCATTGAAGCTCTGCCACGGTCATACTCCTTCTGACACATCCGGAGGCGCCCGTATTCCTGCGCGCTCCGCGTCGTCACGGAGATGCGCAACGGGCGCGCGAGTGGTTTTCAGCATACCTGCGCTCTATCACGTGCCGAAGGTGCATTTCGGACGGTGTCAGCCCTTTCCGTCGCGCTCGTGCAACAGGCCGCACGCACTAGACTCGAAGGAGTGTCCGCTTGCGCTCAGAAGGAGGGGATCGCGATCTCTTCGACATCGCAGACCGCCACGACGGAATACTCGTTCGGTCAGAAGCTGCGCGGCTACTTCGCACTCACCAAGCCGCGTGTCATGGAGCTGCTGCTCGTCTCGACCGTGCCGGTCATGTTCCTCGCGGAGGGCGGACTGCCCGACCTGTGGCTCGTGTTCGCGACGGTCTTCGGCGGAGCGATGAGTGCGGCGTCCGCAGCATCCTTCAACATGTATCTCGATCGAGACATCGACGTGCACATGAAGCGCACCGAGAACCGTCCGCTGGTCACGGGGGAGGTGTCTCCGCGCGGGGCGCTGGCGTTCTCCTGGGTCCTCGCGGTCGTCTCCACGATCTGGCTGCTGGCGTTCACCAACTGGCTGGCGGCGACCCTGTCGGCGGTCGCCATCTTCTTCTACGTCGTGATCTACACGATGATCCTCAAGCGTCGCACCGAGCAGAACATCATCTGGGGCGGGATCGCGGGCTGCTTCCCCGTCGTGATCGGCTGGAGCGCGGTCACCGGGTCGCTGGACTGGCCGCCGCTCGTGCTGTTCGTGCTGGTGTTCCTCTGGACGCCGCCGCACTACTGGCCGCTGTCGATGAAGTACAAGCACGACTACGACGACGTCGACGTGCCGATGCTCGGGGTCACTCGCTCGGCCTGGCAGGTGGGGTTGCAGGTCATCCTCTACGCATGGGCGACCGTCGCATGCTCACTGCTGCTGGTGCCGGTCGCGCAGATGGGCATCGTCTACACGGCATCCGCTCTGGTGTTCGGCGGCTGGTTCATCTACGAATCGCACCGGCTGTACAACCGTGCGCTGCGGGGCACGGAGCCGCGCCCGATGCGCGTGTTCCACGCATCGATCACGTACCTGACCCTGATCTTCCTCGCGGTCGCGGTCGACCCGCTGCTGCCGTTCTGATGACCGTGGGGTTCTGACGCCCGCGCGATTCTGACGCCCGCGTCCGGGCGGTTCAGGCGGCGACAGGACGCTTGAGCCTGGTGACCAGCACGGTGTACGCGGCTGCCGACAGCGAAGCCAGGATCATGTGGATGCCGACGAACACCGGCGGTAGCCCCGTACGGGCCTGAATCACGCCGACGACGACCTGCACCAGGATCGCGAGGACGAGCACGAGCGTCCACCTGTGCGGCGGCAGCTTCAGCATCCAGGCCGAGACCGCGAGCACCAGGACGAGGGCCGCCAGGATATAGCCGGGCCAGGAGTGCACGTGCGCGAACCAGGTGGCGTCGAAGCCGGTGCGCTGGATGTTGATGTCGGCATCGCCGGAGTGCGGGCCCGACCCCGTGGTGAGCACGCCGAAGACGATCGTCGCGGCCAGGGCCAGCCCGGTCGCATGCGAGAGCGCGCTGAACCAGGCGGGGACCACGAGCTCACGCGGTCCGGGAGCGGAGTCCAGACGCACGAGGAACAGGGCGGTGATGCACACCAGGAGCAGGGACACCGTGTAATGGAACCCGACGATAAAGGGGTTCAGATCGCTGATCACGGCGAAGCCTCCGACCACGGCCTGCGCCATCACGCCGATCAGCACGATCCAGGCGAGCACGGCGAGGTCCTGGCGCTGCGCGTTCTGACGGAGCGAGTCGACGGCGCCGATCAGTACAGCCAGGAGCAGCGCGGTGGACATGAGCGCGGCGGCGGGGAGGCCGAGAGCGGATGCCGCGGCGTACACGCCGATGGCCACCACGATCCCGCCGAGCGCGAACCAGACGGCGCGCACCACCAGGCGACGGCCGCTGAGGGCATGCAGCGTGAACATCAGCACGGCGAGCGCGAGCAGGCCCACCACGCCGGTCATGGTGCGGTTGCCGAACTCGATGGCACCGTGGATGCCCTGAACCTCAAGGATCGGCACGAGGGACTCGGGAGTGCACAGCGGCCATTCCGAGCACCCGAGTCCCGATCCGGTCAGGCGCACGGCGCCACCGGTGCCGATGATCAGGATCTCCGCGATGAAGGACAGCCAGGCGAGCACCCGGAGAGGACGGCCGAAAGTCAGCCCGGGGGAGGCGTCGGGCGTGACGGAAGCGGTCAGGGCAGTGCTACCGGGCATGTGTCCTCCGGTTCGGTCTCGGCAGCGGGTACGGCCCGGATGTCAGAGCGAACCTGTAGAATCGGGATGGTTGTGATGGACGCGCAGTGCGCTACGTCCCTCACAGACAGTTTAGGCGCGACGTGAGCGCCGAATGATGGGGCCCACCAGCGGCACCCGATCTCCGCAGACTCGACGGAGATCAGGTGTGTCGGGGCGGATGACACCGTTGAGGCCCGTTAGAGGAGAGTGTGATGTCGGATGTGCTGATCGACCGCCCGGAGCTGGACAGTCTGGGGGTGTACGAATTCGGCTGGCACGATCGCGACGCCGCCGGATCGAGCGCGAAACGTGGGCTCACCGAAGCCGTGGTGCGCGACATCTCGGCGCTGAAAGCCGAACCCGAGTGGATGCTCAAATCGCGTCTCAAGGGACTCGCCCTCTTCGATCGCAAGCCGATGCCGACCTGGGGCGCCGACCTCAGCGAGATCGACTTCGAGAACATCAAGTACTTCGTGCGCTCCACAGAGAAGCAGGCCACCTCCTGGGAGGACCTCCCGGACGAGATCAAGGAGACCTACGAGCGCATCGGCATCCCCGAGGCCGAGCGTCAGCGCCTGGTCGCCGGCGTGACCGCGCAGTACGAGTCGGAGGTCGTCTACCGGCAGATCCGTGCGGATCTCGAAGAGCAAGGCGTCATCTTCATGGACACCGACACGGCGCTGCGCGAGCACCCGGAGTTCTTCGAGGAGTACTACGGCACTGTGATCCCTGCCGGCGACAACAAGTTCGCCGCGCTGAACACCGCGGTGTGGTCGGGTGGCTCCTTCGTGTACGTCCCCAAGGGCGTGCACGTCGAGATCCCGCTGCAGGCGTACTTCCGGATCAACACCGAGAACATGGGCCAGTTCGAGCGCACGCTGATCATCGCCGATGAGGACAGCTACGTCCACTACATCGAGGGCTGCACCGCGCCGATCTACAAGTCGGACTCGCTGCACTCGGCCGTGGTCGAGATCATCGTGAAGAAGAACGCACGCGTGCGCTACACGACCATCCAGAACTGGTCCAACAACGTCTACAACCTCGTCACCAAGCGTGCCGTGGCGCATGAGGGCGCGACGATGGAGTGGGTCGACGGCAACATCGGCTCGAAGGTCACCATGAAGTACCCGTCGATCTACCTGGTCGGCGAGCACGCCAAGGGCGAGACACTGTCGGTGGCCTTCGCCGGCCCCGGTCAGCATCAGGACGCCGGCGCCAAGATGGTGCACCAGGCGCCGTACACGCAGTCTTCGATCGTCTCCAAGTCGATCGCGCGCGGCGGCGGACGCTCCGGCTACCGTGGAGAGGTGCGCGTCGACCCGGCGGCGCACCACTCCTCCAACTCGGTGGTCTGCGATGCTCTGCTCGTCGACACGCAGTCGCGCTCGGACACCTATCCGTCGATCGACATCCGTGTCGACGACGTGCAGCTCGGCCATGAGGCCACAGTCTCGAAGGTCAGCGCGGAGCAGCTGTTCTATCTGCAGTCGCGCGGCATCGAAGAGACCGAGGCCATGGCGATGATCGTGCGCGGCTTCATCGAGCCGATCGCGCGCGAGCTGCCCATGGAGTACGCGATGGAATTGAACAAGCTCATCGAGATGGGCATGGAAGGATCGGTCGGCTGATATGGCGGCCCCCACACAGGCGCCTGCACTGGCGCCGCAGACGAACGCGCACATCGACCCTGCCGCTCAGCTCGCGAATGCCGGTTTCGTCCCGGTTCAGACGCGCTCCGAGCGACCGCGGTCCTTCGAACCCGCTGACTTCGGCATCCCCACTGGACGCGAGGTCAACTGGAAGCACACGCCGGTCGCGCAGCTGAAATCGCTGTTCGAGCCGGTGCCCGGCGGCGACGGAGTGACGTACACGATCAGCCACGAACAGTACGTCCTGCCCGCGCTCGCTCGCGGGACGGCGCCTCGCGGCGAGTTCTTCACACCCGAGGACCTCATCTCGGCGGTGGCCTGGCAGGGGTCGACGGATGCCCTGCATCTGAGCATCCCGAGTGAGGAGGAGGTCGACGAGCCGATCATCGTGCAGATCGACGGCACGGGTGGCCGTGCGGACGCTCACCTGGTGGTCGAGGCGCAGCCGAACAGCAAGGCCACGGTCGTCTTGCGCCACTCCGGCACCGCGCAGTACGCGCAGAACGTCGAGATCATCGTGCGCGACGGTGCCCAGCTCACGCTCGTGACCGTGCAGCAGTGGAAGGATGATGCCATCCACTCCGCCGCACATCAGGCACGGGTTGATCGCGACGCGCAGTTCACGCACTTCGTGGTCAGCTTCGGCGGCGGTGTGGTGCGCGTCAACCCGAACGTGGAGCTCTCCGGCACCGGGGCACAGGGAAACCTCTACGGTCTCTCGTTCGCTGATGCCGGTCAGCACTTGGAGAGTCAGGTGTACCTGCATCACAAGGGTGCGCACACGGTTGGCGATGTGCTCTACAAGGGTGCGCTGAACGGTGCGAGCGCGCACAGCGTGTGGATCGGCGACGTGCTGATCGGCCCGGATGCCACCGGCACCGACTCCTATGAGGCGAACCGCAACCTCGTGCTCAGCGAGGGCGCGCGCGCCGATTCCATCCCGAATCTCGAGATCGAGACCGGGGACATCGTCGGCGCCGGTCATGCCAGCGCGACCGGTCGTTTCGATGACGAGCAGCTGTTCTACCTGCAGACCCGTGGCATCTCCGAGGAGGAGGCACGTCGTCTGGTGGTGCTCGGCTTCCTCACCGAGAT
Organism: Microbacterium suwonense; assembly: GCF_030296555.1. Lineage (NCBI taxonomy): Bacteria > Bacillati > Actinomycetota > Actinomycetes > Micrococcales > Microbacteriaceae > Microbacterium > Microbacterium suwonense. Next base: position 681,219 of record NZ_AP027728.1, read on the forward strand.
CGTGCAACGCATCCGCATCCCCTCCCTCCAGGAGGAGCTGCTGGCCGCCATCGACGCCGAGCTCGTGGGGGTGACCGCGTGAGCGCACAGCGCGCCTGCAGTGCCAGCGAGCTGGAGATGGATACCCCGCTGCGCGTCGAACTCGACGGTGTGGCCATCGCGATCGTTCGGGACTCGAACGACGAGATCCACGCGATCGGCGACCGCTGCACGCATGGCGACATCTCGCTGTCCGAGGGCTTCGTCGAAGGAGAGACGCTGGAGTGCTGGGCTCATGGCTCACGCTTCTCGCTGATCACCGGCCAGCCCCTCAACCTCCCCGCTTACGAGCCCGTCCCGGTCTATGTCGTCCAGATCGACGGCGACGACGTGCTCATCGACCCCACTGTCCTTAAGGAAGTCTGAATGTCTGTTCTCGAGATCCGCGACCTGCACGTGACGGTCGAGACCGATCAGGGCGCGACGCCGATCCTCAACGGCATCGACCTGACCATCAACACCGGCGAGACACACGCCATCATGGGGCCCAACGGCTCCGGCAAGTCGACCCTCGCCTACACGATCGCCGGTCACCCGAAGTACACCGTCACCCAGGGCACCATCACCTTCGATGGGGAGGACGTGCTGTCGATGACTGTCGACGAGCGCGCCCGTGCCGGGCTGTTCCTGGCGATGCAGTACCCGGTGGAGATCCCCGGCGTCACGGTGACGAACTTCCTGCGCACCGCGAAGACCGCGCTCGACGGCGAGGCTCCGTCGATCCGGCAGTGGACCAAGGACGTCAAGACGTCGATGACCAATCTGCGCATGGATCCGGGTTCGCGCAGCGCAACGTCAACGAGGGCTTCTCGGGTGGCGAGAAGAAGCGTCATGAGATCCTTCAGCTCGAGGTGCTCAAGCCGAAGTTCGCGGTGCTCGACGAGACCGACTCCGGTCTCGACGTCGACGCGCTGAAGATCGTCTCCGAGGGGGTCAACCGCGCCAAGGAGGCCACCAACCTCGGCGTGCTGCTGATCACGCACTACACCCGCATCCTGCGGTATATCCGTCCGCAGTTCGTGCACGTCGTCGTCAAGGGGAAGATCGTCGAGGAGGGTGGGCCCGAGCTGGCCGACCGTCTCGAGGAGGAAGGCTACGACCGCTTCCTCGACCCCTCTGCGCCCATTGAAGCGTAGGCTGAGGTCATGACCGCAACGCTGACCGACGAGAAGTACGAGGACGTCACCGAAGCGCTCAAGGACGTCATGGACCCCGAGCTCGGGATCAACATCGTCGACCTGGGGCTGATCTACGATCTCGCTTGGGATGACGAGAACGATGCCCTCGTCATCCACATGACGCTCACGAGCGCCGGGTGTCCGCTGACGGATGTGATCGAGGAGCAGACCGCCCAGGCGCTGGATTCCGTGGTGGATCGCTTCCGCATCAACTGGGTGTGGATGCCGCCGTGGGGTCCGGAGAAGATCACCGACGACGGGCGCGACATGATGCGCGCGCTCGGCTTCGCCATCTGAGAGGCGAGCTCTGAAGCATGGTGACGCCGGTGCGGGCGCTGCCACTCGCGCAGTTGCGCGAACGCAGCAGTGAGAAATGGCGGGAGTATCCCGACGACGTGCTGCCGTTGTTCGTCGCGGAGACCGACTTCCCGCTCGCACCGGCTGTCACCGAGGCGCTGGAGCGCGCCGTCCGCGACGGCGACACCGGCTACGTGGCGTCGCGCACTCCACTGGCCGCCGCGTATGCCGGATTCGCACAGCGCCGATTCGGCTGGACCGTCGATCCCGCCCGCATCCGCTCCACCGCCGATGTGAGCATGGGGATCGTCGAGATCCTGCGCCGAGTCATCGAGCCGGGAGAACGAGTGATCGTCAACCCGCCGATCTACCCGCCGTTCTTCGACCTGATCGAAGAAGCCGGTGGCATCGTCCAGCGCGTGCCGCTGCGCGACACCGGCGAGAGCTGGGAGCTCGATCTCGAGGGCATCGAGCGGGCTCTCGCTGACGGCGCCCGTGCCGTGCTGCTCTGCAACCCGCACAACCCCACCGGCTCCGTGCCCTCCGCCCAGAGTCTGGACGCCGTCGCCCGCCTCGCGGAACAGCATGGCGCGGCCGTGATCTCGGATGAGATCCATGCCCCGCTCACTCAGCCCGGGGTGCCGTTCACGCCGTTCCTGGCCAGCGGCGATGCCGCGCAGCGCATCGGCTACGTCGTGACCAGCGCCAGCAAGGCGTTCAACCTCGCCGGCCTCAAGTGCGCGCTGATGATCTCGGCATCCGATGAGACGACGGCGGTGCTGCGCTCGCTGCCCATCGAGGTGGAATGGCGCACCGGGCAGTTCGGGATGCTCGCGGCCGTGGCGGCGTTCACACCCGAGAGCGACGACTGGCTCGACGGGCTGCTGGTGACGCTGGATGAGAACCGCAGGCTGCTCGGCGCGTTGCTCGCCACGCACCTGCCCGAGGCGCGCTACCGGATGCCGGATGCCGGCTATCTGGCCTGGATGGACCTCACCGGGCTGGGTTGGGGGCCGAACCCCTCCAAGCAGATCCTGCGGCAGGCGAGGGTCGCACTGCACTTCGGGCCCGCATTCGGTGCTGAGGGTGCGGGGCATGTGCGGCTGAACTTCGGCACGAGCCCGGAGATCCTCACCGAGGCCGTCGAGCGCATCGCGCGTGCGCGTGCGACGATCTCCGCGGCACGGGGGTGAGCACCGCCGCCCCGACGATCTGGGACCGCGGTCGTCTCGGGATCACCATCGGCACCGTGGTGCTGATCTTCCTGGCCGCCCTCGAGTCTCTGGCCGTCACCACCGTGATGCCCGTGGTCGCCGCCGACCTGCATGGCGAGGCACTGTTCGCTGTGGCGTTCTCCGCCACCCTCGCCACCGGCGTCATCGGCATGGTGGGCGTGGGCGCCTGGAGCGACCTCTCCGGGCCGCGCGCACCGCTGTACACCGCTGTCGTGCTGTTCGCGGTGGGGCTGCTCGTCTCAGGCTTCGCCCTCGACATGCACACCTTCATCCTCGGTCGGCTCATCCAGGGTCTCGGCGCGGGTGGCCAGACCGTCGCCCTGTACGTCGTGGTGGCGCGCATCTATCCGCCGCAGCTGCACGGCCCGGTCTTCGCCGCCTATGCCGCCGCCTGGGTGGTGCCGTCGATGGTCGGACCGTTCCTGGCCGGAGCGGTGGCGGAGCTCTTGCACTGGCGGTGGGCGTTCCTCGGTGTCGCGGTTCTGACGGCGGCGGCGTTCGCGCTGGTCGCGACACGACTGCGTGGCGTGTCCCTGACCGCGGATGCCGGAGACGACGCACCCGCCGCTGCGGCGGCGGTGCAGCCGGGTCATCGTGGGGGCGTGGCGGTGCGGATGCTGCTGGCGGTGATCGTGGCGGTGTGCGCGGTGGTCGTCGGCTTCGCGGCCGACGCGCCCGCAGGGCTGGGAGGCCCGGTCGCACTGGGAGCGGTGGCTGTGATCGCCATAGCGCTGCTGCCGCTGCTGCCAAGGGGAACGCTTCGCGCCGCGCGCGGTCTGCCCAGCGTCGTGCTGATGCGCGGTGTCGCGGCGGGAGCCTTCTTCGCCGCCGAGGCATACGTTCCGAAGCTGCTCATCGATCGCTTCGGCTTCTCGCCGACGGTCGCAGGTCTCGCGTTGACCCTCGCCGCCATCGGCTGGTCGAGCGCCTCAGCCGTGCAGGGCAGGTTCGGCGACCGTCTCGGCAGCACGAGGATCGCGTGGATCGCCGTGCTGCTGATCCTCATCGGTGTCGTCGGTGTGCTCGTCGTCAGCTTCATCGCGGCCGACCCCTGGGTCGTCGTGGTCGCGTGGGGTCTGGCCGGCGCGGGGATGGGGCTGCTCTACCCGCGACTGACGGTGCTGACGCTGGCGTACTCGACGACCGCGAACGAGGGGTTCAACTCCTCGGCGCTGTCGATCGCCGACTCGACGGGATCGGCCGTGACGATCGCCGTGGCGGGCCTCGGGTTCGCGTTCCTGCCGATCGCCGGCTCCGGGTACATCACCGTGTACACGATGTCGGCGGTGCTGCTGACTCTCTCGCTGCTTCCTGGGCTCAGGATGGGGAATGCCGGACGCTGAGCGCGGCGAACGCTCCGATGCCGGCGGCGAACACGTCTTCGGACCGCGCCGTCGGATCTGCGGCATCCGCCAGGACGGCGCCGATGCTCTGCGCGTGCATACGCTGCTGCAGCAGCATGGAGTGTCCGAGGATGAACTCGAAGATCGCATCAGCCGCCGACTCGTCGGCCGTGCTCGTCCCGCCCAGTGCCGCCAGCAGGGAGTCCTGGGCACGCCGGGCGCCCAGCCGCAGGGCGTAGGTGCTCATCACGACCTCGGCGCCGTCGCGGAAGGCGAGCAGCGCATCGCGGATCGCCACGGCGACCTGGGTCAGCGGCAGTGCCGGATCCGGCTCGGGGACCGTCGCGAGGATGCGATCGGCGACGGCCGCCAACAGCTCCTGCTTGCTGGAGAAGTGCCAATACAGTGCACTGGGCTGCACCTCGAGCTCCGTCGCGAGACGACGCATCGACAGATCGGGAAGACCGACGTCGTCGAGAAGCCGAAGGGCGGCGTCGACCACGCTGTGACGGTCATGTCGTGCGGGAGGCATGCGACCAGTATAGTGAACAGCGTTCAGGTGAACAGTGTTCAGGACGAGTACGTCCTCGCTCGGAAGGAGCCCCGATGACCGATTCCCCCGCCCGCTCGGCGCCGACCTCGCCCGCATCGCCGTCTTCGCCGCGTTGATCGTGGTGCTCGGTACGATCATCGTCCCGGTGCCGGGCGGCGTGCCGATCACCGCCCAGACGCTCGGGGTGATGCTCGCCGGGCTGGTGCTCGGAGCACGGCGCGCTCCGCTTGCCATCCTGGTGGTGCTCGCACTCGCGGCCGCGGGCCTGCCCGTGCTCGCCGGCGGACGCGGCGGCCTGGGAGTCTTCCTCGGCCCGACAGCGGGGTACCTGCTCGGGTGGGTCGCGGCGGTCATCGTGATCGGACTGATCGCGCATCGCGGTCGGTTCAGCTGGTGGCGAGCCGGCCTGGCCGCACTGATCGGCGGAATCGGGGTCGTGTACCTGTTCGGGATCCCGGTGCAGGCGATGGTCACCGGGGTGCCCATCGGCCCCACGATCGTCTCCAGCCTGGTGTTCCTGCCCGGCGACCTGCTCAAGGCGGGCGTCGCCGTGGCGCTGACCGTCGCGCTGCGCCGCGCCTACCCGCGTGCGTTCCCGGCCCCGACGAGACAGGCAGCACGTGCGGCCTGAGCCCGCAGCCAGCGGCAGCACGATCAGCTGCGAGGGCGTCGGGCTCGACATCGACGGCATCGCGCTCGTCCACGATGTGAACCTGCGGTTGGGAGCCGGCCGCATCGCGATCATCGGTGCGAACGGCTCGGGAAAGTCCACGTTTGCACGGATGCTGAACGGGCTGCGCACCCCCACGGCAGGCAGCCTGATCGTGCATGGACTCGACCCCGTCCGCGACGCCGCAGCACTGCGTCGGCACGTCGGCTTCGTGTTCACGAACCCCGAAGCGCAGATCCTGATGCCCACGCCCGCCGAGGATCTCGCGTTGTCGCTGACGGATGTACCGCGGAATGAGCGCGCGACTCGCATCACGGAGATCCTGGAGCGCTACGGACTCGCAGACCGGGCCGACGTGCCCGTCTCTGGGCTCTCCGGAGGGCAGCGGCAGCTGCTGGCGATCGCATCCGTGCTGGCGACTGAGCCGGGTCTGGTGGTGGCCGACGAGCCGACCACGCTCCTGGATCTGCGCAACGCCCGACGGATCGGCGATCTGCTGCTCGGTCTGGACGTGCCGCTCGTCCTGGTGACGCATGACCTGGAGCTGGCCGCGCGCTGTGACGAGGCCGTGCTTTTCGAAGGGGGCACGGTGCGCGCCGTCGGTGAGCCCGCTGTGGTGATCGATGAGTACCGGCGGAGCTGCATATGATCTCGCTCTACCGGCCGGGGAACGGCATCCTGCATCGGATGCCCGCGGGGGTGAAGCTCGCAGCCCTTGCCTGCCTCGCCCTGCTGCTGTCTCTGCTGCAGCCCGGTGTTCTCGGTGCGCTCATCGTGCTCGCCGCCGTGTCGGCGCTGTATCCGGTTGCCGCGCTGCCGTTGCGCGCACTGGGCGATGCCTGGTGGCGGCTACGGTGGCTGATCCTCGTGCTCGCGGGTGCGCTGTGGCTGTTCACCTCGCCGCACAACGCGGTGATCAGCACCGGCCGGGTCGTCGCACTGCTGCTGCTTGCGGAGCTCGTCACCCGCACCACGAGGATGGGAGACCTGCTTGAGGTGTTCCGCATGCTGCTGCAGCCGCTTCGGCGGATGCGGGTGAACCCAGAGGCAGTGGCGCTGACTCTGTCGCTGACGATCGCGATGATCCCGGTCATCGCCGGGTTCGCGGCCCAGGTGCGCGACGCGCAGCGGGCGCGGGGGTGCGGCTCGGCCCGCGCGCCGTGCTGCCGCTGCTGGTGCTGACGATGAAGCATGCCGACGACGTCGGCGACGCCCTGGCCGCGCGTGGGATCGCCGCATGATCGCGGTCGGCGGGCGGATCGTGCGCGGCGCCGTCGTCGACGACCAGACGCGGTGCACGCACTATCACAGCGATCTCGACGTGGTCGCGCTGCGGTTTCGCTGCTGCGGTGACTGGTACCCCTGTGTGCACTGCCATGACGATTCCGTCACGCATCCCCGTATGGTGTGGGAGCCTCAGGACGGCAGCGTTCAGGCGGCGATCTGCGGGGTGTGCGCCCGCACGATGTCCATCTCGCAGTATCGAGCTGCGGCGGCGTGCCCGGCGTGCGGGGCAGGGTTCAATCCCGGATGCGTACGCCATCACGAGCTGTACTTCGCCTGATGAGCGTCAGCGACCCCGTCCGTCCGCCCCCACGAGAACGGGACCGGGCCGACTCGCCCCGATGGGGCGCGTGGCCAGACGCAGTGCCAGCAGCCAGCATCCGACCGCGATCGCCGCGGTCGCCGGTGACGTCCCGGCGACGAGGAGGAGCACCACGGCCGATGCGCCGACGATCACACCTGCGGCTGCACGCCCCGCGGTCACGGCTCCCAGACCCGGCCCTGTGCCGCGTGGGGGAGAGCTGATCTCCAGACGCGCCAGCCGGAACGACAGCAGTGCGGTCGCCGTCAGCGTGCACAGGAGCCACAGCGGACGGGTGAGCCACCATTCGAGGGAGGCCGGCTCGGGCAGCGGCACCGCAGCTCCCATGCCGACCAGCGCGGTGACGCCCGCGAGTGTCAGCAGCACCGGCATGTGCCAGAGGTAGATGGTCATCGCCCGGGTGGAGACGAATCGTGTGAACGCCGAGATCGCGTGCGTCGAGGCGATGGCACGCAGTCGCGGCCGAAGCACCGAGAAGAGGGCGGTGTGGACGACGCCGACCAGCAGCAGCGCTGTCGTGGGCGGGTTGGTGTTGGCAATGAGATCGGGGAGTGGAAGCCCGACATGAATGACACCAGCAGGGCGGCCACCGCACCGGCCGCGACCACGGTGCGAACGCGCGTCGAGAGCGCATCGATCCGCCCATCGGCGAGCAGGAAGCCCAGCTGCTGCAGGGTGAGCCACACGAACAGGAGATTCAGGAAGCCGATGCCGTCGATCCCGCTGATCGACCGTGCCGTGTCCACGGCCAGAGAGATCGCGGCGAGCATCGCGATCGAGCGCACCGGCGCCGTGTCGTGCAGCCGCGCCATGACGGGGAGCAGCCCCTGGCACAGCAGGAACACCCCCAGGAACCACAGCGGCTGGCCGAAGCGGAATCCGGCGAGTTCGATCAGGTCCGCCGCCACGCCGGCATCCGCCAGCAGAGCCAGCAGGGCTCCGGCGGCGCCCACGGCGGCGATTGCGGGCACGAGCAGCCGCCGCACCCGCGCCGCGGCGAATCCGGCCGCAGAGCCACCCCGTCGGCGCAGAGCGCGCAGCGCGGTCAGGCCCGAGAACCCGCCGATGACGAAGAACAGCGGCATCACCTGCAGCACCCAGCTCACCGGCACCAGCCAGCCGCCACTCTCACCGGCGTTCGCGAACACCGGCCCCGCGGGCGAGAGCGTCACCCCCACCATGAGCGAGTGCAGCACCACCACTCCCAGGATGCACAGGGCGCGGGCGAGGTCGACCGCGCTGTCGCGGCTCGGAGAGATGATGGGCATGAGGCCTCCTGGTTCGTCTCCGAGAGGCTATGGACACGATGGTGCACCGGACATCACCCCACGGGGTCGACTTCGGTCATACCGCGGGTGCGTCGGCGCGGTCGGGATTCAGGCGGGCTCGACCAGACCGGCGTCGTAGGCGAGGATGACGGCGTGCACCCGGTCGCGCAGGCCGAGCTTGGCGAACACCTTGCCGACATGCGTCTTCACTGTCTGCTCGGCGATGAACAGCTCCGCGCCGATCTCTGCGTTCGAGCGCCCTCGTCCGATGAGGGTGAGCACCTCGAGCTCCCGTTCGGTGAGCTCGTTCAGCCGCGCCCGCGCCTGCGGCGCGCGCGGTCGGCGAGCGGCGAAGTGCTCGATCATCATTCGGGTCACGCGTGGGGCCAGCAGAGCATCCCCGGCGGCGATCACGCGCACGGCGTGCACCAGCTCTTCCGGCAGCGCGTCCTTGAGCAGGAACCCGCTCGCTCCTGCCTGCAGGGCGTCGTACACGTAATCGTCGATGTCGAACGTGGTGAGCATGAGGATCTTCGGCGTCTTCGCCGCAGGGTAGGCGGGACTGAGGATGCGTCGCGTTGCCTCGATGCCGTCGAGCTCCGGCATCCGCACGTCCATCAGGATCACATCCGGGTCCAACCGCGCGGACAGCGAGACCGCCTCCAGGCCGTCGGCGGCGCGACCGGTGACGGTGATCCCCTCGTGGGCGTCGAGCAGTGCCGCGAACCCGGCGCGGACCATCGCCTGGTCGTCGGCGATGAGCACCTCGATCGTCACGCGTTCTCCTGATTGTGCAGCCACGGGATGACCGCGGCGACCGTCCAGCCGCCCTCCGGGTCCGGGCCGACCTCCAGCGTACCCTCGACGAGGGCGACCCGCTCCCGCATGCCGCGCAGGCCGTGACCTTCCGGTGAGTCGGGTGCGGGCCGCTCCGCCGTCGTGTTGTGAACGCGGATGCGCACCGCCTCGGTGTCCATGCCGATGCGAACGGAGATCGCCGACCCCGGTGCGTGCCGCACCGCATTGCTCAGAGCCTCCTGCACGAGGCGGAAGGCGGTGATCTGCACGCCGGCCGGCACGGCGGACAGATTTGCGGCGATGAGCTCGAGAGCGACATCGGCCCCGGCGCGGCGGATGCTGTCGACGAGCGCCGGCACATCCTCGATGCCCTGCTGAGGGGCGAGCTCGGTCGGCTGATCCTCGGTGCGCAGCACCCCCAGCAGCCGACGCATCTCGGTCAGCGACCCTCGTGCGGTGGCGGCGACGTCCTCGAACTCCGCGATGGCGACCTCGGGCAGATCGGGCAGGCGGTAGCGGGCCGTCGACGCCTGGACCTGGATCACGGACATGCTGTGGGCGACGACGTCGTGCAGCTCGCGGGCGATGCGCGTGCGCTCCTCGATCTGCAGCCGGCGCTGTTGCTCCTCGGCCGAGACCTGGCGCTCACGGCTCAGCTCGGCTCCGACACGCAGCCGTCCTGCGAGCAGAGTCGCCGCGAGCAGTACGGTGCCGACGATCGAGGTCGTGATGATCAGAGAATTGCCGCTCGGCGCCGCAGGGACGATTGCGGAAGCGATCACCCCGGCGAGGGATCCGAGCAGGTACAGCGCTAGACCGCGTCGCCAGCCATGCCCGATGGTCAGCACGGCCACGGCCACGGCGAAGGCTATCAGCAGCGGTACCGTCCACGGCCAGAGACCGATGGCGGTGCTCTCGCTCGGGATGAGCAGGGCGAGGGCCAGAGCGGCGATCGTGAACATCGCGGTGGCGATGTTCGGATGTCGGAGCGCGATGAGCGGCGCGCCGACGGCTGCGGCCGTGAAGACGATCGTGGTCGCGGTGTTGCTGCCGTACACGGCGGCGTGGATCGGCACCATCACGCAGTACAGGGCGACGGCCACCGTCCCGAGCACGACGGTGGTCATGGTGTTGCGATCGCGCCACCATGCAGACGGGCGCCGTGGCTTCTCCGGCTTGCGGCGCTTCTCCTTCGGCATGGAAGCCATCATCCCACCTCCACACGGATGGGATCCGTCTGCGTCGCCTCAGCCGTCTGGACGATGTGGGATGCGCGCCGCCTACGGAGCACGGCATTCACACGATCGATGATGATTCCGACTGCGAGGGCCAGCACCACGCCGAGGACCGCGCTCAGCAGCGGCTGTCCGCTCAGCCAGTGTCCAGCCAGCAGCCCGATTCCTGCGCTGTATGCCGACCAGGTCAGCGCCGCGGCGGCACTGACGGGAAGGAACCGGCGCCGCGGATATCCCAGCGCCCCGGCGGACATGTTCACGGCGACCCGGCCGACGGGAATGTACCGTGCGCCAAGGATGAGGACGGCCCCGTGTCGGTCGAGCGAGCGCTGCGCCCACTCGAACGCGCTCACGACACGAGGGCGGCGCAGCCAGGCGAAGCGACTGGTTCCCACCGAGCGACCGATGGCGTAGGCGATGTTGTCGCCGATCGCCGCGCCGACCGAAGCGACCGCGCACAGCAGCACGAGGTTCGGCTCGCCGGAGGACACGGCCAGGGCCGCGGCTGCTACCAGCACGGTCTCGCTCGGAATCGGGGGAAGAATCCGTCGATCACCGCCGTCGCGAACATCACCAGGTAAAGCCAGGGAGATGATGACGCCTGCAGGATGAGCTCGTTTACGATGTCCACCCGTAGAACCTAAGGATGTGCTGCGTGGGCGCACATCACTCCGGGGTATCGACCACGTCATACCTCAGAGGGGTCTTGCGGGGGAGTCGACCTATACTGGGATGCTGGCCCTTCGGCCGTTTTCCCCCTGACGAACGGATGACTGCTGTGCTCGCCGTGCATGACCTCGAGATCCGCGTCGGCGCACGCGTACTCATGGCGGACGTGTCGTTCCGCGTCGCCGACGGCGACAAGATCGGACTGGTCGGTCGCAACGGAGCGGGCAAGACGACCCTGACCAAGGTGCTGGCCGGCGATGTGCTCCCCTCCGAGGGCAAGGTCACCTCATCGGGAGATCTCGGCTATCTGCCGCAGGACCCGCGCACGGGAGACCCCGAGATGCTGGCTCGCACGCGCATCCTCGACGCACGAGGACTCGGCACCATCCAGATCGGCATGTCGCAGGCGTCGCACGACATGGCATCCGATGACCCCAGGGTCTCCGAGCGCGCGATGCGGAAGTTCGCCAACCTCACCGAGCGCTTCGAATCGCTGGGCGGCTATGCCGCCGAGGCCGAGGCCGCATCCATCGCCAACAACCTGTCGTTGCCGGATCGCATCCTCGACCAGCCGCTGAAGACGCTCTCGGGCGGCCAGCGCCGCCGCATCGAACTGGCGCGCATCCTGTTCTCCGATGCCGGCACCATGATCCTCGACGAGCCCACCAACCACCTCGACGCCGACAGTGTGGTGTGGCTGCGTGAGTTCCTGAAGGGCTACAAGGGCGGGCTGATCGTGATCAGCCACGATGTCGAGCTGGTCGGCGAGACGGTCAACCGGGTGTTCTACCTGGATGCGAACCGCCAGGTGATCGACATCTACAACATGAACTGGAAGAACTACCTGCGCCAGCGGGTGGCCGACGAGGAGCGCCGCAAGAAGGAGCGCGCCAACGCCGAGAAGAAGGCCACCCAGCTGCAGCTGCAGGCCGCACGGTTCGGCGCCAAGGCGTCGAAGGCGGCCGCCGCGCACCAGATGGTCGCACGCGCCGAGAAGCTGCTCTCGGGGCTGGAGGACGTCCGTCAGGTCGACCGGGTGGCCAAGCTGCGCTTCCCCAAGCCCGCACCGTGCGGGAAGACTCCGCTGATGGCATCCGGCCTGTCGAAATCGTACGGTTCGCTGGAGATCTTCACCGACGTCGACCTCGCGATCGACCGCGGCTCGAAGGTGGTGGTGCTGGGCCTGAACGGCGCGGGTAAGACGACCCTGCTGCGCATTCTCGCCGGAGTGGACAGGCCCGACACCGGGCAGCTCGAGCCCGGGCATGGGCTGAAGGTGGGCTATTACGCGCAGGAGCACGAGAACCTCGACGTGAAGCGCTCGGTGCTGGCGAACATGATGTCGGCAGCGCCCGACATCACCGAGACCGAGGCACGCAAGGTGCTGGGCTCGTTCCTGTTCACCGGTGACGATGTGCTCAAGCCCGCCGGCGTGCTCTCCGGTGGCGAGAAGACCCGGCTGTCGCTGGCGACGCTGGTGGTCTCGTCCGCCAACATGCTTTTGCTGGACGAGCCGACGAACAACCTCGACCCGGCGTCGCGCGAGGAGATCCTGGACGCGCTCGCGCACTACGAGGGCGCCGTGGTGCTCGTCTCGCACGATCCCGGCGCGGTGGAGTCGCTGAATCCTGAGCGGGTGCTGATCCTGCCCGACGGGGTCGAGGACATCTGGAGCAGGGAGTACCAGGAGCTCGTCGAGCTGGCCTGAATGCGGGCCGCGCCGTGCGGCACAATCTCGGAGATCAGCAGGATTTTCGGAGACTCCACTGGTGCCCGCCCGAAAGCGCGCAGATCTCCGCCGATGTGCCTCAGCAACATCCGACTCAATAACAGGGGAGATGCCATTGACTGACCACCGTCGGGACCTCGCAGACGCCTTCACCGGCTGCGACCTCGGGTTGCGTCGCGGGGTGGTCGAACTCGCAGCGGCATCGGATGCCTGGGCCCGCGCCTTCGCTCGGGTGCATGCCGTGCTGGCGGCGACCGCACCGGCATCCGTCGTTGCGATCGAGCACATCGGATCGACCTCGGTGCCCGGTCTGGACGCCAAGGCGATTCTGGACATCGGGATCGTCGTGCGCGCCGGCGCGGAGCTGCGGTCACTGGACGGCTGGCTCACCGGCCTCGGGATGCTGCTCCGCGGGGACGCGAACGACGTCCGTCCGGATCGCATGTACGGGTACGAGCTCGAGCCGATGATCCGCCTCGTCAATGTGCACGTCGTCGAGGAGGAGTCCGAGGCTCTGCACCGCTATCTCGCGTTCCGCGATCACCTGCGCGCGAACCCCGCGGATCGTGATGCTTATGCTGCCCTCAAGCACGCTCTCGCAACTCGGCATCCGGACGACCGACTCGCCTACATCGACGGGAAGACGTCTTTCATCGCCCGCCGCAGCGACTGAGCAGCACAGCGACGGAGAACTGCGCGATTTCGGAGGCCATCGCCATCGGGCTCCGAGGATACGCAGAACTCCGAAGCGGCGAGGTCATGCTGGAAGGTGCAACCCCTGTGCGACGGCGCGCATGATCAGATCCTGCACCACATGCCACTGCTCCATGATCTGCCGATAGCCGACGCGGATGACGTGGTACCCCATCAGCTGCAGCTCGGCGTCGTGGTGGTTGTCCTCATTGCGCTGTGCGCCGGTGTGAGTGGCGCCGTCGGCCTGCAGGATCAGGCGGTCCCCGATCAACAGATCGGTGCGATGGCCGGCGATCCAGATCTGGAACCGCAGGGGCAGCCCCAGCCACCGCAGCCGCGTGCGCAGATACGTCTCCAACCCGGCATCCGCGAAGGGGACGGCCTCGGCCAGCAGATCGCGAGCCACACGCTTCAAGGGCAGCCTCTGCAGCACCTCACGCTTCACCAGGCGCTTGTTGAGGGCCGATTCCCATGTGGCCAGCGCCCGCTCGTGCGGTTCGCAATCGGCGACGAGCGCGAGCACATTCTCGATCGGATCCTCCAGAGCATCCGGATGCCGGGGAATCAGTGGCTTCGCCCAGTGCATGTGCACGTCCTCGGGCTGGCCACCGGCACCGTGGGGATCCGCACCCCAATGGCGTCCGGGTACCCTGTCATGGACCCACAGTTCGAGTCGCTTCGCCTGGGTGATGCACGTGAGCACGGCACTGTGTCGGGCCGCGTCCACCAGCATCCGATCTGCGCTGGTGTCGGCGACCCATCCTCTCCGTACCCGGTGCAGCAACCCCATCTTCAATGCCAGCCCGATGTCATGTCGACTCGCGCGATTCGCCTGCAACGTCTGTACGCGCGCCACACCGCCCAAGGCCCGAGTGATGAGCATTGCGCGTTCGGCGCGTTCCAAAGGACTCATGTCCGCCAGCATGCGCTTCGACTCGACCGGAATCGTGCGAATTCCCAGGGCCTGTGGATAAGACCCGCGGACAGCTCAACTGTGGAGGGAAGCCGCACTTCGGAGAACTGCACAGTTTCGGAGAGTTCGCCACCGAAGCTCCGAAGATCTGCAGATCTCCGAGAACGCGCGGAGGATCAGCGCGGTGCGGCGTCGAGCAGGGCGTCCTCGGTGTCGGCATCGCGGTCGCGGCGTCGGCGCGGCTCGCGCGGAGGGCGCTCTCCGGCATCCTCCTTCGCCTTGACGATCTCGGTGCGGATTGCGTACCCGATGAAGGCGAAACCCATGACCGCGAACAGAATCCACTGGATCGCGTACGACAGATGCGGACCCGGGTCCTCGGTGGGTTTGTCGAAGCCGCCCAGCACGGTCTCGGGTGCGGGCTCCTCCGACACCAGCTGGCCGTAGCCGCCGGTGATCAGCTCGGCGTTCACCCTGTCCGCAACCGTCGGGAGGTTGATCGTGGGCACCTGCCCCTCGGGGGCGCCGCGACCGGACTTCGGCAGCTGCTCTCCCGGACGCATGCGCACGATGACCGTGACCTCACCCGACGGGGCGGCCGGAACGGCATCCGGGGCATCGCCCTCACCTGGGGGCACCCAGCCGCGGTCGACGAGCAGCACCCGGCCGTCATCTGTGCGGAACGGCACGAGCACCTCGAAGGCGCTGGTCCCACCGTGCGGACGGTTGCGCGCGAGCAGCTGCTGGTCGGCGAGGTATTCGCCGTGCAGACGGACCGGATGCCATTCGACGGTGGCGTCCAACCTCCCGTCGCCATTCACGGCCTCGTCCAGCTGGATCGGCGCGGCATCGTAGTTCCGCTCGACGAGCGCGATCTGCGTGGTGCGCTGGTCGTTGCGGCTGAACTGCCAGTTCGACAGGTACGCGCACGCGATGGCGAACAGGGCCGCGACCAGCAGATAGCCGCCCCATCGCAGCAGCCGCTGCCTCACTCCGGAAGCCCTTCGATCACCTCGACGGGGAAGTCCCGTGTTCGGAGGTAGCTGCTCAGGAACTCCACGTGCTCATCGCAGGCCGGCCAGATCTTGCGTCGATCCGCACTGTGGATGCGCGGGTTCCGCCAGACGATGTGGTGCGTGGCGGCGGCGCGGCACTCCGCCCGTGCGCATTCGACCCGTCCGCTCATGGCGCATCGCCCGCGTCGTCGCCCCGATCGGCGGCGCGGTCCTCGTGGATCGTGATGACGGTCGGCTGCTCCGCAGCGGCATCCGGAGCCGGCGCGTCGGGTTCCAGCTCGAGCACCGGCGATTCGACGGCGACCGGTGTGCTGTCGCTGCCCGCATTCGCCGCGACGACGGCGATGTACGGCAGGAAGATCGCACCCGCTGCGAACACGAAGGTCCACCAGCCGATCGGCTGTACCAGAGCCATCAGGATGAAGCACACCGTGCGGATGCCCATCGTCACGGCGTAATGACGCACGCGGCGCTTCGCCTCGTCCTGCGGTGACAGTGGCAGCGAGGTGACGGATGGCGCGTTTCGGGTGTGTTTCACGGTTCCTCCAGCCTACGCCGGGCGGAACCTCTCGGACGTCCTTGCGGCCCACGTGCGGATGGCTCTGTCGCCGAGCGCAGAGGGAACGGCACCCTCGGTAGGATGGCCTGCGTTCATCCCCACAGGCAGGAGCCCCCATGAGCACCGACCGCGTCGTCCTCGTCACCGGTGGAAACCGCGGCATCGGCCGCGCGATCGCCGAGCGCTTCGTCCGTGATGGCTATCGCGTCGCCGTGACCGCGCGCAGCGGTGAGGGACCGGCGGGCACCCTGACGGTGCGCGCGGATGTGACGGATGCCTTGGCTGTGGACGCCGCCTTCACCGAGGTGGAGCAGAAGCTCGGTCCCGTCGGGGTCGTCGTCGCGAATGCCGGCATCACCAAGGACACCCTGCTCATGCGGATGAGTGAGGAGGACTTCGACAGCGTCGTGACCACCAACCTCGGCGGCTCCTTCCGTGTGGTCAAGCGCGCCTCCAAGGGAATGCTGCGTGCGCGGTTCGGGCGGGTCATCCTCATCTCCAGTGTGGTCGGTCTGTACGGTTCCGCCGGGCAGACCAACTATGCCGCGTCCAAGAGCGCGCTGGTCGGCTTCGCCCGGTCACTCACCCGTGAGCTCGGCGGTCGCGGCATCACGGCGAACGTGGTCGCCCCCGGTTTCATCGAGACCGACATGACCGCCGAGCTGCCCGAGGAGACTCAGAAGCAGTACAAGGCCAGCATCCCCGCCGGACGCTTCGCCACGCCGGACGAAGTGGCGGGCGCCGTGGTCTGGCTCGCAGGCGACGATGCGGGGTATATCTCCGGTGCCGTCATCCCCGTCGACGGCGGCCTCGGTATGGGGCACTGACCGGCACGCAGCGCAGTGCTGACCTGAGTCGCGGCGCGGCGGGGCGCGTTCAGGGCAGCAGCGGGATGACCGCGGAGAGGTCCTGAGGTCCCACCACCAGCGATGCCGCGGCGCGGACGGCCGGCTTGGCGTTGAACGCGAGTCCGAGTCCTGCGACGGCCATCATCGTCAGGTCGTTCGCGCCGTCGCCGATTGCGATGGTGGCGCGCAGGTCGATGTCCAACTCGCCCGCCCACTCCTGCAGCGAGTCGGCCTTGGCCTGGGCGTCGACGATCGGCCCGTCCACCTCGCCGGTCAGTACGTCGTCGTGCACGGCGAGCCGGTTCGCACGCCAGCGGTCCACCCCGAGGTCCGGTGCCACGTGATCGAGGATCTCGTGGAAGCCACCCGAGACGACTCCGACCACTCCGCCGCGCTCGCGCACGGCGGAGGTCAGCTCGCGCACTCCCGGCGTCGGCTCGATCCGCGACAGCACCCGGGCGAAGGCATCCGTCGGCACGCCCTTCAGCGCGGCGACCCGAGAGCGAAGGCTGGTGGCGAAGTCCACCTCACCGCGCATCGCGGCTTCGGTCGCCGCCTGCACCTCGGCGCGTCGCCCGGCCTCGTCGGCGAGAAGCTCGATCACCTCATTGCGGATCAGGGTGGAATCGGCATCGAGGACGACGAGGAAGCGCGCAGTGGTCACACCACGAGCGTATCGGGCGCAGCCCCCGCGGCTGGGCCGATGACGGACACGGGCGCACCCTCGGCTCAGCGCGCGATGCGGATGCCCTTGCCGACCACAGTGATGCCGGAATCGGTGATCGTGTAGCCGCGTTCCAGATCCCGCTCGCGGTCGACGCCCACTGTCGCGCCGTCCTCGAGGACGACGTTCTTGTCGAGGACGGCGCGGTGCACGCGGGCGCCCGGACCGATCTCGACGCCGTCCAGCACCACCGAGTCGGTGATCGTCGAGCCACCGGACGCGATGGTCCCGACGCCCACGACGGACCGTTCCAGGTGCGTGCCGGAGAGCACCGAGCCGACCGAGACGATCGAGTCGATCGCATTGCCGATGCGTCCCACCGCGTCGCGCACGAACTTCGCCGGCGGCGTGTTCACGCTCTGCGTGCGGATCGGCCACGCCGTGTTGTACAGATTGAAGATCGGCAGCGTGGAGATCAGGTCCATGTGCGCGTCGAAGTACGAGTCGATGGTTCCGACGTCGCGCCAGTAGGAACGATCGCGCGGCGACGAGCCGGGCACATCGTTCTGCTTCATGTCGTAGTAGCCGGCCTCGCCTCGTCCCACGAAGTACGGGATGATATCGCCGCCCATGTCATGGCCGGAGCTGGCGGACTCGCCGTCGGTCTCGACCGCCGCGATGAGCGCATCGGTGTTGAACACGTAGTTGCCCATCGAGACGAGCACCTCGTTGGGGGAGTCGGCAAGCCCTGTCGGATCGGCCGGCTTCTCGAGGAAGTCCCGGATGCGACCCGAATCCGGATCGACGTCGATCACACCGAACTGCGAGGCCAGCGCGAGCGGCTGACGGATCCCGGCGACCGTGGCCGCCGCGCCCGAGGCGATGTGTGCGTCGACCATCTGCTGGAAGTCCATCCGGTACACGTGGTCGGCGCCGATCACGACGACGATGTCCGGCTTCTCGTCGTTGATGAGATTCAGACTCTGCAGGATGGCATCCGCCGATCCTGAGAACCAGCGCTTGCCGAGTCGCTGCTGGGCAGGGACGGAGGCGACGTACGAGTCCAGCAGCGCCGACATCCGCCAGTTCTGCGAGACGTGCCGGTCGAGGCTGTGGGACTTGTACTGCGTGAGTACGACGACCTGCCTCAGCCCCGAGTTGATGAGATTCGAGATGGCGAAGTCGATCAGCCGGTACTGCCCGCCGAACGGCACGGCCGGTTTCGCACGGTCCGCCGTCAGTGGCATCAGACGCTTGCCCTCGCCGCCAGCGAGGATGATCCCGAAAACCTTCTTAGGTGCCGACATGGCTCCACAATAGAGCGCACAGCGGCCGATGTACTACCGTGCAGTCATGCGAGTCGACATCATCACCAAGGAGTACCCGCCGGAGATCTACGGTGGTGCGGGCGTGCACGTCGCGGAACTCGTCGCTGCGCTCCGGCAGAGCATCGACGTACAGGTGCGTGCGTTCGGTGCCGACCGTGACGAGACGGGCACGCATTCCTATCGCACGCCGGCCGAACTGGTGGATGCCAACCCCGCCGTGCAGACGCTCGGAACGGATCTCGCGATGGTGAGCGACATTGCGGGAGCGGATGTCGTGCACAGTCACACCTGGTACGCGAACTTCACAGGCCATCTCGCGTCGCAGCTGCACGGCATTCCGCATGTGCTCACCGCGCACAGCCTGGAGCCGCTGCGGCCGTGGAAGGCCGAGCAGCTCGGCGGTGGGTACGCGGTCTCCAGCGGCATCGAGCGACTCGCCTACGAGAACGCGGCCGCGATCGTCGCCGTCAGCGCCGGGATGCGTCATGACATCCTGCGCAGCTATCCCCAAGTGGATCCCGAGCGGGTGCGCGTGATCCACAACGGCATCGACGTGGAGCGGTGGCGACCGGTGCAGAACCCGGAGTTCCTGCAGAGCATCGGCATGGATCCGGCGCGACCCTCGGTGGTCTTCGTCGGCCGGATCACCCGGCAGAAGGGGCTGCCCTATCTGCTGCGGGCGGCGCAGCTGCTACCCCCGACGTACAGTTGGTGCTGTGCGCCGGCGCACCCGATACGCCCGAGATCATGGCGGAGGTGCAGGAGCTCGTGCGTCTGCTGCAGCAGACGAGGCAGGGCGTCATCTGGATCGAGCGGATGCTGCCGCGCGACGAGCTCTCGGCCATTCTCACCGCTGCAACCACCTTCGTGTGCCCGTCGGTGTACGAGCCGCTCGGCATCGTCAACCTTGAAGCGATGGCCTGCGGTGCGGCCGTGGTGGGCACGCGCACCGGCGGCATCCCCGAGGTCGTCGACGATGGCGTGACCGGACGGATCGTGCCCATCGACCAGCTGCAGGACGGCACGGGGACACCGGTCGACCCCGAGCAGTTCGTCGCCGACCTGGCCGCGGGGCTCACCGAGGTGACCGGCGATCCCGCGCGCGCTGCCGAGTACGGGGCGGCGGGACGCGAGCGCGCTCGCAGGGATTTCAGCTGGGCGGCGATCGCCGACACCACGCGCGCGCTCTACGAGGAGCTCACCGCGTAGCCGATAGGCTGGGTGCCATGTCGAGCGCCCTGGAATTCTCCGATGTCGTCGTGCGCCGTGACGGACGCGACATCGTCGATCACGTCACCTGGCAGGTCTCCGACGAGCAGCGCTGGGTCGTGCTCGGACCGAACGGTGCGGGCAAGACCACCCTGCTTCAGCTCGCCGACACGCTGATGCACCCCACATCGGGCACCGTCACGATCCTGGGGGAGACGCTGGGGCGCACAGACGTCTTCGAGATCCGCCCGCGCATCGGCTTCGCCTCCTCGGCGATGGCCCGCCGCATCCCGCGAGACGAGACCGTGCTGAACACCGTGATGACAGCGGCGTATTCGGTGCTGGGGCGCTGGAACGAGGACTACGAGGGGATCGATGAGCGTCGCGCACGCCGCGTCCTCGCGGACTGGAAGCTCGAGCACCTCTCCGAACGCCTGTTCGGAACGCTCAGCGACGGTGAGCAGAAGCGCGTGCAGATCGCCCGCGCCGTGATGACCGATCCGGAGCTGCTGCTGCTGGACGAGCCGACCGCGAGCCTGGATCTGGGCTCGCGCGAGGAGCTGCTGCAGCTGCTCAGCGGCTACGCCGCCTCGCCCACCACTCCGGCGATGGTGATGGTGACGCACCACGTCGAAGAGATCCCGGTCGGCTTCACGCATGTGCTGCTGCTGCGTGAAGGCAGGGCGATCGCCGCCGGTCCGATCGCGCAGACCCTCACGGCCGAGGCGCTCACCGAGGCATTCGGGATGCCGATCGAGCTCACGGCGGACAGCGGCCGTTACGCAGCGCGCGCAGCCTGATCTGCTAGAGTAGACCCTCGGTGCGTTCGCACCGCAGACTTCCCTGTTCCTGGCACAATCCAGGGCACCACGTAAGGAATCCCATGAAGACTGACATCCACCCCGACTACCAGGCGGTCGTTTTCCGTGACCTCGGCTCGGGAGAGACTTTCCTCACCCGTTCGACCGTCACCAGCGACAAGACCATTGAGCTGGACGGCGTGGAGTACCCCGTGATCGACGTCGAGATCTCCTCGGCCTCGCACCCGTTCTACACGGGCAAGCAGCGCATCATGGACTCGGCCGGTCGCGTCGAGAAGTTCAACCAGCGCTTCAAGGGCTTCGGCGGCTCGAAGTAAGCAGCTTCCTCGAAGGCCCCGCTTCGGCGGGGCCTTCGTCGTGTGCGGGCGTCATGTGCGGGCGCCCTCGGGTCATTGGCTCAGACGTCGATGCGGATGTGATCCCCGTCTATGGCCCAAGGCGGATCGCCCGCGATGGGCGCGGGTGCCGTGCGCTTGGTCATGCGGTCGAGTTCGATCCCTGCCTCGTGGGCGGTCGGCGAGAACACCGCCTCCAGTCCGCTGGCGTAGCCCCCTGCAAGCCCGCCGCCGGCGACGTACTTCTGCTCGAGTGGCTTCGACGAGTAGAGCATCACGAGCCCGATGCCGCCGAGGGTGAGTGGCGTCATGATCAGCAGCGCGACGACGCCCCACCCGAGGATGGTGTCGAAAGGCACGCCCATGCCTCAACCGTAAGCGGTCAGCCCCGGATGGGCCAGCTGCCGTCCAGTCTCTGCGCCGGTTCGAGCCGTCCGACCTTGACGAAGTACTCCGTCAGGCTCTCGGCCTGATCCCGAGCCCAGCCGATCTGCTGCGTGTGCAGTTCGGCCGCCGTGGGCGGCAGAGCGAACTGCTTCGCGAGCGCCAGTGCCACTCGACCCGCCGCCACGGCATCCGCCGACGCTTCATGCGCATCGTCGAGGGGCACTGCATAGTGTTCGGCAACCACGCTCAGCGTCCGCTTACCGGGACGGTAGCGGTCATAGGCCTTGTCGATGACGAGCGGATCGATCACCGGCTGAGGGTTGATGAGGGGCGGCACACCATGGCGTGCCGCCTCGTGTGCGAGCAGTGAGAAGTCATAGGACGCGTTGTATGCCACGATCGGCATACCCTGGCTGAGCAGGGTTGAGAGCGCTCGACTCACCTCTGCGACCACTTCGGCGGCGGGCCGGCCGTGAGTGCGGGCGTGCTCGGTGCTGACGCCGTGCACGGCTGTGGCGCCGTCCGGGATCGGGACGCCGGGATCGGCCAGCCAATCGCGTGCTGCGATCTCGCGCCCGTGCCGATTGAGCACGCCGACATGCGCGGTGACGATCCGGTCGGTGCCTACGTCGACCCCGGTGGTCTCGAGATCGAACACACCCACACGGGTGAGCCAAGCGGGAAGCGGTGTCGACGAGGTCATGCCCATACCGTAAGCCGGACCTCCGACAGCGCCGGGAACGGCCCGCCGAAATCCTCGCGGGGAGGTCTCACGGAGCTGCACCGGCACTCCTCCTGCACATCGCCGAAGAACGACGAGTTCTCCACCGATCGTGGGAAACAGCGACTCCTGTGGGGGAGCGGCTGTGCAGGCTGTACTGACCCGGGCTGGTCCCGGCAACAGAGGAGCACCATATGAGCATCACCAACGACACCGTGACGATCGCGGGGAACATCGGAAACGACCCGATCAGGAACGAGACGCGCAGCGGCAAGCCGGTCGTGAACTTCCGGGTCGGATCGTCGTCCGGCTACTTCGATCAGCGCACCGGAGCGTGGGTCGATAGCGGCACTAATTGGTACGCCGTCGCCGCCTACGGCAGGCTGGCAGAGCACGCCAAGGCATCGCTGCAGCGCGGCCATGCGGTCATCGTCTCGGGCCGGCTCAAAGTCAGGGAGTGGGAGGCCAACGGCAAGAAGGGCGTCGACGTCGAGATCGTCGCCGACGCGATCGGGCACGACCTGAACTGGGGCACGAGCGCGTTCGTGCGCCGACCCCGCACGACGAATGCGGAGGCCCCGTCTGCCAGGTCGGCGAACAGCACCGACGAGTTGGATGGCGCGGATCCGACTCTCGACGAGCCGACCGCCGAGGAGAAGGACGCCTGGGACACCGGCGGACTGCAAGGGGTGACCGAGACGGATGTCGATGGAGGCGCCTTCCCGGAAGGCGACGCATCCGGGACCGAGGACGCCACTGCGAACGAGGAGCTCTCATACGCGTGAGCGGGTGGTTCCGGGCGGGGGCGGAGATCACTCCACGGCTGCGCTTAGACTGCTGAGCGTGCCTCGAGGGTCCTCCGTCTCCGTCTCCGTGTTCGTCTCCCGTATCCGCGCGTACGGACTGGTCTGCGGCATCCTCGCTTGCACCGTGCTGCTGGCCTCCTGCACCGGGCCATCCGAGCAGAAGCCTCCCGCGCCGGTGGACACCTCCGTCGCCGCGGAGCCGACGGCATCCCCCGAGCCGAGCGCCGCACCCACTCTCGATCCCGACGGCACAGCGGCCGACAATCTGCCGCTGTTCACCGCGGTGACGCGGCGGGTGCACGCATCCGATGATCGCGGCCACGGCCGCGCCTACATCGATGCACTCGTCGACGCCGGATTCGTGAAGGAGCGGATGCAGGTCACCTCCGATCTGACGACCGTGGGCAGGGCGGCGGAGAGCATCCAGTTCTCGGTCGCCTGGGGTGACGAGGAGTGCCTGATCGGCCAGGTGGGCCCCTCGACGGGAGACCCCGTCACCGAGGTCATGCCGCAGTTGGCCGAGGGGCGCTGCCTGGTGGGGGAGACGCGCGCGATCGATTGGTGAGGGGGCGACCGGAGCGTGCCGGCCGGCCGCGCTGAGAGCGGCGCAGAAGGCGGGTAGGCTGGTGTGTCGGCTCCCCGGAGCCGCCGTACGCCCGCTGACTGAAGGAGAACTGCTTCGTGGCCGAGTACATCTATTCCATGGTGCGAGCCCGCAAGGCGGTGGGTGACAAGCTCATCCTCGATGACGTCACCATGGCGTTCCTGCCCGGGGCGAAGATCGGCATGGTTGGTCCGAACGGTGCGGGAAAGTCCACGATCTTGAAGATCATGGCAGGTCTGGACACGCCGTCGAACGGCGAAGCCAGGCTCAGCCCCGGCTACTCCGTGGGCATCCTCATGCAGGAGCCGGAGCTCGACGAGTCCAAGACCGTCATCGAGAACATTCAGGATGGCGTCGCCATCAAGGCCAAGGTCGATCGCTTCAACGAGATCTCGGCGCTGATGGCCGACCCCGACGCCGATTTCGACACCCTGCTCGCCGAGATGGGCGTGCTGCAGGAGGAGATCGACGCGGCCGATGGCTGGGACCTGGACTCGCAGCTCGAGCAGGCCATGGATGCCCTGCGCACCCCACCAGCGGATGCCGAGATCGGCCCGCTCTCGGGCGGTGAGAGGCGCCGTGTGGCGCTGGCGAAGCTGCTGCTGCAGAAGCCCGATCTGCTGCTGCTCGACGAGCCCACCAACCACCTCGACGCCGAGAGCGTGCTCTGGCTCGAGCAGCACCTCAAGGAGTACAAGGGTGCCGTCATCGCCGTCACGCACGACCGGTACTTCCTCGACCACGTCGCCGAGTGGATCGCCGAGGTCGACCGTGGCCGGCTGCTCGGGTACGAGGGAAACTACTCGACCTATCTGGAGCAGAAGGCGGCGCGCCTGGACATCCAGGGCAAGAAGGACGCCAAGCTCGCCAAGCGGCTCAAGGACGAGCTGGAGTGGGTACGCTCCAGCGCCAAGGGCCGGCAGACCAAGTCGAAGGCGCGCCTGGCACGCTACGAGGAGATGGCTGCCGAGGCAGAGCGCACCAGGAAGCTCGACTTCGAAGAGATCCAGATCCCGGCCGGCCCGCGCCTGGGATCGATCGTGATCGAGGCGAAGAAGCTGCAGAAGGGCTTCGGCGACCGGATGCTGATCGATGGGCTGAGCTTCAGCCTGCCGCCGAACGGCATCGTCGGGGTCATCGGCCCGAACGGCGTGGGAAAGACCACCCTGTTCAAGACCATCGTGGGGCTCGAGCCCCTGGACGGGGGCGATCTGAAGATCGGCGAGACGGTCAAGATCAGCTACGTCGATCAGACGCGAGCGAACATCGACCCGAACAAGACGCTGTGGGAGGTCGTGTCGGACGGCCTCGACTTCATCACCGTCGGCAAGACCGAGATTCCCTCGCGCGCCTACGTGTCGAAGTTCGGTTTCAAGGGCCCCGACCAGCAGAAGAAGGCCGGCGTGCTCTCCGGCGGTGAGCGCAACCGCCTCAACCTCGCGCTCACGCTCAAGGAGGGCGGCAACCTGCTGCTGCTCGACGAACCGACCAACGACCTCGACGTCGAGACCCTCAGCTCGCTCGAGAACGCGCTGCTGGAGTTCCCCGGCTGCGCTGTGGTCATCACGCACGACCGGTGGTTCCTCGACCGCATCGCCACGCACATCCTCGCCTACGAGGGCACCGATGAGAACCCCTCGCAGTGGCACTGGTTCGAGGGCAACTTCGAGGCGTATGAGAAGAACAAGATTGAGCGGCTGGGGCCGGATGCGGCGCGTCCGCACCGCACGACTCACCGCAAGCTGACCCGCGACTAGTGCAGACGAGCGGAGCTGCCGAGCCCCTCGAGCACATCGGCGAGGACGGGCGTCTGCACATCCCCATCCAGCTGCGATGGGGTGACCTAGATGCCTTCAACCACGTCAACAACACCGCGATGCTCAAGCTGCTCGAAGAGGCGCGCGTCCGCGCGTTCTGGAAGCCGGCACCGGGGGAGTCTGCGCCGCCCACCGCTGTGCTCGACTCCGGTGTGTCGTTCGGGATGCTGACGCTGATCGCCCGTCAGGAGATCGAGTACCTTGCACCGGTGCCGTATCAGCGGCATCCGCTGGACATCCAGATGTGGTTCGGCAAGCTCGGGGGCTCGAGCATCGAGGTCTGCTACGAGGTGCGCAGCGACCCGGCGGTCGAGCAGCACGCGCTCTATGCGCGCGCGACCACGGTCGTCGTGCTGGTCGATGCCGCGTCAGGGAATCCTGTGCGGCTGACACCTGAGATGCGCGCAGCCTGGGAGCCGCTGATCGGCGAGCCACTGGAGTACCGGCGGCGCTGACCCCGGGGCCGACCGCAGTGGCCGCAGCGACGGGCCGAGGTGGTCAAGCCGAGGGAACGCGCACCATGATCTCCTGCGCCACCGTCGCCAGCAGCGCGCCGTCGCGGCTGTAGATCCGGCCCTGTGCGAGTCCCCGTCCTCCGCGAGCGTTGGGGGACTGCTGCACGTACAGCATCCACTCGTCCACGCGCCCGAAGCGGTGCCACCACATCGCATGGTCGAGGCTGGCCACCTTCAGACCCGGCGTCTGCCAGGTGATGCCGTGCCGGCGCAGGATCGACTCCTGGATGGTCATGTCGCTGAGATAGGCGAGGGCGGCTCTGTGCAGCCGTGGGGAGTCGGGCAGTGGTGCGCGCATCCGCATCCACACGGCCTGTCGGGGCACGCGCTCTCCGGCGACCTCGACGAACAGCGGACCGGTGATGTGTCGGATGTCAGCCGGGCGCTCGGCGAGCAGACGCCCGGTGACCGGATGCAGGGTGCCGATCAGCTCGTCGTCGGAAGGCAGCGACTCCGGATCCGGGAGGCCCTCGGGGATCGGCTCGGCGTGCTCCAGCCCCGGATCCTCGTCTTGGAACGAGGAGATCATCGAGAAGATCGGCACACCGCCCTGATACGCCTGCGAGCGGCGGGTGGAGAACGACCGGCCGTCATGGATGCGATCGACGGCGAAGGTGATCCCCTGGGAGGCGTCTCCCGGCCGCAGGAAGTAGCCGTGCATGGAGTGCACGACACGGTCCTCGGGCAGTGTGCGCTCCGCGGCGACCAGCGACTGGGCGAGTACCTGGCCGCCGTACACGCGCCCGGTGGGCATCGAATGCGAGACGCCGGTGAAGATGTCCTCGGTGGTGCGCGCCTCCGAGGCGTCGAGGTCGAGCACCTCCAGCAGGTTGCGGATCGATCGGCTGGCGTTCTCGTCGGCGTTCACAGGGCTAGTTTAGAAGAGATGACCAGACCACTCGTTCTCGCCGACGCGGAGACCGCGCGCGACGTGCTGACCTTCTCGGGACGCGCCGCACAGGCCGGCGCCGACGGGGTGCGCATCCAGGCATCCGACGGAGTGCTCGTGCTCACCTCCGCCGCTCTCGCACCGCAGAGCCTGTTCGATCAGACCCCCACCATCCTCGCGATGCGGATCGTGCGCGCCGACCCCGAGCTGAGCTGCGATCTCGTCGTGGATGAGCTCACCGCCGGCGACGTGCCCGCCGAGCTGCTGCTGCCCGACACCGCACGCGCCCCTGCCTGGGCCGGAGTGGCACCTCCACGCGGCGGCTGGCAGCAGGTGGGCGTGCTGCCCGCCACGATCGTCGCCGACCGCGCGCAGTGGGGCATCTCCGCCGTCGCGCACGGCAGCCCGGACGGTGCCGGAGAGGATGCCGTCCGCGCCCTGCGCGCGCGAATCTGGGGCGAGGCGGACGAAGACCTGCAAGGCCTGCCACGCGGGGTGGCGTTCGCCGCTCATGCGTTCGGCTTCCTCGGTTCGGCCGGACCCGCCGGGCAGGTCATCGCCGCCGAGCAGGTGCGTGTCACCGAGTCCGGCCGGTGGACGCGCCTGGCCTTCTCCCGCGGGCACGTGCTCAGCCGGGGGCCGGCCGTGCGAGGACTCACCGCGGTGCGGCAGACCGGCCCCTCCGCCGGCTGAAGCGGGCCCGGCGCACGGCAACAGCTCAGCGTGCCGCGGCGCGACCCGCCTGCCGGCCGGAGAACAGGCATCCGCCGAGGAACGTTCCCTCCAGCGCGCGATAGCCGTGCACGCCTCCTCCACCGAAACCGCTCGCCTCGCCGGCCGCGTACAGCCCGGGAACGGGCTGACCGTCGGCACCCAGAGCCCGCCCGTCGAGATCGGTCTGGATTCCGCCGAGAGACTTGCGGGTGAGCACGTGCAGCTTCACCGCGATCATCGGCCCAGCGGCGGGATCCTGCAGTCGGTGCGGAGGAGCGGTGCGGATCAGCTTGTCGCCCCGATAGGAGCGCATCGACCGCAGCATCGAGATCTGCGCATCCTTGGTGAAGTCGTTGCCGATCTCGCGGTCGCGGGCCAGGACCTCCTGGCGCGCCTGATCGACGTTGAGCGCCTCACCGCCCGGCATCCGCTGCATCTGGCCGAGCAGGGTCTCCAGATCGTTCTCGACGATGAAATCCGCTCCCTCGTCCAGGAACGACTGCACCGGACCGGTCGGCCCCTTCGCCAGGCGCGACTTCAGCAGCAGACCGACGTCCTTGCCCGTCAGATCGGGGTTCTGCTCGCTGCCCGAGAGCGCGAACTCCTTCTCGACGATCTTCAGCGAGGTGATGAACCAGGAGTGATCGTGACCTGTCGTGCGCAGATGCGCGAGCGTGCCGAGCGTGTCGAACCCCGGGTACAGCGGCACCGGCAGGCGCCGGCCCGTGGCGTCCAGCCACAGCGACGACGGGCCGGGCAAGATACGGATGCCATGCTGCGGCCAGACCGGATCCCAGTTGGCGATGCCCTCGACGTAGTGCCACATGCGGTCGCCGTTGATCAGCCGTGCGCCGGCTGCTTCGGACACCCCGTGCATGGAGCCGTCGACGTACGCCGGCACGCCGGTGAGCATGTGCTGCGGGGGAGTGCCCAGACGCTCGGGCCATGCCGCACGGACGAGGTCGTGGTTGCCGCCGATGCCCCCGGAGGCCACGATCGTGGCCTCCGCAGTGATCTCGAAGTCGCCTGCGACATCGCGTGACGAGCTGACCCCGCGGGGCGCGCTGCTGTCGGCCAGCACGTCTCCGCGCGCACCTGTCACCGCTCCGGCGTCGACGAGCAGTTCCGTGACCCGATGGCGCGGAAGTATGCGCACCCGGCCGTCCGCCGCACCGGCCTCCACCGCGGCGGCGAACGGCGCGACGATCCCGGGGCCGGTGCCCCAGGTGATGTGGAATCGCGGCACCGAGTTGCCCGGCCCGATCGCGCCGCTGCCGCCGCGCTCCGCCCAGCCCACCACGGGGAAGAAGCCGACGCCGCGCTGGCGCAGCCAGGCGCGCTTCTCGCCCGCAGCGAAGTCAAGGTAGGCCCGCGCCCAGCGGCGCGGCCATTCATCCTCCGGACGGTCGAAGCCGGCGTTGCCGAACCAGTCCTGCGTGGCCAGTTCGAGGGAGTCGCGGATGCCCATCCGGCGCTGCTCCGGGGAGTCGATCAGGAACAGGCCGCCGAAGGACCACCAGGCCTGACCGCCGAGGTTGGAGCGGGGCTCCTGATCGATGATCGTCACGCTGCGGCCGGCGTCCATGGCTTCGCAGGCGGCGACGAGGCCGGATAGGCCCCAGCCGATGATGAGCACGTCGGTCTGTGCGGTACGGACTGCCATGGCGACTCCTTCGTCGACGAGGTGGTGGGTGCGGTGCTGCTATGAAGTGAGTCCGAGGTCGGGGCGGTGCTGCTGGGCGGGACCGACGCCAGGGGAGGGCTCGAAGGTATTGACCAGGGAATGGGCCGCGCGCTGAAGGTAGTCCCAGAAGGTCGCATCGTGCATCGGCGAGAGCTGAACATCGTCCAGAGCGGTGCGCATGTGCGTCAGCCAGCGGTCCCTGGCATCCGGGTTGACGTGGAAGGCCACGTGCCGCATCCGCAGCCGGGGATGTCCGCGACGCTCACTGTAGGTGGTCGGTCCGCCCCAGTACTGCTCCAGGAACATCGTCAGGCGATCCGCCGCCGGCCCGAGGTCTTCCTCCGGGTACATCGGCTTGAGCACCGGGTCGAGGGCCACCTCCTGGTAGAAGACCTCGACGAGCCGCCGAAACGTCTCATGGCCGCCGACCTCGTCGTAGAACGTCATCTCGCGCCGCCTTCTTCGCCGTCGGATTTCTTGCGTCGCCAGACGCCGCGCTCGGCGACCGGCGGCACACCGGTGACCGGGTTCGGGCGGGTCTTGGGCGGGTTGGCGCCGCGCACCCGACGTGCACCCTCGAAGCCGGTGAGGTTCACCGATGCCAGCTGCGGAGTCACGATGTCCCTGGTGAGCATGGCATCGCGCAGACGCCTGCGCAGCTCCTGAGACACGTCGTCCATCGCGAGCGCTCTCGTCTTCATGACCACGCGCACCACGAGCGCGTCGCCGTCGATCGTACGCAGGCCCCACAGCTCGGGCTTCTCGATGATGCGGGTGCGCCACTTCGGGTCCTTGGCGAGGCTCTCGGCGGTCTCGAGCATGGTCTCCTCGACCAGGTCGAGGTCGGAGTCCGGTGCCACGCCGACATCGATGATCGCGCGCGCCCAGCCCTGAGACATGTTGCCGATGCGGGTCACCTCGCCGTTGCGCACGTACCAGAGCGTGCCGTTCACGTCGCGCACCTGCGTGATGCGCACGCTGACGTGCTCGACCACTCCCGAGGCAAGGCCGAGGTCGACCACGTCGCCGATGCCGATCTGATCCTCGGCCACCAGGAACAGGCCGTTCAGCACGTCCTTGACGATGTTCTGCGCACCGAAGCCGAGGCCCGCGCCGATCGCAGCGGTGAGCAGGGTCAGCGAGCTCAGCAGCGCGGGGGAGAGCACCCAGACGATGAGCAGCAGCGCCACCACCACGAGCATGACGTTGATGATGTTCTGCAGTATCGAGCCGAGCGTTCTGGTGCGCTGCACCAGGCGCATGTCGGCGAGCGGCGAGCGCTCCAGGGCCTGGGTGTCGTCGACGTTGGCCTTCGACTTGGCGGTGGCGACGATGCGCCGCACGATCCGGCGGATGACCAGCCGCAGCAGCAGCCCCAGCACGAACGCCGACGCGGCGATGATCGCGACCCAGAGCGCCTTCTCGCCGATCACCGTGAGCGTGTGCAGAATCGACGCCCAGGTGTCCGCAGGGGCGGCGGGATCGGTGGCGAGAGGCAGGAGCGGCACGTTCCGATCCTACCGATCCGGCTTCACGGAACGCTGGATGTGCGCGGAGCCGGGTCGGTCGTGGCCGGGCTCAATCCTCGGCGTCGCGGGACTGCGCGGTGAGCGCGCGCTCGACGTCGGCGAGGTTCTCGTGCACCAGCCTGCGCAGCGCCGGGGCGGCGTCCTTGTTCGCCGAGAGCCACGACCGGGTCGCATCGCGCAGCGCCACGTTCGCCAGCGGACGAGGGTACAGACCCACGATCAGATAGTCCGCGATCTGGTACGTGCGGTTCTCCCAGATCGGCACCAGCATGTCGAAGTACTTCTCGATGTAATCGCCGAGCACATCGACGCCCGACGGATGCACGAAGCCGAGTGCCGTGGAGCGGACGATCGTGTTGGGTAGGTCGGCGTTGTCGATCAGCGACGACCAGGCGGCCTGCTTCGCCTCCACCGTGGGCAGGGCAGCACGGGCCTGTGCGGCGAACTCCGCACCCTTGGCAGTGTTGTCACCGGCCAGTGCGGCGTCGATCGTCGCCGCATCCGTCGCTCCAGCGGCGGCCAGTCCGACCAGCAGCTGCCAGGACAGGTCGTCATCGATCTCGAGCCCCGGCAGCGTGTCCTCGCCTGCCCGCAGACGACCGACGATGCCGGCATGCTCTGGTGTCACCAGTGTGTTCGCGAACGCGGTCACCAGCTGCAGTTGCGTGTCGCTTCCCGACTCCGCCTGCTGCGCGAGCGCCCACAGCCCGTCGGCGACCTTCTCTCGCGTGGCGGCGCGCCGGTCAGGGGCGACATAGGTGGAGGCTGCCAGCAGCAGCTGGGAGAGCGTGGTGCGCACGGTGGTGGACTCGGTCTCGCGGCCGATGTTGCCGAGCACCAGGTCGATGTAATCGGATGCGGCGGTCTCGGCATCCCGGGTCTGGTCCCACGCGGCACCCCACACCAGCGAGCGTGCGAGCGGGTCGGTGATGTCGGCCAGGTGCGCGATGGCGGTCTCGAGCGATTGCTCGTCGAGCCGGATCTTGGCGTAGGCGAGATCCTTGTCGTTCAGCAGCACCATGTCGGGGCGGGGCAGGCCCTGCAGCTCCGGAATCTCCGTGCGATCGCCGTCGACGTCGACCTCGATGTCGTGCGTGCGCACCAGTGCGCCGTCCTGAAGGTTGTAGAAGCCGATTCCCAGACGGTGTGGACGGATGGTCGGATAGTCGGCGGGGGCGGTCTGCGTGACGGCGAAGCGGGTGATGACCCCCGCCGCATCCTCGACGATCACCGGGGCGAGGGTGTTGACGCCGGCCGTCTCGAGCCACTTCTTCGCCCAGCTGGTCAGTTCACGGCCGCTGGTCGCCTCGAGCTCGACGAGCAGGTCGCTCAGCTCGGTGTTCCCCCAGGCGTGCTTCTGGAAGTACCGCGCCACTCCGGCGAAGAAGGCGTCGATCCCGACCCAGGCGGCGAGCTGCTTGAGCACCGAGCCGCCCTTGGCGTACGTGATGCCGTCGAAATTGACCAGCACGTCCTGCAGGTCGTTGATCTCGGCGACGATCGGATGCGTGGAGGGCAGTTGATCCTGGCGGTACGCCCAGGTCTTCTCCATCGCGTTGAATGTGGTCCAGGCCTCGGTCCACTCGGTCGCCTCGGCGGTAGCGATCGTCGACGCCCACTCGGCAAACGACTCGTTCAGCCACAGGTCGTTCCACCACTTCATGGTGACCAGGTCGCCGAACCACATGTGCGCCAGCTCGTGCAGGATCGTGACGACGCGGCGCTCCTTGACCGCATCCGTCACCTTGCTGCGGAACACGTAGGTCTCGGTGAAGGTGACGGCGCCGGCGTTCTCCATTGCGCCGGCGTTGAACTCCGGCACGAACAGCTGGTCGTACTTCGCGAACGGATACGGCACGCCGAACTTGGACTCGTAATAGGCGAAGCCCTGGCGGGTCTTCTCGAAGATGTAGTCGGCGTCCAGATGCTGCCACAGACTCTTGCGGCCGTACACGCCCAGCGGGATGACCGTGCCCGAGGAGCTGGTGAGCTCCGAGAACGTCGACTCGTAGGGTCCTGCGATGAGCGCGGTGATGTACGAGGAGATGCGCGGAGTGGGCTCGAAGCCCCAGGTCGCGGTCTGCTGGCAGCCGGAGTCCGTGGAGGCGTCGTGCACGATCGGCTCGGGGGTCGGCGAGTTCGACACGACCTTCCACGCCGCGGGTGCGGTAACGGTGAACTGGAAGGTGGCCTTCAGGTCGGGCTGCTCGAACACGGCGAACATGCGGCGCGAGTCCGGCACCTCGAACTGCGAGTAAAGGTACACCTCGCCGTCGACCGGGTCGACGAAACGGTGCAGGCCCTCGCCGGTGTTGGTGTACAGGCAGTCCGCGTCGACGATCAGCACGTTCTCGGCCTGCAGCCCGTCCAGCGCGATCCGGGAGTCGGCGAATGCCTCGTGCGGGTCGATCTGCTCGCCGTTGAGCGAGATCTCGCGCACTTCGCGGGCGATCAGGTCGATGAAGGTGAAGCTTCCGGGCGTCGCGGTGAATCGCACGACGCTGCGCGATCCGAACACCTCCGCGCCCTTGGTGAGGTCGAGCGAGACCTGATAGGACTGCGTATCGATGACGGCACGGCGCTCCTGCGCTTCCGTACGGGTGAGGTTCTCTCCAGGCACAGCTGTTATCTCCCAGTGGTGAGGGGGCGTCGTCCTGCGTCGGCACGGCTGGCGCCGACGACAACCATGACAGCCTACGCCAGGCAACGTCGTGCGCGATGGTTTCCGCGCTGGCTCATAGCCTGCGGTGGCAGGATGACGGCCGTGAGTGCTCTTGACACGGATGCCGTTCCGCACGCTTCTTCCGCAGCATCCGGAGGTGATCCGTTCATCGAACAGCCCGTCGCCTACGACGCGATCCTGCTGGCGGGCTTCGGCGGCCCGGAGGGCCAGGACGACGTCATCCCGTTCCTGCGCAACGTCACCCGGGGGCGGGGCATCCCCGATGAGCGCCTGGAGGAGGTCGCCCATCACTACCGCCATTTCGGCGGGGTGAGCCCGATCAACGGACAGAACCGCGCGTTGAAGACCGCGCTGGAGGCCGAGCTGGCGGCACGGTCGATCGACCTGCCGGTGTACTGGGGCAACCGCAACTGGGCGCCCTACCTGGAGGATGCCGTCGCCGAGGCCGTCGCCCACGGCGATACGACGCTGCTCGCGTTCGCGACCAGCGCGTACAGCTCGTTCTCCAGCTGCCGGCAATACCGCGAGGACTTCGCGCGGGTGCTGGACGGCACCGAGTATGACGGCGTCGTGACGATCGACAAGATCCGTCCGTTCTACGACCACCCCGGGTTCGTGCAGTCGTTCGTCGCGGGCGTGCACGACGCAGTAGCGGAGATGCTCGCCGAGGGCGTTCCCGCGGATGCCGTGCAGGTGCTGTTCTCCACTCACAGCATTCCGGCGACGGATGCCGTGCGCTCCGGCCCCCGCGACGTGGACTGGGGCGAGGGCGGCGCATACGCTGCGCAGCATCAGGCGGTATCGGCGTGGGTGATGGATCGCGTCGCGCAGCTGCTGCCGGAGGCGTCAGCCGTGCCGTGGCAGCTCGTGTACCAGTCCCGATCCGGACCCGCCACGCAGGCCTGGCTCGAACCCGACGTCTGCGACGTCATCGGCGAGCTGGCCGCGCGTGGACGCCAGGCTGTCATCGTCGTACCGGTTGGATTCATGAGCGACCACATGGAGGTGCTCTGGGACCTGGACACCGAGGCGAAGGAGGCCGCCGAAGGTGCTGGTCTGCGTTTCGCGCGCACGCCCACCCCCGGTGTGTCGCCCTCGTTCGTCGCCGGGATCGTCGACCTCATCCAGGAGCGCCTGGAAGGGCGTCCGGCCGCCGATCGTGCGCATATCACGGACGTCGGCGGCGCCTTCGACGTCTGCCGTCCCGGATGCTGTGAGAACGTGCGTGCCGGGTTCAAGCGGGCCGCCGCGGGCATCGCTCCCTGATGCGCACGCCCCGTTTCCGGGTCGCGGAGGCGAATAAGATGGGCGCCATGCGCATCCACATCGCCACCGATCATGCCGGCCTCGACTTCTCCACCAGGCTGCGGGAGCACCTGCGTGCCGCAGGACACGACGTCGTCGACCACGGCCCGGTGCAGTACGACGCGCTGGACGACTACCCGTCGTTCTGCATCCGCGCTGCTCAGGCCGTCGTCGCCGACCAGGCTGCCGGAGTCGAGGCGCTCGGAGTCGTGTTCGGAGGCTCGGGCAACGGCGAGCAGATCGCGGCCAACAAGGTCGCCGGCATCCGCGCAGCCCTGGTCTGGAACGCCTCGACGGCCGAACTCGCTCGGGAGCACAACGACGCCAATGTGATCTCCATCGGAGCCCGCCAGCACAGCTTCGACGAGGTGACCTCGCTGATCGACACGTTCATCGCCACGCCGTTCTCGAATGATGAGCGCCACGTGCGCCGGATCGGACAGATCGCCGATTTCGAGCGCGACGGCTCGCTGCTTCCGGATCCTCGCGCCTGAGATGCCCGAGGGTCACTCCGTCCACCGCATTGCACGGCAGTTCACTCGCAACTTCGTCCAACGGCAGGTGAGCGCCTCCAGTCCGCAGGGCAGATTCGCGGAGGGTGCCGCCGTGCTCGATGGGCGCGAGATGCAGCAGGGCATGGCGGTCGGCAAACAGATGTTCCTGGAGTTCGAGGGGGAGCTCTGGCTGCGGGTTCACCTCGGGCTGTACGGTGCGTGGGATTTCGCCGGCGAGATTCTCGTCGACCCGACGATCGCCTCGGCCAACGGCCGGATGGGGCAGACCAATCAGCGGGGGACGGAGCTGGGCGGCGACGGTCTCGGAGAACCGATCCTCGATGACGCAGGAGAGAACTCGCTGACATCGATCGGAGCGCCCCGGCGTACTCGCGTGCACGTGCGGATGTCGGAGCAGACCCGCGGGCTCGCCGACGAGGGCGAGGAGTGGCCGCCGCCCGTGGTCGGACAGGTGCGGCTGCGTCTGCTCACCGACTCGACCTGCGCCGACCTACGCGGACCGACCGCGTGCGCGCTGCAGACGCCCGATGAGATGCTCGCCACCCTCGCCAAGCTCGGTCCCGACCCGCTGGTGGGCGATCCTGCCGAGGGCGAGGAGAGGTTCGTGCGCACGGTGCGCCGCAAACCGACGCCCATCGCGCTGCTGCTGATGGACCAGACCGTCGTCAGCGGCATCGGCAACGTCTACCGTGCCGAGATGCTGTTCCGCGCTCGGCTGGAGCCGCACACGCCCGGCCGGGACGTGCCGGAGGAGGTCGTGCGCGAACTGTGGCGGGACTGGGTCCGGCTGCTGGCGATCGGCGTCGAGACCGGTCAGATGATGACCATGGACGGGCTCACGCCCGACCAGTACCGTGCGGCGATGGCGAGCCGCGACGACCGGCACTGGGTGTACCACCGCGCCGGGCTGCCGTGCCGGGTATGCGGCACCGAGATCGCTCTGGAGGAGATCGGCGCGCGCAAGCTGTACTGGTGTCCGTCGTGCCAGCGCTGACAGGAGATCTGCTGCTGCGCGGTGTGCGCGTGGCAGGCTCCGGGCGCGAGCTGCTGCCGACTGACGGGCCCGTCGACATCCTGATCCGGGGAGGGGTCATCGCCGACATCGCACCGACGGGGAACCTGCGTGCGACGGCCGAGGTGGTCGACGGCGGCGGCGCCTGGGCGATTCCCGGGCTCTGGGATCACCACGTGCATCTGGTGCAGTGGGCACTGGACGCGCAGCGGGTGCAGCTGGGCGACGCCGCGAGCGCCGCAGAGGCGGTGCGGATGGTGGCGGATGCCGCGCCGTTGCCCGACGGGCGGATCGTCGGCGCCGGCCTGCGCATCGCCGAGTGGCGGGAGCGTCCTTCTCTGGGTCTGCTGGACGAGGTGACGGGGGAGCGGCCGGCCTACCTGATCAACGCGGATGTGCACAGTGTCTGGCTGAACTCCGCGGCACTGCGGCGGGAGGGCTTCGAGGGCGCGGACGAGGACGGCATGCTGCGCGAGGAGCAGGCCTTCGAGATCTCCCGGCGACTGAATGCGACCGACGAGGCGACCGTGGATGCGGCCGTCGCCGCGGCGGGCCGACGCGCCGCAGCACGGGGAGTCACCGGCCTGGTGGACTTCGACATGGCGTGGAACGCGGATGCCTGGCGGCGCCGGGTCGCATCCGGGTTCGACAGCCATCGCGTGGAGTTCGCCTTCTATCCCGCCGATCTGCAGCGCGCCATCGACGAGGGGCTGCACAGCGGTGCGCAGCTGGATGCCGCCGGCGGACTGGTGCAGGTGGGACCGCTCAAGCTCATCACCGACGGATCCCTCGGTACGCGCACCGCGGCATGCTCACACTCCTATGCGGGGGACCCGCAGAACTTCGGGGTGCTGAACATCCCGGCAGACGAGCTCGTCGGCCTGCTCGCCCGCGCCACCGCGTCGGGCATCGACGTGGCTGTTCACGCGATCGGCGACCGGGCCGTGGCATCCGCACTGGACGCTTTCGCGTACACGCAGGCGCAGGGGACCGTCGAACACGCCCAGCTCGTGCGGCATGCCGATCTGCAGCGCTTCGCCCGCCTGGGCGTAGCCGTGAGCGTGCAGCCCATGCACGCGATCGACGATCGCGACCTGGCGAGCGATCTGTGGCGGAACCAGCGCTCACTCGGCTACCCGCTGGCATCCCTGTTCGCCTCGGGAGCGTCCGTGCGTTTCGGATCGGATGCCCCAGTGACCCCGCTGGACCCCTGGCTCGGCATCGCCGCGGCCGTGCATCGCACAGGCGATGGCCGCGGGCCCTGGCATCCGGAGGAGCGCGTGAGCATCGATACGGCGCTGCGCGCCAGCAGCCGGCGCGGTGCAGCAGAGATCGGCCTCGGCGCGGTCGCTGACATCGCACTGTGCGGCGCGGATCCGCGTACGGCTGACCGGGCGCAACTGCAACGGATGCCGGTCGTGGCCACGATTCTGGGCGGACGCGTCACGCACCGGGCGTGAACGCCGAGGGGCGCCGAAGCGAATGCTCCGGCGCCCCTCGACTAAACGTCTGGGCGAATGCGATCAGGCCGCGACGTGGGAGATGAGGAACCAGCGGTCCTTCTCCAGGCCGCGCTGGATCTCGATCGCGACGTCCTGGCTGGTGAGGTCGACCGCGTCGAGTCCTTCGACGGCCGCCTTCACCTCGACGAGGATCGCGTCGATGTCGCTGACGACGGCGTTGATGATCTCCTCGGACTGGGCGAACCCGGCCGGCACCGACGTCTTCGCAGCCTTCTCTGCCACCGTGCTCAGGCGGGAGTCGATCGGAAGGCCCAGAGCGACGATGCGCTCGGCGGCCGTGTCGGCGAAGTCCTGGACGCGAGCGACGACCTGATCGAGAAGCTCGTGGACACCGACGAAGTTGGCGCCGCGCACGTGCCAGTGTGCCTGCTTGCCGTTGACGACCAGTGCCTCGAGGCCGTGGACGACGGGAGAGAGGAACTGTGCGGCCGCCGCCGCCACGGTCGGGTCGACGGCGGTGGTGGAGACGGTCTGTGCCTTGCTCATGAGAACCTCCGAATTGTGCTCAGCGGGCTTGTTGAGACCAACGCTACTCAGTGGGAGATATTCCGCAAGCAAGCCAAGGCAACGCTTACCGAGCGCGTTCTGCCGCATGAATCCGCCGATGCAAGGGTATTCTCGCCAGTATGACGATCGCGCCGGCAGCCTCTATCATCGCCGTGTCTGGACAGCATCCGAATGTGGCATCCGATGCCTTCATCGCATCCGGTGCGAGGATCATCGGAGCCGTGACCCTCGGTCCGGCCGCAAGCGTCTGGTACAACGCGGTGCTGCGTGCCGACTCCGCGCCGATCAGCGTCGGGGCGGGCAGCAATGTGCAGGACAATGTCTCCCTGCACGTCGACAGCGGGCATGGCGTCGTGATCGGTGAGAAGGTGTCCATCGGTCACAACGCGGTCGTGCACGGCTGCACGATCGGGGACGGCTCGCTGATCGGGATGGGTGCGGTGGTGCTCAGCGGTGCGGTGATCGGCCGCGGATGCCTGGTCGCCGGCGGCGCCGTCGTGCTGGGCGGGACGGAGGTGCCCGACGGCTCCCTGGTCGCAGGGGTTCCCGCGAAGGTGCGCCGCGCACTGACGGACGAAGAGCGTCAGGGGCTGGTCGAGAATGCTGAGATCTACCTGCGCCACGTCGAGGAGCACCGGTCGGCGCAGCCGCTCTGATCGCACCGCTAGGCTGGTGTTCTACGGGGCGGTGGCCAAGCTGGTGAAGGCAGTGGGCTCATAACCCAACGATCGCGGGTTCAAGTCCCGCCCGCCCCACTTTTCACGTTCTACTCGTCTTCGTCGTCCGGCGCGTCGTCCGCGATGCTTTGCGGTCCGCCGATCACGCCGATGCCCACGGCCTGATGATCCGGCTCGGCGTCGTGCGGCTTCTCGGCCTTCGGCTCCTCGTCGACCTCCTTCTCGGTGCTCGGCTCCTCAAGATCCTCGGTGTCCGGTTCCTGTGCTGGGTCGCCTGTCGTGTCGCTCATCGGTCCATCGTCCTGCGTCTGCCCACGGCGCCCCAGGGGTTGACATCGCCTGAGGACGGCTTGCGCCCAAGCGCGCCTCCTCAGGCGTTGTCGATGCGTACGACACGAACGTCGCTGCAGCAGGTCGACGTACCCTCGCACCCGTCACATCACGTTGCCGATGTAGGAGTACTTCACGAACACCTCGGCGGCGATGCCGGATTCCTCCAGCACGCCCTGCAGGGCGGTCATCATGTAGTTCGAGTCCCACCCCATGTACAGGTGGCTGCCCTCGGCGATGGTGTCCCAGTGGCCCTTCCAGGCCATCGACTCGTACAGCGGCCCGCCATGGCGTGCACTGTAGGCGAGGGCAGCGGCACGGTCATCGGTCCAGGCTCTGCGGAACACTCGGTTGAACAGTGCCTTGACGTCCTTGACCTCCCAGTGCTCGCCACGATATTCGCAGTAGTCGAACTCGCGCTCCCAGCCGGCCGGCCAGCCACGTCGGCGGACCGCATCGAGCACCGGGGTCAACCCGTCGTCGTCGATCTCCGGGAGCGCCGGTCGCGCCCAGATCCGCAGCAGCTGCTCCGACAGCCGCACGGTGCGCGCCGAGATCGCGGCGGTGCCCCAGCCCTCGGCATCCGCGAGCTCGCGTGTGGCGGCGACGCTGCTGCGGGCGTACGCCCGATCGCGCTTGCCCGGGAAGGATTCCCCGAACACCTGCTCGGCAAGTGGCTGCTCCAGCAGAGTGAGGTTGCCCAGCGTCGGGGCGAGCGCACGGTGACTGTTCTGCTCATCCTCGCTGTACTCGCTCCACGGTCGGTGGCCGTCACCGCTCCAGCCGTCCGCCGGCACCGCGGGAACGATGGCCTCCACATCGAAGTCGGCCGTGTCGTCCACCCCCTCGATCCGTCCCAGCACATAGGCCGGATGGGGAAGCTCGCCATACTTCAGCACCGCACCGACCCGCTCGTCGGACGGCGTGATCCGGGCGATCGCGCGCATCAGCGAGTCGCGACCTTCGGCACGGGCTCGGCAGAGCCTGGCGATCAGGCGGTCGGTGGGCAGTCCGACGATCGCGCGGCGCAGGTACAGCGCCTGCACCCACTCGAGCACCTCGATGAGCTCCTGCCGCGAGATGATGCCGCGCCGGTGGTCGCCGTAGGCGCTCATCACCAGCGGATAGGCGGCGCGGCCGAAGGTGTTCACATGCTCCAGCTGCAGGCGGATGCCGGGATCCGGCTCACCGCTCGGGTCGAGCAGGGTGCCGTAGATCTCGGCGTTCTCGCGCCAGGTGGCGGCATCCGCGCGGAGCTGCTTCACGTCCAGTCTGGGGAAGGAGCCGCGGAACGCCGCGTACACGCCGTGCTCTCCGGCCGCATCGATCTCGCGCCCGGTGGTCATCATCAGATGATGCCGCCAGAAGGCGCCGATGGACTCGCCGGTATGGTGCTCGATCGGCAGCCAGTACTCCTCTTCGACCGCGAGCTGCTCGGCGTGTGAGAGGCCCATCAGGATGTAGTTGTGGATCAGCTCGTGATCGCGCAGCGGCTGACCGGTGGAGTTGAGGCTCTCGAAGATCTGCTGGGCGTTCGCCGAGGGGCCGAGCGTGATCGAGACGTGCTCCAGCTTCTGAAGACCGTTCCAGATGAGTGGGACCTCATCGGGATGGACCTGACTGCGGAAGAACGCATAGTTGTCGTCGAAGCGCGACTCACGGTCCTCGTCGCCGCGGCGGTCCAGCACGACCGACTCGTACAGCTCGGCCCAGGCATGATGAGGGCGAAGCTTGGTGCGATCGCGGTCGCCGGAGCGCACGAGCACGCGCTCCAGCTCGCTGGCCAGCGCCGGATCCGCATCCCTCACGCTGTGGTGCAGCGCGGCGATCAGCAGCATCACCGTCGTGACGCGCTGCTGTCCGTCGATCAGCACGAGATCCCCGCCGTCGGCATCCTCCGCCGAGAGGATCGATCCGATGAAGTGCCGATGATCAGGATCCTCCCGCGCGACGATCCGCACGTCGCCGAGCAGCTTCTCGCAGGCGCCGATGTCCCAGCGGTACTGGCGCTGATACACCGGAACGACGATGTTCGTCGTCGGATCGGCGAGCCATTCGATGGTGCCGGTTGCGGTCGCTTCCACATTGGTCGCCGTTGCCATCACTGCGTGAATCCTCCGATTGGCGGACAGACGATCGCCGCCGCGACGAGTCTAGCCGCCGCGGTTTTTCTCCGGCGGGCGCCCGGGGTGTGTCCAGGAGGCCGATGTAGGGTTACCTAAGTAGGGCCTGTTAAAACGTGCTGGCCCATTACGAAAGGACATGACTCGGATCATGGGATACATCAAGTCCGCAGCCCTCGAGGAAAAGGGTTTCGTCATCCTCGACAGCTACGATCAGTCGCTCGATCCCAAGGAGTGGCTGGACATCGAGTACGTCGACTGGAAGTCCTCGGGTGACACCCGCTTCGCCCCGCTCGCGAGCGCCAAGGGCGAGATCGAGTGCAACGGCTTCTGGAACCACAAGCCGCCGCGCACGGACAAGGATGGCGTCTGGATCGACTCCCAGGTCGCCAAGGCCCCGAACCTCGCCCGTCGCGCACAGGAGCCGGGTGCGAACGTCGGCCGCTGCCGCGTGATCGAGCTGCAGCCCACCCCGTACGGCGACTGCCTGTACAACCTGCACCAGGACGACAACAACCGCCTGAACCCGGATGGCACGGGATGGGTGGTGCGCGGCTTCTTCAACCTCACCGACGACAAGGACAGCTTCTTCGTGCTGCGTGAGAACCGCACCGATCCGCAGGGTGAGGTGCGCATTGCGCTGCCCGCCGGTGCGCAGCTGATCATCGACACCCAGCGTCTGTGGCACGCCACCACGCACAACGGCACGGAGCCGCGGTACAACCTGATCACCTCGTGGACCTCGGGCCCCGAGTTGGACGCGTACATCGAGAAGTACCACGGCACCGACCAGCACGAGCAGTTCGAGGTGCCGCAGGACGTGCTCGAGCACGGCTACGCCGAGCAGGCCCGCAAGGATGCCGCCCGCGCCGCCTACTATGCGGCCAAGGGACAGCAGGCCAAGCTCGCCATGAGCGAGGCCTGATCCTCTGATCTCGGACAGCGGCCCCGGTCTTCGGATCGGGGCCGCTGTCGTATCCGTAATCACACGCTTGTGATTCGGGCGAAACTGGGTGATAATCACCGTATAACCGCATAGTTCGCCGAGTTCTTCGGATCAGGTCGTAGGGGAAGACGTACCTGATGAAACGGAGAGATCATGGCGACGGGATACGCACGCGGAGTGGTGTACATCCACTCCGCGCCACGCGCGCTCTGCCCGCACCTCGAATGGGCGGTCGGACGCGCTATCGGTCGCGCCGTCAGCTTCGACTGGAGCGACCAGCCGGTGCAGCCCGGCACGCGGCGCGCGGAGTTCTACTGGGACGGCCCGGTGGGCACGGGCTCTGCGCTCGCGACGGCCATCCGCGGGTGGGAGCACCTGCGCTTCGAAGTCTCGGAGGATCCCACACCCGGCAGCGATGGCGGGCGCTGGCTGCACACCCCGGACCTCGGCATCCATTACGCGCAGACCGACAGCGCCGGCAACATCGTGGTCGGCGAGGACCGGATCCGCTACGCGATGGAGATCGCTGCAGGCAGCATGATCGAGCTGCAGCGGGAGCTCGACGTCGCGCTGGGCGCCGCATGGGACGAGGAGCTCGAGCCGTTCCGTCACGCCGGTGACGACGCGCGCGTGGTGTGGCTGCACAAGGTCGGGTGACCCGCGGAGAACGTGCGGAGGAGGCTCGAGTATCGGGATCCGGTGATCAGCTCCCGGATGCTGAGAAAGCGAATCCTCCGCCTGATGACTGAAGCCCCTGCAGATCGATCTGCAGGGGCTTCGTCAGTCAGCGGCGCCGCGAGCCGTCTCAGAGGCTGCGGAACGCCACGACGGCGTTGTGGCCGCCGAAACCGAAGGAGTTGCTGATGGCGAGTAGATCGCCATCGCCGAGGGGCTGGGGCTCGCCGGAGAGCTTGAACGGCACCTCAGGATCGGGCTCGGTCATGTTGATAGTCGGAGGGGCGACGCGGTCACGCAGCGCGAGGATCGTGTAGACCGCCTCGAGGGCGCCGGTGCCGCCGAGCAGATGCCCGGTGGACGCCTTGGTGGCGGAGACCGGGATCTCATCGATCCGCGGGCCGAACACGCGCTTGAGCGCCTCGTACTCGTTGGGATCCCCCACCGGGGTCGAGGTGGCGTGCGCGTTGATGTGCGACACCTCGTCGGCGCTTGCGCCGGCCTGGGCGAGGGCTGCTTCCACGGCTCTGGCCGCGCCGGCGCCCTCGGGGTCGTTGCCGGTGATGTGGTACGAGTCGGCGGTGACGCCGCCGCCCACCAGGTAGGCATAGATCTTCGCACCGCGAGCCTGGGCGTGCTCCTCGGTCTCGATCACCAGAGCGGCACCGCCCTCGCCCATCACGAAGCCGTCGCGGTCGATGGCTCCGGGGCGGGAGGCGGTGGCAGGATCGTCATTGCGGCGGGAGAGCGCCTGTGCCGACGAGAACGACGCCATCGTGATCGGATGGATCGCGGACTCCGCGCCACCGGCGATCACCACATCGGCCAGCCCGTCCTGCAGGTGCTGGTAGGCGTTCGCGATCGACTCCGTGCTGGAGGCGCAGGCGCTGACGACAGTGCGGGCGAATGCCTTCGCCTTGAAGTGCAGCGACAGGTTGCCGGCACCGGCATTCGGCATCAGCATCGGCACCGTCAGGGGCATCACGCGACGGGGGCCCTTCTCGCGCAGCGTGTCCCAGGCATCCAGCAGCGTCCAGACGCCGCCGATCCCGGTGGCCCAGTCGACGCCGAGGCGCTCGGGGGCGACGTCGGGGGATCCGGCATCCTCCCAGGCCTCTCGCGCGGCGATTAGCGCGAACTGCGTGGACGGATCGAGTCGCTTCGCCTCATGGCGCGGCAGCACCTCCTCGGGACGCACCACGGCCTCGGCCGCGAAGTGCACGGGGATCTGGTACTTCTCGACCCAGTCGTGCGTCAGCGTGCGTGTGCCGGACACGCCGGCGAGCAGGTTCGTCCAGTTCTCGGGGGCCGTGCCGCCCAGAGCGGACGTGGCGCCGATACCGGTGACGACGATGCGCTTGGTCATTGAGGGTCCTTC
Organism: Microbacterium suwonense; assembly: GCF_030296555.1. NCBI lineage: Bacteria > Bacillati > Actinomycetota > Actinomycetes > Micrococcales > Microbacteriaceae > Microbacterium > Microbacterium suwonense. The sequence goes on from NZ_AP027728.1 coordinate 725,565, forward strand.
GTGAGGAGAGGAGGGGAGAGAAACGGGGAGGAGGATGCCACGCCCCGCGGCGTGCGAGGGTGGCATCCGCGGGTGTTACTCCTGGCCGGCGACGATGAAGTTGACGGCGTCGGCGACGGTCTTGAGGTTCTTGACCTCGTCGTCGGGGATGGTGACGCCGAACTTCTCCTCGGCGTTGACGACGATCGTCATCATCGAGATCGAGTCGATGTCGAGGTCGTCGGTGAACGACTTCTCCATTGCGACCTCGGATGCGTCGATGCCGGTCTCGTCGGTGACCAGCTCAGCGAGGCCTGCGAGGACCTCGTCGGTGCTGAGAGCCATATTGTCTCCTCTTTCTCGGGTTGGTATCTGAACCGGTGAACAGTCTAGGGAACGGGCGCCCCGATCAGGGGAGCACCACCACCTGCGCGCCGAAGACGAGTCCGGCGCCGAACCCGATCTGCAGGGCGAGACCGCCGCTGAGCTCGGGGTGCTCTTCGAGCAGGCGATGCGTGGCGAGGGGGATCGACGCGGCCGAAGTGTTCCCGGTGGTCTCGATGTCGCGGGCGATGGCGACCGTGTCTGGGAGCTTGAGCTGCTTGGCGAACTCGTCGATGATGCGCATGTTCGCCTGGTGCGGGATGAAGGCGGCGAGGTCGGATGCCTCGATGCCGGCCGCGTCGAGCGCCCTGCGTGCGACCTTCGCCATGTCCCAGACCGCCCAGCGGAACACCGTCTGCCCCTCCTGGCGGAGAGTGGGCCAGTTCGCGTCGCCGTCGCGGTAGTCGATCAGCGTGGCATTCATGCCGACGGCGTGCGCCTTCGACCCGTCGGACCCCCACACAGTCGGGGCGATCGCGGGGAAGTCGCTCGGCCCGATCACGACGGCCCCGGCGCCGTCGCCGAGGAGGAACGAGATGCTGCGGTCGGTGGGATCGACGACGTCCGAGAGCTTCTCCGCCCCGATGACGAGCGCGTACTGCGCACCTCCGGTGCGGATCAGGGCGTCCGCCTGCGCCACGCCGTAGGCGAAGCCGGCACAGGCCGCATTGGAGTCGTACGCGGCCGCCGGGTTCGCACCCACGCGGTCGGCGACCACAGCGGCAGCGGACGGGGTCTGCTGCACGTTGCTGATCGTCGCGACGATCACCAGGTCGATGTCGGCCGGGTCGACGCCCGACTTCTCGATCGCCTCCTTGGCGGCATCCGTCGCGAGGTCCACAGCGAGGATGCCTGCGGAGGCGCGTGTGCGTGTGACGATCCCGGTGCGCTGGCGGATCCACTCGTCGCTGGAGTCGATCGGTCCGACCAGGTCGTCGTTCGGCACGGACAGGTCGCCGCGCGAGGCGCCGTAGCTGTAGATGCGGGTGTAGGGCACGCCCTGGGACTGCTTGATCGTGGTCATCACGCTGCTCCGTTCAGCAGCTCCGCAGCCGCATCGAGGTCTTCGGGGGTCTTCACTGCCACATTCGGAACGCCGCGCAGCCCGCGCTTGGCCAGTCCGACGAGGGCGCCGGCCGGTGCAAGCTCGATGAAGCCGGTGATTCCCGCCGTGGCGAAGGACTGCATGCAGAGATCCCAGCGCACGGGGAGGAGATCTGGGTCACAATGCGATTCAGGGCGTCCTGGCCATCCGTGACGGCAGCTCCGTCACGGTTCGACCACAGCGTGATCGACGGGTCATCGAGCTCGACATCGGCCACCGCGGAGCGAAGCGTCTCAACGGCGGGAGCCATGTGCGCGGTATGGAATGCGCCGGCCACCTGCAGGGGCATGACGCGCACGCCGCGAGGGGCGCATTCGGCAAGCTGTGCGAGATCGCTCAACGCGCCTGCGGCGACGACCTGACCGGCGACGTTGAAGTTCGCGGGCGTCAGGTCGACTTCGGCGAGCAGAGAGAGGACCTCATCCGGGTCCCCGCCGATCACGGCGCTCATGCCGGTCGGGGTCTGCGCGGCAGCATCCGCCATAGCCCGTCCGCGGATACCCACCAGGCGCATCGCCTCGCTGTCGCTGATCACGTCTGCGCGTGCGAGCGCTGCGAGCTCGCCGACGGAGTGACCGGCGATGCCATCGGAGCGTCGACCGGCGCGCAGCGTCAGCTGCTGAGAGGCGATCAGAGAGGCGGCCACGATCAGCGGCTGCGCGACACGCGTGTCGCGGATCGTGTCGGCATCCGATTCGGTGCCGTGTGCGATCAGATCGACCTCGGCGGCGTCCGAGTAAGCGGCGAGCTGCTCGGCGACACCTTCGAGCTCGAGCCAGGGGGCGAGGAAACCAGGAGTCTGGGAGCCCTGTCCAGGGCAGGCGACGACGATCACCTAACCATCTTGCCAATGATCTGGCGTGAGCGCTGGATGAACCATCACAAGAATCGGCATTTCGCTTGTGCGTGGCGTACAGGCCGTTGTGCCCGCGCGGTAATCCGATGTCACCGGCGACGGGCGGGCGATCGCCGCCGCGTGGGTTCGGCGCTGCCGATGGATCCCAGGATCAGAGCCGTCTGCAGGATGAGCGCCTCGCGCGGACCGGTGGCATCCCAGCCGATCACCTCACTGACCCGCTTCAGCCGGTAGCGCACCGTGTTGGGATGCACGAACAGCTCGCGTGCGGTGGCCTCCAGGGAACGTCCGTTGTCAAGGTAGCTCCACAGCGTCGTCACGAGATCGGGGGAGTGCGCCTGCAGAGGGCGGAAGATGCGCTCTATCAGCGTCTGCTTGGCCAGCGTGTCACCGGCGAGGGCTCGTTCCGGAAGCAGATCGTCCGCCTCCACCGGGCGCGGTGCGCCCCGCCACGCCCGCGCCACCGCGAAGCCCGCCAGCGCGGCACGCGCGCTCTGGCCGGCGTCGACCAGCGCCGCGACGGGCGGGCCGAGTACGACGTAACCGGGGCCGAATGACGGCTCGAGCCGCTGCGCGATCTCTGCGAAGGGCAGATCTTCGCCGTCCACAGGCTCTCTGCCCGGAGTATGCGCGCGGCCGATGACGAGCACCAGGCGGGACCCCTGCACGCCGATGAGCACATCGACCTGCAGGCGCCGCGCCGTGCGTCGCACCTGATCCACGTCGAACTGCGGCGGCGTCGTGCCGACCAGTACGCATACCTCGCCGTGGCCGTGCCAGCCCAGTGCCGCGATGCGGCTGGGCAGCTCCTCGTCCGCCTCGCCCGTGAGGATGGAGTCCACCACCAGTGCCTCGAGCCTGGCATCCCACAGTCCGCGGGCCTCGGCCGCACGGGCGTAGACATCTGCCGCGGCGAACGCGACGTCACGCGAATACAGCAGGATCGCCTCGCGCAGCTCATCGCCGCGGCCTGCCACCCGCTCTTCGGTCACCTCGACCGTGACGCGGATCAGCTGGAGAGTCTGCTGCAGGCTCACGCTGCGCAGCAGTTCGCGAGGTGCCGCGGCGAAGATGTCGGCCGCGATCCAGGGGGTGGAGGTGGGATCCTCGTACCACTGGATGAACGAGGTGATGCCGGCCTGAGCCACCAGCCCGACGGAGGACCGTCGGGCCGGTGGCATGTCGGCGTACCAGGGGAGGGTGTCCTCCAGCCGCTTGATCGTCACCGTGGCGATGTCGCCGGAGATCCGGCGCAGCCAGGCGAGCGTGGCGGCCTTGTCCATGGCCGGCTGGGAGGAACCGGTCACAGAATCAGCTCTCGCCGCCTGCGTTCCCGCTCGATCCCGCGTTCACGTCGTGCAGCGAGTACTTACGGATCGCCTCGGACACCACCGAGCGCTCGACCTTGCCCTCATCGGCCAGCGCCTGCAGGGTGCGGACCACCATCGACGGGCCGTCGATCTTGAAGAAGCGACGTGCAGCGGCACGGGTGTCCGAGAAGCCGAAGCCATCGGCGCCCAGGGTGTAGTACGGGTTCGGGACCCACTGCCGGATCTGGTCCTGCACGGCGTGCATGAAGTCGCTGACCGCGATCACCGGGCCCTCGGCACCCTGGAGCTTCTGCGTCAGATAGGCGGTGCGCGGCTCCTGCTCGGGATGCAGGAAGTTGTGCTCGTCGACCGCCAGGCCGTCGTTGCGCAACTCGCCCCAGGAGGTGACCGACCAGACGTCGGCGCTGATGTTCCAATCCTTGCGCAGCAGCTCCTGCGCTTCGAGCGCCCACGGCACGCCCACGCCCGAGGCGAACAGCTGCGCCTTCAGGCCTTCACCGGAGTCGACCGAGATGCGGTGCAGCCCGCGGACGATGCCGTCCACGTCCACGTCCTCGGGTTCGGCGGGCTGCACGAGAGGCTCGTTGTACACCGTGATGTAGTACATGACATCGGGATCGGGGTGGCTGCCGCCGTACATCCGCTCCAGGCCGGAGCGCACGATGTGGGCGATCTCATAGCCGTAGGCGGGGTCGTACGACACCGTTCCCGGATTGGTGGAGGCCAGCAGCGGCGAGTGCCCGTCGGCGTGCTGCAGGCCTTCGCCGGTCAGGGTGGTGCGGCCGGCGGTTGCGCCGATGACGAAACCTCGCGCCATCTGGTCGCCCGCCGCCCAGAGTGCGTCGCCGGTGCGCTGGTAGCCGAACATCGAGTAGAAGATGTAGATCGGGATCAGCGGCTCGCCCTGTGTGGAGTATGACGTGGCCGCGGCGGTGAATGCGGCGACTGCGCCGGCCTCGTTGATGCCGACGTGCACGATCTGACCCTGCGGGCTCTCCTTGTACGCCAGCAGCAGCTCCCGGTCGACCGAGGTGTAATGCTGGCCGTTCGGGTTGTAGATCTTCGCGGTCGGGAAGTACGCGTCGATGCCGAACGTGCGTGCCTCGTCGGGGATGATCGGCACGATGCGGTTGCCGAAGTCCTTGGAGCGCAGCAGGTCCTTGAGCAGTCGCACGAACGCCATGGTCGTGGCGATCTCCTGCGTTCCCGAGCCCTTCTTCGGCAGTGCGTAGGTGGCGTCTGCCGGCAGGGTGATCGCGGTGTGCTTCGTGCGCCGTTCGGGGATGAACCCGCCCAGCGCGCGGCGGCGCTCCAGCATGTACTGGATCGTCTCGTCGTTCTCACCCGGGTGGTAGTACGGCGGCAGGTACGGGTTCTCCTCGAGCTGCGCATCCGTGATCGGGATCTGCATGGTGTCGCGGAAGGTCTTCAGGTTCTCCAGCGTCATCTTCTTCATCTGGTGGGTCGCGTTGCGTCCCTCGAAGTGCGGGCCGAGGCCGTAGCCCTTGACCGTCTTGGCAAGGATGACGGTCGGCTGACCCTTGTGCTCCAGAGCGGCCTTGTACGCCGCGTACACCTTGCGGTAGTCGTGTCCGCCGCGGCGCAGCTGCCAGATCTGCTCGTCGGTGTAGTCCTTGACGAGGGCGGCGGCCCGCTCGTCCTTTCCGAAGAAGTGCTCGCGGATGTACGCGCCCGACTCGGCCTTGTAGGTCTGATAGTCGCCGTCGGGGGTGGCGTTCATGATGTTCAGCAGCGCACCGTCGGTGTCGCGGGCGAGCAGGTCGTCCCACTCACGGCCCCAGATCACCTTGATGACGTTCCAGCCGGCGCCGCGGAAGAACGACTCCAGCTCCTGGATGATCTTGCCGTTGCCGCGCACCGGGCCGTCCAGGCGCTGCAGGTTGCAGTTGATCACGAAGGTGAGATTGTCCAGGCCCTCGTTGGCCGCCACCTGCAGCTGACCGCGGCTCTCGACCTCGTCCATCTCGCCGTCGCCGAGGAACGCCCAGACATGCTGATCGGAGGTGTCCTTGATGCCGCGGTTGGCGAGATACCGGTTGGACTGCGCCTGGTAGATGGCGTTGATCGGGCCCAGGCCCATCGACACCGTCGGGAACTGCCAGTAATCCGGCATCGAGTGCGGATGCGGATAGGAGGGCAGCGCATGGCCCTCGTGGGACTTCTCCTGGCGGAATCCGTCCATGTCGGCCTCGCTCAGGCGACCCTCCAGGAAGGAGCGCGCGTAGATGCCAGGAGAGGCGTGACCCTGGATGAAGATCTGGTCGCCGCCGCCGGGGTGGTCCTGGCCGCGGAAGAAGTGGTTGAACCCGACCTCGTACAGTGACGCCGCACCCGCGTAGGTGGAGATGTGGCCGCCGACACCGATACCGGGGCGCTGGGCGCGATGCACGGTGATCGCGGCGTTCCAGCGGATCCAGTGCCGGTAGCGGCGCTCGATCTCCTCGTCGCCGCCGAACTCCGGCTCATTCTCGGGGGCGATGGTGTTGATGTAGTCGGTGGTCGGCACCATCGGCACGCCGAGGTGCAGATCCTTCGAGCGCTTCAGCAGGCTGAGCATGATCTCCCGCCCGCGGCCGTGACCCTTCGCGTCGACCAGTTCGTCGAGCGATTGCTGCCACTCGGAGGTCTCCTCCGGATCGCTGTCGAGTGGGCCCTGGGAGTACGGATCCTGATCGTGAACAGTCACGTGGAGCCTTTCGTCTTACTGGCAGGTCTTGCCAAGGAAACGGGATGCAGCGTGGGGGAGCCTTGTCGGCTCGGCACAACACGTGCTGTGTTCAGCCTATATCCGTTCGCGGGCCGGGTGCCTCACTTCGCGACCGGTAGAATGACACATTCAGGGCCTTTAGCTCAGCTGGTAGAGCGCCACGTTTACACCGTGGATGTCGTCGGTTCGATCCCGGCAGGGCCCACCATCGGCTCAGTCGTCCGTGCGGAATCCCGCCGCCTTGTGCGTGCTGTCGCAGAAGGGTTTGATGGCTGACAGGCCGCACCGGCACAGCGCTACTGTCCGGCGATGTCGGGGGATCGGCTCGCCGTCCGAGGTGAGCAGCTGCATATCCCCGCGCACGATCAGCGGTCCGTCAGGATACGGCATGATCGTCGGCTCCACGTGCGACGAGGTCATCCCACGCGGCCCGCGCGGACGGACGGCGATCGGGGGTGCGAGTGCACTGTCGGACATCGATGATCTCCCGTCGTTCGAGGACCATCAGCCTGGTCGTGGAGCTCGGATTGCGCCAGGGACTTGACCGCGTCAGCCGCGGGCGTTAACAGTACGATCCCTCCGCGCCGGCCACAGCCTGCGGGGGAGCTCGAAGAGCAGGCTCACCGGCATCCGTCGGCCCAGCAGGGCGAACACCGTCGAGACCGCCACCGTCACGAAGAAGATGACCACCAGGCCGATCCCGGAGTTCGTGATCCCGGCCTTCATCGACAGCCATCCGAGCGCAGCGAACACCGGATAGTGCGAGACGTAGTAGATCAGCGAGTACTGGCCGACGAAGCGTACGGGAGCCAGCCAGCGTGCGTCCGGTGCGATGGCGGTGAGCCGCACGAGGATCATGATCCCGAGCATCGCAGGCAGAGCCGACAGCGGCTCGTACCAGAGAGGCGTCACCAGCCCGGAGTACAGGGCCACGCCGATGGGGATGATCGCCAGCGCCGCGGCGAGCGGCACACTCAGCCACTTCGCGTACTGATCCCAGTGCTTCTCGACAAATGCACCGAGGAAGAAGAACGGCATCAGGTAGAAGAAGCGCTGCAGCAGCTCGAGCTCGGGCGGGATCAGGAACATCACCACGAAGGGGACAGCGATCAGCACCCAGGCCGGCACCCAGCGGATCAGCAGCGCCAGGATGTAGTACGCGAAGATGAACTGCATGAACCACAGGTAGGTGTTCCAGAAACCCAGCTCCCACGGCATGTAGTCGCCCTGGCCGACCATTCGCTCGGAGACCGCATACACGAGGGTCCAGACGATGATCGGCCAAACGATGCGGCGCACCTTGCCCCAGACGTACTTGCCGGTGGGGGCGTGCAGGGACCCGGCGACGAGAAGGCCGGACAGCACCATCAGCATCGGCATTCGGAATGGCGCGAAGAACGCACTGAGGAACTCGAAGAAGCCGGGCACCTCACCGATCCGGTAGACGACGATCTGCGTGCTGTGGTGCAGGATCACCAGCAGGATCGACAGTCCGCGCAGCAGATCCATCCAGCCGATACGGCGATCGTGCCGGTCCAGCGCACGACCGATATCGGCGCCCCTCGGCTCGGTTCGGCGGCGGACGTCGGCGCGGGTCGCGGGCGCGGAATCGGCGTGTTCGGACATCCGGGTCAGTATACGAGTCGTACCCGGGCGATCTCGGATGCCGGGCCGCACCCGCTTGGATGTCAGCGGTGGGAGGCGATCACATCTCCTCGTGCGTCGCCGGATCCCCGTCGAAGAGCCGGCCATCCGTGCGACCCAGGGCTGTGATGGCGTCGACCTCGGCGGATTCGAGGACGACCGAGGCCGCTTCCAGGTTCGCTCGCTGATGCTCGGCCGAGGAGGCCTTCGGGATCGAGACCGTCCCCCGCGCGACATGCCAGGCGATGACGACCTGCGCGGGGGCGATGCCGTGCGCTTCGGCGACCTCGATGATCACCGGCTCCGCCAGCAGTTCTCTACCGCGTCCCAGTGGGCTCCAGGCGACCGTGAGGATGCCGCGTTCGGCGTGCAGCGCGAGAGCCTCGGACTGCGGGAAGTACGGATGCACCTCGATCTGATTCACCACCGGGCGCACGCCGCTCTCCGCCTCGATGCGATCCAGATGCTCCGGCAGGAAGTTGGACACGCCGATCTGGCGCACCGTGCCGCGCTGCTGCGCATCGACGAGCGCCTGCCATGCCTCGCCGTACAGGTCGACGCCGGGGTTCGGCCAGTGGATCAGGTGCAGGTCTGTGGCGTCGAGACCGAGCCGGAACCGGCTCTCCTCGATGCTGTTGCGGGCCTTCTCCGATGCATGATGCCGCCCGGGGAGCTTGGTCGTGACGATGACCTCCGAACGGTCCACGCCGGATGCCGCCACCCCCGCGCCGATCGAGCCCTCGTTCTCGTAGTTGAACGCCGAGTCGACCAGACGGTATCCCAGCCTGAGCGCATCGGAGACGGCGTCCGCCCCTGACTGACCGTGCAGACGGTAGGTGCCGAGACCGACGGCGGGCAGGGCGAATCCGTTGTGGGCGGTGAGCAGTGAGGGCTGGTTCATGGTTCTCCTCCGGTTCGGCGTTCCGCCAGCCTACGCGTCGGCAGGTGTCGGCTGACCTGCGACGATGGAGATGTGACGATCCAGCGCCCCACCCAGCGCCCCGCAGCCGAGCAACGCTGCCCCTGCACGAGCGGTGACGTGTTCGGCGCGTGCTGTGGACCCGTCCTCGCGACCGGTGCAGCGCCCACCGCCGTCCGCTTGATGCGCTCCAGGTTCACGGCGTACTGCCTCGGCGATACCGGGCATCTGCACCGCACCTGGCATCCGTCCACCCGGCCGACCGATCTCGACCTGGACCCGCGAGTGCGCTGGGTGCGGTTGGACATCCTCGACACTGAACAGGGCGGGCCGTTCGACACCGAGGGGATCGTCGAGTTCGAGGCGTTCCACAGACAGGACGGCGTGCGCGGATCCCTGCGCGAACGCAGCCGCTTCGTGCGCGAGGACCGGATCTGGCTCTACGTCGACGGAGACATCCGCACCCATTAGGTTTGAGAGCGTGAAAGCCTCTCCCGAGAACCAGCGCACTCTGCTCGAGATCGCCGAGCTCGACCGTCGTATCGAGCAGGCCGAGCGCGCCCGCACCCAGCCGCCGCAGGGCGCCCGCATCAATGAGCTGGCCGGTGTGCGCAAGCAGCAGCTGCGTGAGCTGACCTCTCTGGCGGGAGCGCTCGACGACGCCCGCTCCGAACTGCAGCGGGTCGAGTCGGACGTCGTGCTGGCCACCCAGCGTCGTGACCGCGATGGTGAGCGACTGACTGCGGCGACCGATCCGAAGCAGGCGCAGGCACTTGAGAGCGAGATCGACAGCCTCAGCCGGCGCATCTCCATGCTCGAGGACACCCAGCTGGAGGTGATGGCCCGCGTCGAGGACGCGCAGGCCGCCGTCGACGCCCAGCAGGCGCTGATCGATCAGACCCACGCCGAGGGGGCCGCACTGACCGCGACAGCCAAGGAGGAGATGGCCGCGGCAGCCATCGAGAGCGGGCAGCTGGCTCGGGATCGGGCGGCGGTGGCACGCACGGTCTCCGCCGAGCTCCTCGCCGATTTCGAGCGGCGTGCCGCGCGCGGCGGCATCGGCGTCGGCATGCTGCGCGGCGGGGTGTGCGAGGGTTGCCGCATGGTGCTCTCCGGCACCGATCTGACGGCCATCCGCAAAGCGGGGCCCGACGACGTGGTCTCCTGCCCGGAGTGCGGTGCGATCCTCGTGCGCACGGAGGAGTCGGGGTTGTGAGGGTCATCCGCGTCCGTATCTCGGGAGCGTGAGCCCCGCGACGCCGGATGCCGATGCGGGACCGGATGTCGTGCCCCCGGCCGCGCAGCCGCCGCATGCCGTGGTCGGTCGCGCGGGTGACGGCTGGCTGCTCACGGTGTTCGAGGACGGCGTGACGGATGCCGAGCCCGAGAACATCCCGGATGCCGCTCTGCCTGATCGCATCCGGGAGCTGGAGGCGCACCGCGCACCGCGCTGGACGGTCCGCTCGCTGCGCACTTTCTACCCGCCGCTGCTGGCCGCGGGAATCCGACTGCGACGTGCCCACGACCTGATGCTCTGTCACGCGATCCTGCGCGACTCCGACCTGCTGGCGCAACCGCTCGCGGCCTCCGCGCGGTGGCTTCGCAGCGACCAGGCCGACGAGGTCGTCACGCAGCCCGGACTGTTCGACTTCGATCCGGCGGTCGTCGTTCGCGGCGATGATTTCGATGAAGTGCTCGCGCAGTGGCGGGCGCAGCGAGCAACGCTCGATCGCGCACCGGATAGCCGCCTCGCGCTGCTGTGTGCGGCGGAGTCGACCGGTGGGCTCATCGCCGAGGAGATGACCGCGGCGGGACTGCCGTGGAGCCGGGCCATCCATGAGCGCATCCTCGAAGAGGCGCTCGGCACGAGACCGCTGCGGGGTGCGCGACCGGCGCGGATGGCGGCGCTCGCGACGACGATCGCCGAGCACCTGAACGACCCGGAGCTGAACCCCGACAGTCCGCCTCGGCTGCTGCGGGCACTGCATCGCGTCGGCGTGTTCGTCGAGTCCACATCCAAGTGGCAGCTCTCTGAGGTGGATCACCCCGTGGTCGAACCGCTGCTGGAGTACAAGAAGCTCGCGCGTCTGTTCACCGCGAACGGCTGGACCTGGCTCGATGACTGGGTGCACGAGGATCGATTCCGACCGGTCTACCTGACCGGCGGTGTGGTGACCGGCAGATGGGCCTCATCCGGGGGCGGTGCCCTGCAGATCCCGCGGCAGCTGCGCAGCGCAGTGCACGCCGATCGGGGATGGGCGCTCGTCGGCGCGGACGTGGCGCAGCTGGAGCCACGGGTGCTGGCCGCGATGTCCCGAGACACGGCGATGGCTGACGCCGCGCGCGGCGCGGACCTGTACGAGGGCGTGGTGCGCTCGGGCGCCGTCGGAACCCGGCAGGAGGCGAAATACGCGGTGCTGGGTGCCATGTACGGTGCGACCACGGGGGAGAGTGGCCGCCTGGTGCCGCGCCTGCGCGCCGTCTACCCACGGGCGATGGGACTGGTCGATGCCGCCGCGCGCACGGGCGAGGAGGGTGGCGTGGTGAGCACGCTGCTGGGGCGCAGCTCCCCTCGACCGGACACCGCCTGGCGTGACGCCCAGACACAGGCCAGCGGGCCGGGCGCGGGCGGAGCCGACGAATCGCGGGCACGCAGCCGCGCGCGGGATCGGGGTCGCTTCACCCGCAACTTCGTCGTGCAGGGCACGGCTGCGGAGTGGGCGCTGCTGTGGCTCGCGGAGATCAGGCATCGCCTCATGGCACTGCCTGCGGCATCCGCTCCGGCACCGGCATCCGGGCCGATCTTCGCGACCCGGGCGCATCTGGCGCTGTTCCTGCACGACGAGGTGATCGTGCACTGCCCGCGCGACCAGGCCGACGCCGTGGCGGCCGTCGTACGCGACGCGGCGACGGCTGCCACGACTCGGTTGTTCCCTGATTTTGAGATCGACGTACCGCTGGATCTGCACATCGGTGACGACGCGGGCAAGTGAACCGGGCTGCCGCGACGGTAGAATCGAAGGGCGAGCGGGTCGGCCGGACGGTCGCGTGGCGCGAGAGCGCACCGAGGAACGTCCGGGCTCCACAGGGCAGGGCGGTGGGCAACACCCACCCGGAGTGATCCGCGAGACAGTGCCACAGAGAGAAGACCGCCGTCGCCTTCGGGCGGCGGTAAGGGTGAAAGGGTGGTGTAAGAGACCACCGGGGGACATGGTGACATGTCCTGCCAGGTAAACCTCGCCCGGAGCAAGACCAGACAGAGGACGTCGACGCGGCCCGCCGAGTCCTCGGGTAGGTCGCTGGAGCGGCACGGCAACGTGTCGCCGAGAGAGATGGCCGTCAAGGGAGCGGAAGCTCCTGAACAGAACCCGGCGTACAGGCCGGCCCGCTCGCACCACGACGCAGAAGGCCCCGATCATTGCGATCGGGGCCTTCTGCGATCCGAGCTGAACCGGCGGCCGATCAAAAGGGGCCCCGGCGCCCGGAGTGGGCGGATGGGTCAGTCGGTGGCCAGCGACGCGGCGCCGATGATGCCGGAGTTGTTGCGGTGCACGGCGTTGATGATCGGGGTGTTCAGCTCCAGCAGGGGCAGGAACTTCTCGGGATTCTTGGACACTCCGCCGCCGACGACGAACAGATCGGGGCTGAACAGGAACTCCACCTGACTGTAGAAGACCTGCAGACGTGCGGCCCAGTCCTCCCAGGAGAGCTTCTCGCGCTCCATTGCCGAGGACGCGGCCCAGCGCTCGATGGACTCGCCGTTGCGATCCAGGTGGCCGAGCTCGGTGTTGGGGACGAGCACGCCGTTGTACAGGAAGGCGGAGCCGATGCCGGTGCCGAGCGTCGTCATGATCGTGAGGCCCTCCACGTCGCGGGCCGCACCGTGGCGTGCCTCGGCGACACCGGCGGCATCCGCGTCGTTGACGAAGCTGATGTGCCTGCCCAGACCGTCCTCGAAGAACTTCTCGGCCTCGAAGTCGACCCAGTCCTTGGCGATGTTGGCCGCCGACAGGGTCCTGCCGCGCTTGACGATCGCGGGGAACGCGACCCCCAGGGGCAACGTCGAGTCGGCCACGCCCAGCTTGTCGAGCACCTCGCGGACGGTCTCCAGTACGTCGGCGGGCCGGGCGCCCTTCGGCGTCGGGATGCGGACGCGATCCGAGTCGAGCGTGCCGTGCTCGAGGTTGACGATTCCTGCTTTGATGCCCGTGCCGCCGATGTCGACGCCGATTGCCTGCTGTGCCATGCCGAATAGCCTATCCAGGTCGGCGTGCGCGATTAGGATCGTGACAGATCCCGACGAAGGAGCTGACATGTCCGACGGTGACGAGAAGTACTGGTACAACCTCAGCACCCGCGAGGTGGAGTTCGGCATGGAGTCGGCCGCCATCGACAGGGTCGGGCCGTTCGACACGGCGGAGGACGCCGCGAATGCGCCCGAAAGGCTCCGTGAGCGCTCCCGCGCCTGGGCGGAGGACGACGCGGCCGAGGACTCCTGGGGGACGACGAGCCTGTCCGACGCCGGGGACGACGAGTGAACATGGACAAGCAGAGGGATTTCGTCCTGCGCACGATCGAGGAGCGCGGCGTGAAGTTCGTGCGCCTGTGGTTCACGGATGTGATCGGCACGCTCAAGTCGGTGGCGATCGCCCCGGCTGAGGTGGAGGGGGCGTTCGCAGAGGGCATCGGATTCGACGGCTCCGCGATCGAGGGACTCACCCGCATGTTCGAATCCGACCTGCTCGCGCAGCCGGATCCGTCCACGTTCCAGATCCTGCCGTGGCGCGGTGAGGTCGACCCGACGGCGCGGATGTTCTGCGATCTGACCGCACCGGACGGGCGTCCCGCCGTCTCGGATCCCCGGCACGTGCTGCGCCGTGCACTGGCCAAAGCCGCGGATGCCGGTTTCACCTTCTACACGCATCCTGAGATCGAGTTCTACCTGCTCAAGTCGTCGACGCTCGGCCCGGATGGACCGGTTCCCGTCGACTCCGCCGGCTACTTCGACAATGTGCCCGGCGGCACCGCGCACGACTTCCGGCGCAGCGCTGTGCGGATGCTGGAGGATCTCGGCATCTCGGTGGAGTTCAGCCATCACGAGGGCGGGCCCGGTCAGAACGAGATCGACCTGCGCTACGCGGATGCGCTGAGCACCGCAGACAACATCATGACCTTCCGCACGGTGGTCAAGGAGGTCGCGATCGAGCAGGGCGTCTATGCGACGTTCATGCCCAAGCCGCTGAACAACCATCCCGGCAGCGGCATGCACACGCATCTGTCGCTGTTCGAAGGCGATGTGAACGCGTTCTACGAGGCGGGCGCCGAGTACCAGCTCTCGCTGACCGGGCGGCGCTTCATCGCGGGTCTGCTGCGGCATGCCAACGAGATCGCGGCGGTGACGAACCAGTTCGTCAACTCTTACAAGCGGCTGTGGGGCGGAGACGAGGCGCCCAGTTTCGTCACCTGGGGGCACGCCAACCGCTCGGCGCTGGTTCGGGTGCCGATGTACAAGCCGAACAAGGGGCAGTCCACCCGCGTCGAGTACCGTGCGCTGGACTCCGCGGCGAACCCGTACCTCGCCTACGCGCTGATGCTCGCCGCCGGGTTGAAGGGCATCGAGGAGGAGTATGAGCTGCCGCCCGAGGCGGAGGACAACGTCTGGTCGATGAGCGATACCGAACGACGTGCCTTGGGCTACGCACCGCTCCCGGCGAGCCTGGATCACGCGCTGGAGTACATGCAGGATTCCGAACTGGTCGCCGAGACGCTGGGAGAACAGGTCTTCAACTACGTGCTGCTGAACAAGCGCAAAGACTGGGAGGCCTACCGCGGTCAGGTGACGCCCTTCGAGCTGCAGAACAACCTCGGGCTGCTCTGAGACATCGCGATGGTGCGTCCTGATGCGTCCGCTTCGCTGTCGGCACTGGCTCGACTCGGTTTCGACGAGCTCACCGAGGCCTCGGCAGCCCTGACGGAGCTGGCGGAGCTGACCGGTCTGGAGAGGGCGGAGCTCGTCGACGGGCTGCGTGCAGCGGACCCGGATGCCGCGGCCGCAGGCATCCTGCGCATCGCACGCCGCGACCCCGCACGCGTTCGCGCACTGCTCCAGGATCCGGATGCCAGGATCGCCACTTGGCGGGTGCTGGGGGTCTCGAACGGCATCGCGGACTTCTTCGCACGGCGACCCGAGCGCCTCGAGGCCGCACTGCTGCGACGAACGGCGCTTCCGACCGCTCGGGAACTCACTGAATCCATGCTCACGGCCGTCGACGCGCACGACGGCTTCGCTCGCGCCGCGCACCCCGAAGCCGCTCTGCGGGTGGCCTACCGATGCGCCCTCGTCCAGATCGTCGCCGCGGACCTGGCTGCTCCGGATCCTGCCGCGGCGATCAACGATGTCTCGGCCGCGCTGTCGGATGCCGCGGGCGCAGCGCTGGAGGCTGCCCTCGCGGTGGCACGCACCTCGGTGGCGGATGCCGGTGCTGACCGCGCCGAGGTCGCCGCGACCCGTCTGGCGATCATCGGCATGGGCAAGGCCGGTGCGCGTGAACTCAACTACCTCAGCGACGTCGACGTGATCTTCGTAGCAGGCACGGCCGACGAGCAGATCCTGAGCGAGGCGCGTTCGATCGACGTGGCCACTCGCCTGGCCAGGGAGGCGATGCGCACGGTGTGGGGCGTCGACTCCGAACCGCCCCTGTGGGAGGTGGACGCTGCACTGCGCCCGGAGGGCAAGCAGGGCGCGCTGGTGCGTTCCCTGGCCTCTCACGTGGCCTATTACGATCGCTGGGCGAAGAGCTGGGAGTTCCAGGCACTGCTGAAGGCGCGGCCGCTGGCCGGTGACGCCGACCTCGGCGCGGAGTACATCGCGGCGGTGCAGCCGAAGGTGTGGTCCAGCGCCGAGCGCGAGGACTTCGTCGAGAGCGTGCAGCGCATGCGTGAGCGGGTGACCGACAACGTCCCCTCCGACGACGTGCCGTATCAGCTGAAGCTGGGTCCCGGCGGTCTGCGCGACATCGAGTTCACGGTGCAGCTGCTCCAGCTCGTGCACGGACTCAGCGATGAGAGTCTGCGCACGCGCGGCACGCTCGAATCGCTGGAGGCATTGGCAGACGGCGGATACATCGGACGAGCTGAGGGTGCTTCATTCGCCGAGCAGTACCGGGTGCTGCGGCTGCTGGAGCATCGTCTGCAGCTGCAAGAGCTGACCCGCACCCATCTGATGCCGCGCGACGAGGACGGCATGCGCCGGCTGGCACGCGCGACGGGACTGGCGGATTCGGCATCCGGGCTGCGTACGCTGTGGGATGGCGTGCGACGCGAGGTGCGCGAGCAGCATGTGCGACTGTTCTACCGTCCCCTGCTGGCCGCAGTGGCCTCGTTGCCTGCAGAGGAACGGGCGCTGACCACGGGGCAGGCCGTCGATCGCCTCGCGGCGATCGGCTTCCGGGATCCGGGCGGTGCTCTGGGACACATCGCCGCACTCACCGCCGGACTCAGCCGCAAGGCGACGATCCAGCGCTATCTGATGCCGGTGATGCTGCGCTGGTTCGCCGAAGGGACCGATCCGGACTACGGGCTGATCGCCTTCCGCCGGATCAGCGAGCGGCTGGGCGACACGCACTGGTTCCTGCGGATGCTGCGCGACTCCTCGGGAGCCGCGGAGCGGCTGACGCGCGTGCTGTCGAGCTCGCGTTATGTCGGCGAGCTGATGGAGTGGATTCCGGAGTCCGTGGCATGGCTGGACAGCCCCAGTGCGCTGCGTCCTCGAGGGGGCGCTGCGCTGGACGAGGAGGCGCGGGCGATCCAGACCAGGCACACCACGATCGAGGCAGCGCTGCGCGCGGTGCGCGCGCTGCGCCGTCGGGAGCTGCTGCGCACGGCCATGGCTGCGGTGCTGGATCACATCGGCGTCGATGAGATGGCTCGTGCGATCTCGGAGATCACCGAGGCGACCATTCAGGCGGCGCTGCGCGCCGTTCGGCGTGAGGTCGTGCCGCCGGAGGACGACGCACTGGACTTCTCGATCATCGCGGTGGGCCGATTCGGCGGTGCCGAGCTGGGGTTCGGGTCGGATGCCGATGTGCTGTTCGTCTACGACCCGAACGGTGTGGAGCCGCAGCGCGCGCAACAGCATGCGGCGAAGATCGTCGCCGGCCTGCGTGAGCACCTCGCAGATCACCGCCTGCCGCTCGACATCGACGCCGACCTCCGTCCCGAGGGCCGCAACGGGCCGATCGTGCGCACCCTGGAGGCGTACACGCAGTACTACCGTCGCTGGTCGCTGTCGTGGGAGGCGCAGGCGCTGCTGCGGGCTCGCGGGATCGCCGGCAGCGCCAAGCTCATCGGTCGCTTCCTGGAACTCGCCGACAGCATCCGCTTCCCCGAGCAGGTTTCGGCGCAGGGCGTACGCGAGATCAAGCGCATCAAGGCTCGGGTCGAGGGGAGCGGCTGCCTCAGGGCGTGGATCCGGGCCGGCACCTGAAACTCGGCCCTGGCACCCTCAGCGACGTGGAGTGGATGGTGCAGGTGCTGCAGCTGCAGCACGGCTATCGGGTGCCCGATCTTCGCACCACCTCCACGCTGGACGCGCTGGATGCCGCGGTGCTGGCGGACCTGCTCCCGGCCACGGCCGCGGAGCGACTGCGCGAGGCGTGGGTGCTGTGCAGCCGGCTGCGCTCGGCGATGACACTGCTGACCGGCCAGACCAGAGACCTGCTGCCCGTCGAGCATCGGGAGCTGGACGGCGTCGGCCGTCTTCTCGGCTATCCGGACCGCGGAGCGATGCTGCTCGAGGAGGACTACCTTCGCGTCACGCGACGGGCCCGGCGCGTGTTCGAGAAGCACTTCTACGGCTGAGACCGGGCGGGCTGGGGCGGGACGGCCAGGCCATTAGACTCGGTCGGTCCCCCTCAGGCAGGAGCCCGCATGTCCGCATCGCATCCGACGTTCGGCGTGCTCGCCGCGCTGCGCAGCCCCCGGCAGCTGTCGCGGGAGGTCTTCGCCGGACTCGTGACGACGCTCGCCCTGGTGCCCGAGGTGATCTCGTTCTCGGTCGTGGCGGGTGTGGATCCGATGACGAGCCTTGTCGCGTCGATCGTGCTGTGCCTGACGATGACCTTCCTCGGTGGTCGGCCGGGCGTGATCACGGCAGCCGCAGGCTCCGTCGCGCTCGTGGTCGCTCCGCTCGTGCACGGTCATGGCGTGCAGTACCTGCTGCCGACGGTGGTGCTTGCCGGCGTCATCCAGATCGTGTTCGGCCTGCTCGGGCTCTCGCGCCTCATGCGGTACGTGCCCCGGTCGGTCATGCTCGGGTTCGTCAACGCGCTCGGCATCCTGATCTTCATCGCCCAGGTGCCGCACGTGTTCGGCGGCACCTGGCAGGTGTGGGCGCTGTTCGCACTGACCCTCGCCATCGTGATCGCGCTCCCGCGGTTCACACGCGCGGTTCCGGCCGCGCTGGTCGCGATCGTGGTGGTCACTGCGATCGTCATCCTCGGCCGGATGCAGGTGCCCGACGTGGCAGGCGAGGGCACCGTCGGCGGCGGACTGCCCGGTCTGACTCCGCTGACCGTGCCGCTGGATCTCACCACGCTCCAGCTGATCCTGCCGACGGCGATCAGCGTCGCTCTCGTCGGCCTGATGGAGTCGCTGCTGACCGCGAAGCTGGTGGACGAGATCACCGAGACCCCGTCGCACAAGGGGCGGGAATCCTGGGCGCTGGGCGTCGCGAACGTCTTCGCCGGGTGCTACGGAGGGGTCGGCGGCTGCGCGATGATCGGACAGACCGTGCTGAACGTGAAGACCAGCGGTGCGAGGACGCGGATCTCCACCTTCGTGGCCGGTGCGTTCCTGCTCGCCCTGGTCACCGGACTGAGCTCACTGATGGGGCAGATCCCGATGGTGGCCCTCGCGGCGGTGATGATGGTCGTGGCGGTCACCACGGTCGACTGGCACAGCGTGCGGCCGTCCACGCTGCGCCGGATGCCGATTCCCGAGACTCTCGTGATGGCGGTCACGATCGGCACCGTCGTGGTGACGAGCAATCTCGCGTACGGCGTGATCGCCGGGGTGGTGCTGGCGATGATCCTGTTCGCGCGGAGGGTCGCTCACGTGATCGCGGTCGACCGCGTGCTCACGGAGGACGGCGAGAGTGTGCGCTACGTGGTGCACGGACCGCTGTTCTTCGGCAGCAGCAACGACCTGGTCGATCAGTTCTCGTACGCCCAGGACCCGGCATCCGTCGTCATCGACCTGAGCGATGCGCAGATCTGGGACGCGTCCACGGTCGCAGCCCTCGACTCGATCGCGACCCGCTACCAGCGGCATGGCACGACGATCGTGATCCACGGCCTCGACGACCGCAGCGAGCGCTTCCACGGCCGCCTGAGCGGCTACCTGGGCGCCTGAGCGGCCCCGCAGCCGGCATCTCGGGCGAGGCTTCCGCCAGAATCCAATTTGGTCAGTCCAGAATGTGGGCATGGTTAGCTGAGAACAGATAGCATCGCATGATGGGGTCGGAATTCCGGCTGCTCGTATCAGCGTCAGAAGGCGGTGCTCGGTGATCGGCGAAGAAGATGACGTGCTCCTCAGCCGCATCGATGAACTGCGTGAACAGCTCGGCCCGGGTAAGAGGCTGCCCTCCGAGCGTGCGCTGTCCGAGCGCTGGAACGTCTCCAGGGTCACGCTCCGAGACCGTATTCGAGCATTCGAATCGATCGGTCTGCTGGAACGGCGCGGAACCGCCGGCGTCTACACGCGTGAGGTGCAACCGGAGGATCTGGCGAGCATTCTCTCGATCGGCTTCCGGGCGACCATACTCGCCAATCCACACGTGTTCAGATCGGTGCGGATCGCTCTCGAGATGAAGGCGGCCGTACTCGCTCTGTCATTGCAGGCTCCGGTCCCGCTGGCGTATGCGGAGCAGGCCACGCGCGTCATGGAGACATCGACGGACCCGGAGGAACTGTTGCAGGCGGACCGTGACTTCCACCACGCGATACTCGAAGCCTCGGGTGATCCAGGGCTGAAGTTCGTCGCTAAGACCTTCGAGAAGCTGACCGAGCGGTCGATGACGATGGTGGGCGGTGGTGACGCTCGGGCGCAGATACGCGATCGATACGTGCGCGCCCACCGGCAGATGCTCGAAGCGATCCGCTCAGGTGAGGCCGCTCAAGTGCTTGACGCCGTCTCGCGGCACTACTCCGAAGTCCACCCGGATCTGGCGTGAACGCCATTCAGTCGGTCGGCTCGCTCTCCGTCGCGACAGTGCGGGGCGACCGACGACTGAGTCGGGCGCCCCGTGCATTCCTCAGGCCTCCCAGCTGGACTCGATACCTTTCAGCAGAGCGGTGACGGCGCGGTTGAGCGGGAGATCGAGCCCGAGTCGCTCGGCTTCACGCAGCACGGCGCCGTTGATCGCGTCCACTTCCGTGCGACGACGATTCTCGATGTCGACGAGCATGGACGGTTTGCCTCCCGCACCCGCGTTGGCTTCGATCTTCTCGAAGAATCGATCTGCGGGTGCCAAGACGTGATCCTGGACGGTGATATCCGTGTGCCCGAGTGCACTTGCCACCTGTACCGCCTCCGCGCTCACGCCCACAGCCAGCCGCATCGCGTCGGGAAGTTCCTTGAGTGCGTACGCAGATCTCCCGATGATGCTGGGCACCGCCGAGAAGCCCGCATTGAAAACGAGCTTCTTCCAGATCATGCCCAGAGCGTCTGGAGAAGCGGATGCCGCCAGTCCGGCCGAGTCGAGCAGTTCGGCGGTCTTCTGCGCTGCGCGGAGGTCGCTGCCCGACCAGGATCCGAGGGTGGTCTCGCCGGATCCGTAGTGGAGAACGACTCCCGGTGAGATGGGAGTGGCGCCCTGTCGCGTGACACCGACGACGATGCGACTCGACGGAAGGACCTCAGCCAGGACGTCACCGTGCCCCCAGCCGTTCTGCACCGTGACCACGACGGTCTGCTCTCCGATGATCCGGGCCGCTTCTCGGGCTGCTTGCGCGGTGAAGTGCGCCTTGACGAAGAAGAACAGGAAGTCGGGCGCATCGATGCCATCGGTGGTGCCTCGCGCATCGAGCTTCACCCTGTATTCCTGTCCATCCGGCTTCCGGATGGACAGGCCCTCACCGCGCACCTGAGCGAGCACCGCGGGAGAGGGGTCGACCACGGTCACATCGTGCCCCGCTCGAGCGAGTTCACCAGCGTGCACGCCACCCATCGCGCCGCAGCCCATCACGACGATCCTCACGCGTCGATCCGGGCGTGGAAGGCGGCTCGCATCTTCGAGGACGTGTCTTTCGCGGCTGCGTTGAGCACCTGAGTCGTGAAAAAGACGGTGAAGAGCTGTGCGCCCTCGGCCAGCCACTGAGGCACGTCCTCAAGTCCGCACACGACGCCGACCTTCTTCTCGCTCGCCCGTCCTGCCGCGACCAGGGTGTGGAAGGCGTCGAGTAGTTTCGGATGCTGTGGATTCATTGGAATTCCGAGGTCGAGTGCCAGGTCGTGAGGGCCGACCGAGAGTCCGTCTATGCCGGGCACCGCGGCGATGTCGGCCGCGTTGCGGATGCCTTCCGCGGACTCGATCATGACGATGATCGCTACCGAGCTGTTCGCAGTCGATACCGACTGATTCATCCGGGGACCATAGCCGGAGGCGCGACCTCCGCCGATTCCACGGATCCCTTCGGGTGGGTATTTCGCCGCTTTGACGATGCGTTCCGCCTGATCTGCTGTGCTCACATTGGGCACCTGAATGCCGTCCACACCGAGGTCCAGAATCTGCTTGATCAGCGTAGGTGAGTCATCGGCGATTCTCACCACGCAGCGAGCCGGAGTCTGCGCCACCGCGTCTATGCAGCCCCTGAGCGTCGCGAGCGAGTACACGGAGTGCTCTGCATCAAGGATCACGTAGTCGGTGCCGCTCTGGCCGACGATGCTGGCGATGGCTGGGTCGGAGGACGAGAGGTACTGCGAATCGAGTGGTCCGGGTGCGTGGAACAGAGCTCGGAATCCGGTCGTGTCGGGGTTGTCGGTCACAGCTTTCTCCTTCATTGGTGATGCGACGGACGTCTCGGTCCATCGCGCTGTCGTCGTGATCCAGGATAGTCCAAATAGCAACACTTGACTAACCAGATCTACTCCTGCATTATGTGTCGAAGGGCAGTGAAGCGGATCGGCTGGCCGGATCAGTGAGCGAAGGAGCTTGGATGAACAACGCGCTCGAACGATGCGCCACGCGAGGGATGCCGAGCTGATGGCGGCCGAAGCTACTGCGCCGGTGGTCTTCTCCGCACGCGGCATTCACAAGTCGTATGGCAGTACGGAGATACTCAAAGGCGTCGACCTCGAGTTGAGGCGCGGTGAGCATGTCGCGATCGTCGGGCCGAGTGGATCGGGTAAGAGCACGTTCATCCGGTGCCTCAACCTCCTGGAGCGTCCGGATCAGGGGAGCATCGCACTTCTCGGCGAGCCTGTCTTCGATGCGGAGCATCCGGGACGCGGGATGAAGCAGCGTGATCTGCGCAAGCGCGTGGGCATGGTGTTCCAGTCGTTCAACCTGTTCACGACGCACACCGCGCTGCAGAACGTCTCCCTCGCGCAGCGTCGTGCGCTGGGACGTTCCAGAGTCGAAGCCGACGAGCGCTCGCGCGATCTGCTCACCAGAGTCGGACTCGGCGGGCATCTCGGCAGTCTGCCCAGTCAGCTCTCCGGCGGGCAGCAGCAGCGCGTGGCGATCGCTCGCGCGCTCGCCCTCGATCCTCAGATCATGCTCTTCGACGAGCCCACGAGCGCGATCGATCCCGAGATGCGCAATGAAGTCCTCTCGGTCATGCGAGATCTCGCCGAGAAGGGCATGACCATGGTCGTGGTCACGCACGAATTGCAGTTCGCAGAGCGCGCCGCCGATCGGATGCTGTTTCTCGCCGACGGCGAGGTGCTCGAGAGCGGTTCTCCTCGTGAGGTGCTGCACTCGCCGAAGCATTCCCGGGTGGAGCAGTTCGTGAGGTCCCTCGAAGGCGGTGCCGGATGACCTGGTCGGCGGTGGGGCTCGGGATGCTCACCGGTCTCGGCGTCACGCTGCAGATCTTCGCAGGAGGAGTGATCCTCGCGATCCTGCTGGGAATGCCGCTGGCTGCGGCACGACGATCGGGATCAGGCGTGCTCAGATTCGCCGGTGCAGGCGTCTCTATGTTGATGAGGGGCATCCCTCCGGTCGTCTGGATCCTGCTGATCTACTACGGGTTCAAGCTCGAACTGTTCCGCGACTATCCGCAAGGCGCAGCCATCCTCGCACTGGGCATCGTGACGGCCGCCTATGTCTGTGACGCGATCCGCGCCGGCCTCGACTCGGTTCCGCGCGGGCAGGGCGAGGCTGCAAAAGCTCTTGCGCTCGGGTGGCCGTCCACGATGTGGCAGGTGATTCTTCCGCAGGCCTTTCCGATCATCCTCTCCACCACCACCGCGTACTCGATCACTCTGCTGAAGAACTCCGCGCTCGCATCGATCGTGGCGGTGGCGGATCTGATGTTCTATGCCCATGCAGCCGTCATGCGAGGAATGCCGCCGTTGGCCACCTACTTCGCGGCAGGAGCTGCCTACCTGCTCATCGCGCTGCCGCTCGGTTTCCTCGTGAAATGGCTGGAGGGCCGTTCGGTGATAGCGCAGGTGCGCTCATGAACACGATCACGGTGTTCTGGGATGATCTCATCCGGTTGCTGCCGGGGCTGTGGGGGAGTCTGCAACTGGCGGGTGTGAGCCTTGCTGTCGGCCTGCCACTCGGCTTCCTCGCCGGGCTGGCGCTCAATTCGGCGCCGAATCCCTTGCGCTGGGTCACGAATGTGCTCGTGCAGGTGTTCCGCGGTTTTCCGGCGCTCCTGACTCTGTACATCGTCTACTTCGGGATCGCGGACGTGCTGCCGATCTCCCGCTTCTCGGCAGTGGTGATCGCGTTCAGCGTCACGGCCGCAGCGTATCTCGCTGAGATCTTCCGTTCGACCATAGCCTCCGCTCCCAGAGGCCAGATGGAGGCCGCGAGTGCTCTCGGCCTCAACTGGGCGCAGCGAATCGCGTACGTTCTGCTGCCGCACGTCACACTCATCGCGCTCGTTCCGGTCATCGGAATATGCATCATCGTGTTCCAGGGGACTGCGCTTGCAATTGCGATCGGGAGCACCGAACTACTCGGAACCGCCATGGGATACGGGACCCTGCATCTCGACGTGATGACTCAGTTGCTCGTTGCCTCGGTGCTCTTCGTCGCGGTGACCGCCGTGCTCTCCGGGGGCGAGTGGCTGGCCCAGCGCCGCAGTGACCGCATTCTCGGCAAGCCCGCGCGGGTGCCGCACCGCTACAGGCATCTCAGAGCGAGCACGAACGCGCCATCACGGACCAGACCCGATGCCTGATCACAGCTGCACCGCGCGCATAGGACCGACGTCAAACCGGAAACCAGATTGAGAGGCACTCACATGAAAGCAGAAACCTCCCGCCGCCTGCTGTCGCTCGCAGCCATCGCATCTGTGGTCGTTCTCGGACCGCTGACCGCATGCGCGCCGCAGTCAGAAGGCGCCGCAACGACCGCTTCGCCGGGCGCGGGGAGGGATGCGTCCCGGCGCATGCGTTCCCCACCCTCGCCGATGGCGTGCTCACGATAGTCGCGGGAGAGTCTCCGGTGAACTTCCACAGCGAGACCCCGCAGGGACCATATACGGGGATCTCCTATGAGCTGGTGTCCGAGTTCGCTGCGGAGAACTGTCTCAGTCTCGACGTCACTCTCGGCACGGCCGGGGGATCGCAACTGGCGTTGCAGGAGGGGCAGGCTGATCTGATGGTCACAATGGCGATTGCCACTCCCGAACGCAAGCAGGTGTTCAACCTGAGCGATCGTATTCTCTTCGAAGGCATGGGCATCGTCTCATCCGACGGCTCTTACAAGACCGTCGAAGACCTGAAGGGGAGGCAGATCGGCGTGCAGACCGGCGCCAGCTGGGGGCGCAGCTTCGCGAGCTGTACGGCGGCGATGTCATCGAGTACTCCGATCTCGCCTCCCTCGGCGCCGACGTGAAGGCGGGGCGGCTCGATGCGGCGGCGGTGTCCTCGCAGGCAGGACTGACTCTGTTGCACGGCCTCGAAATGGTTCTCGTCGAGGACGACGATGACTACCCCGGGCTCACGGCGACGTACGACTTCGTCTGGCCCTCGACCAAGGGCAACGACGATCTCACCGCAGCGCTGAACGAATACATCGCTCACGTTCAGGAGGGCGGGACCCTCAAGACGATCCTCTTCGAGAGCGGAGTTCCTGACGAGTTCATCGACTTCTACCTGAACGGTCGGCCGTAGCAGTCGCATACATGACATCCGGCCCGGCTTCTGATCTATCTCGGAAGCCGGGCCGGATGCGGCCACCGCCTCAGACGCCGTAGTAGAGCTCGAACTCGTAGGGGTGCGGGCGCTGAGCCATCGGGAGGATCTCGTTGTCGTACTTGTACGAGATCCAGGTGTCGATGAGCTCCTGCGTGAACACGCCGCCCTCGAGAAGGAAGTCGTGGTCGCGGCGCAGCGCCTCCAGCGAGTCCAGCAGCGAGTTCGGCACCTGCGGGATGTTCTTCGCCTCCTCCGGGGAAGCTCGTACAGGTCCTTGTCGATCGGCTCCATCGGCTCGATGCGGTTCTTGATGCCGTCCAGGCCCGCCATCAGCTGTGCGGCGAAGCCCAGGTACGGGTTGCCGGAGGCGTCGGGAACGCGGAACTCGATGCGCTTCGCCTTCGGGTTCGAGCCGGTGAGAGGGATGCGGATGGCGGCCGAGCGGTTTCCGGCGGAGTAGGCCAGGTTCACCGGAGCCTCGAAGTGCTTCACCAACCGGTGGTAGCTGTTCAGGGTCGGGTTGGTGAACGCCAGCACGGCGTCGGCGTGCTTGAGCAGCCCGCCGATGTACCAGCGCGCGATGTCGCTGAGCTGGCCGTAGCCGGCCTCATCGAAGAACAGCGGCTCGCCGTCGAGCCAGAGCGACTGGTGAGTGTGCATTCCCGAGCCGTTGTCGCCGTACAGCGGCTTCGGCATGAATGTGACGGTCTTGCCCCACTCCTGCGCGGTGTTCTTGACGATGTACTTGAACTTCAGGATGTCGTCGGCCGCGCTCACCATGGTGTCGAAGCGGTAGTTGATCTCCTGCTGGCCGGCCGTGCCGACCTCGTGATGCGAGCGCTCCAGGTGGAATCCCGCGTCGATCAGGCGCAGGGTGATGTCATCGCGCAGGTCCGCGGTCTTGTCGACCGGGGCCACGGGGAAGTAGCCCCCTTGAACGGCGTCTTGTTGCCGAGGTTCCCGCCGTCCTCCTCCCGGCCCGAGTTCCACGCGGCCTCTTCGGAATCGACCTTGTAGAAGCTCTCACCGGAGGTGACCGAGTAGCGCACGTCGTCGAAGATGTAGAACTCGGCCTCGGGAGCGAAGAACGCCGTGTCGGCGATGCCCGTGGATGCCAGGTACTTCTCGGCCTTCTTGGCGACCTGACGCGGATCCTTCGCGTAGATCTCCCCGGTGCGGGGGTTGTAGATGTCGAAGACCATCACAAGCGTCTTCGCCTCGCGGAAGGGGTCGAGATACGCGGTCGTGACGTCCGGGATCAGCTGCATGTCCGACTCGTGGATGCTCGCGAAGCCGCGGATCGATGAGCCGTCGAACAGCTGCCCGTCGCGGAAGAAGTCCTCGTCGACCGTCGAAGCCGGGATGTTGAAGTGCTGCTGCACGCCGGGCAGATCGGTGAAGCGGATGTCGAGGAACTTGACGTCGTTCTCCTCGATATAGCGAAGGACATCTGCGGGCTCTGTGAACATGTACGACTCCTGATCGGGTATCGGTTGCATCAACCTTACGCAGGTTATGCATTGGGAGTTTCCCAGCCGTGTCCGTCGTGTTTCGGGCATGTTACGTGTGCTCGGTAGGCTGGGGGAGTGAGCGACTACCCCGGTGAACGTCTCGGTCTGCCCGCCACCGGGCCGCGCAGCATCGCCCGGCCAGGGCGCAGGATCGGTGCGCTGGCGATCGACTATCTGGCCGCGACGATCATCGCGATCGGCTTCTTCGGCTACGACCAGTTCGCGCTTCCCACCGAGGCGGGGTGGACACAGTTCGCGCCGATGATCGTGTTCGCGGTGCTGCAGATCCTCTTCATCCCGACCGCCGGCGGCAGCCCCGGGCATCGCATTCTGGGCATGCGGGTGGTGCGCTTCGGCGGCGGATGGGTCGGCCTGTGGCGGCCGATCGTGCGCACACTCCTGCTGGTGGTGGTCATTCCCGCCGTGATCTGGGACGCCGACCAGCGCGGCCTGCACGACAAGGCCGCCGGAACCGTGCTCATCCGGGCCTGAGTCAGCCTTTTCCGCGGTTGCGCCGGCGCATCTCCCGCGGTGCGCGGCCGCCCACGAACGACCGGGCCGGATCCACGACGAAGCCGCGTCGCAGCACCTGGCGTCCGATCAGCATCCGGAACCCCATCTCGTCCCGGTTGGTCAGCGTGACCTCGCCCTCGACGTCGATGCCGACCAGCCGCATCCGCAGCAGAACCACCAGGCGCTTCTCGGAGTGTCCTGAAGAGCTGCGCACGGCGCGGCGGTCGTGCACGGGGCATTCGTGCACCGCCGCATCCTCCCGACTCTCCTGCCAGGGGTGCACGGCGAACCGCACCCAGCTCTCGCCGTCGCGATCGAACTCCTCGATGTCGAAGGCGTGCAGCGAAGAGGTGCGCGCACCGGTGTCGATCTTCGCCTTGATCCAGTCCACGCCCAGTTCGGGCAGCGCCACCCATTCGCGCCACCCGGTGGGCGTGTTTGAATGAGAAGACCGATTCACCCCTACATCCTGGCAGGAAACCTCTGTGAAGATCGCCGTCCTCTCGCGGGCACCTCAGTCGTACTCCACGCAGCGCCTCCGCGCGGCTGCGCAGCAGCGCGGACACACGGTGAAAGTACTGAACACCCTGCGGTTCGCGATCGATCTCACCGCTGATGCGCCGGATCTGTTCTTCCGGGGGAAGCAGCTGAGTGACTACGACGCGATCCTGCCGCGGATCGGCAACTCGATCACCTACTTCGGCACGGCGGTGGTGCGCCAGTTCGAGCAGATGGACGTGTATACGCCGAACACCGCGAACGGCATCTCCAGCGCGCGCGACAAGCTGCGCGCGAACCAGATCCTGTCCCGGCACAACATCGCCATGCCACCGACAGCCTTCGTACGCAACCGGGCTGATGTGCGACCGGCCATCGAGCGGGTCGGCGGGGCGCCTGTGGTGATCAAGCTGCTGGAAGGCACCCAGGGGATCGGGGTGATCCTGGCCCCACAGGTGAAGGTCGCCGAGGCGATCATCGAGACCCTGCACTCGACCAAGCAGAACGTGCTGATCCAGAAGTTCATCTCCGAGAGCCGCGGACGCGACATCCGCGCCCTGGTCGTCGGCGACCGGGTGGTCGCGGCGATGCGTCGCGTCGCCGATGGGGACGAGTTCCGCTCAAACGTCCATCGCGGTGGACGGGTCGAGCCGGTAAGCCTCGATCCGGTGTACGAGCAGACTGCGGTGCGCTCGGCGCAGATCATGGGCTTGCGTGTCGCCGGTGTGGACATGCTCGAGAGCGATGCCGGACCGCTGGTCATGGAGGTGAATTCCTCCCCGGGACTGCAGGGCATCGAGGCGGCGACCGAGCTCGACGTGGCCGGAGCGATCATCGACTACATCGCCAACCAGGTGGCTTTCCCTGACATCGACGTCCGTCAGAGGCTGAGCGTGTCGACGGGTTACGGCGTGGCGGAGCTGTCGGTGCACACGAATGCCGACCAGGTCGGGATGAAGCTCGGCGACCTGGGTCTGTGGGACCGCGACATCACCGTGCTCACGCTGCACCGCGGCACGAATGTCATCCCGAACCCACGCAAGCACGTCGTGCTCGAGGCGGAGGATCGTCTGCTGTGCTTCGGGAAGCTCGAGGAGATGCGATCGATGATCCCGGAGAAGCGCCGTCGTCGCCCACGCGTGCGCCGACTGCCCAAAGAGCCGCTGGGTGAGTGATCAGCGCGGCCGCTGAGCGCGCACCTTGGTGGGGTCGATGCCCTTCGGGATCGGCAGCGACGACAGCGACTGCGACACGGAGTCGATCCGGCGGATGACGGCGGCCATCGTGGTCTTGTCCAGCGCCTTGGGGAGCTTCTTCACGGTCTTGGCGAGATCGGCGATCGCGACATCGTCGTCGCCGTGCCCGACGTACAGTACCGTCACCGGCACGCCGTGTGCGACCCGCTGCGCCTTCTGCCGCTCTTCGTTGACCAGGCGGGTCAGGCGTCCTCGCGTGCCCTCGCCCACCACGACGATGCCGCCACGCCCGATGGCACGGTAGACCGCCTCCTGGGTCTTCGGGTTGATGCCGACCGGGGCGTCGGATGCCTGCCAGCTGCGCCCCAGGCTGGTGCTGAGCACGTGGCCGGTGGCGCCGGGCATCCCGTCGATCTTGGCGTACATGGCCTTGGTCGACAGCCGGGTCATCAGGAACATGGCGCCGAGGATGCCGAACATCAGTCCGGTCACACCCCACAGGATCAGTGAGAGCACGGCACCGTCGCCGATGAGATAGCCGACGATCAGACCGATGAGGATACCGCCGATCAGAATGGCCAGCTGCGCCCAGGGAAGCCAGCCGTAGACCTCCCGGGTGAACCGGAACAGGGAACGGATCTGGGAGAAGAAGCCGGGACGCTTCTCAGCTTCGGGAGCACGCTTTGCCATGTGTACCAGCCTACCGAGTGATCGTCGTCGGGTTCACCCTGCACATCGGCGGTGATCGGGTCTGTTCTCCACAGGATCCGTGAATCGGGACGCTGGCGTCTGAGCCCTGGGGTGTGATGGAGGAATGGATGACGTGGAGGATCTGATCGGCATGCACACCGGCGGGAGAATCGACGCTGACGGCGAGGAGAGGGACAGGCCGTTGGCTGCCGCGGAACTGGTTCCGGGGGCCCACCGGACGATTCGGCGGCTGGAGCGCTCCGATTCGCCCTACGCCGGCGTGCTGATCGCCGACGGCGATCGGCAGCGGGTGCGCGTGGACGCCTCCGACGTGGACGCGGTGCTGTGGGATCTCGCTGGTGCGCAGCACGTCGCCGGGGTGCGGGACATCGTGCGCGAGGCCGGTGGGCAGGCAGCTGTGCTGCCCTGGTGCGTCGAGCCGGTAGAGGTGTTCCTGGCACGGCGTGCTGCGGCTCAGCGCCCACTCTCCGTGGGCGAGGCGGTCACCCTCGTCGGCAGTCTGCTGCGCGGCATCGCCGAAATGGGCGGTCGGTCCGTCGGCGGTCGCTGGTGGCTCGATGACAGCTGCCGACCGCTGTTCGTGCCTGGAGATGGGCCATCGTGCGGGCAGGCGGCGATCACGATCCTCGAGCGCCTCCGCCAGGACGGCACCGATCGCGCACTGGAGCGTGTTCTGGCGCGGATATGCGCGGGTGCCGAGGACCACCGGGTGGTGCAGCGCTCGATGGACGGCTGGGAGCGCGAGCTCACCGACCTCGCCGCGCCTCGCGCGCTGGAACGCGATGTGCATGCGCCGGAGCGGGTGCGCACGATCCCACTGCACCGCTCCCGGCTCCCGCAGGTCGAGCCGGACGGGCGACGCGAGCACCGCAGCATGCGTGAGCGGCTCGTGAGGCTGTGGGCATCGGCGCTCGAGCGCGTTCGGCCGCTGAATCCGCGCAGGATCTCGGCGACCGATCGGTCGGGTGAGGCCACCGACGCGCGCAGACCGCGCGGACGGATGCTGTTGGTCGGTGTCGCTGCGGCATCCGCTGTGCTCATCGTGGGACTGCTGTGGCCGGGTGGGGGAGATGACGCCGTCTCACCGCGCGCGGTGGCGGCCGATGACGGCACGGCGACGGCTGCGACGGGTGAACCGGAGGATGCCGCGCAGGAAGAGGCTGAGCGGGAACAGCGGCGGGATTCAGCCTCACCGGACTCCTCCGACGAACCGGATGCGTCTCGCCCCGTGCGTGACGAGGGCGACGTGACGGATGCTGCGGTGCGGCTGCTCACTCGGATCGATGACTGCCGGAACGAGGAGGACACTGCGTGCGCGGAGGCTGCGGTGCCTGGCGGAGGCGCCGTGATCCAGGAGCGGCTCGGACAGGATGCGTCGGAACGCGACGCGACGCTGATCGAGGACTATGGCGATGTCGCCGTCATCCGCCTGGCTGCCGGAGCGGAGACGGGGGAGCAGATGCTCGTGATCGTGCGCACAGACGCCGGATGGCTGGTCCGCGACGTTTATGACGTCGCGGACCAGCCATCCGGTTCGGGCTGAGGTCGAGGCGGTCAGAGACCGCTCGGATCCGGCCCGGTGATCAGATCCCGAGGGTCGCGGCGAAGTCCGCGGACTCAAGACGGTTCTTGATGGCGGCGAGGAAGCGAGCCGCGTCGGCGCCGTCGATGATGCGGTGATCGTACGAGATCGCCAGGTACACGTAGGAGCGCACGGCGATGGCGTCGACACCGTCGACCGTGACCACGCCGGGCCGCTTGAAGACGACGCCGGTTCCCAGGATCGCGGACTGCGGCAGGAAGACCAGCGGCGTGTCGAACAGCGCGCCACGCGATCCGGTGTTGGTCACCGTGAAGGTACCGCCGGCCAGCTCGTCGGGCTTGAGCTTGTTGTCGCGGGTGCGGGCAGCGAGATCGGCGATGTCGTGGGCCAGCTGAGCGATGTTCTTCGTCGCAGCGTCCCGGACGACCGGTGTGAGCAGGCCGCGCTCGGTGTCGACGGCGATCGAGATGTTCTCGGATGCCGGGTACACGATGCTGTCGCCGTCGACCGTGGCGTTGATGATCGGGTACGCCTGCAGCGCCTCGGCGGCGGCCAGGGTGAAGAACGGCAGGAAGGAGAGCTTGTCGCCCGTCTTCTGCAGGAACTCGTCCTTCTTCGCGGAGCGGTATGCGGCCAGCTTGGTGACGTCCACCTCGACGAACGTGGTCAGCTGTGCCGTCTGCTGCATCGAGGCGACTGCGCGCTCGGCCACGACCTTGCGCAGACGCGACATCTTCTGCGTCGTGCCGCGCAGCGGCGAGACCTCGAGCGGAGCAGGGGCCGGGGCGGTCGGGGCGGCTGCAGCCGGAGCCTGCGTCTTGGCCTCAGCGGCCTTCAGGACGTCCTCCTTGCGGATGCGTCCGCCGACACCGGTTCCCTTGACGGATGCCAGGTCGACGCCCTGCTGAGAGGCCAGACGGCGCACGAGCGGTGTCACGTACAGGGAGTCGGAGCCCTCTGCAGCCGGCGCTGCAGGCGCTGCGACGCTGTGCGCGGCGGGAGCAGGAGCCGGCTGCGGAGCGGGCGCGGGCTCTGCCTGCGGAGTCGGAGCGGGTGCTGCGGGTGCCTCTTCGGCCTTCGGTGCTTCTGCCTTCGGCGCTTCAGCCGCGGGAGCCTCGGCCTTCGGGGCTTCGGTCTGTGGTGCCTCAGCCGCGGGTGCGGCGGCACCCGATCCGATGCGGGCGAGCACGGCGCCGACGGCGACGGTCTCATCCTCGGCGGCGAGGATCTCCTGCAGGGTGCCCGCGACGGGCGAGGGGATCTCGGTGTCGACCTTGTCGGTCGAGATCTCCAGCAGAGCCTCATCGACCTCGACATCGTCTCCGACGGCCTTCAACCAGCGGGTGACGGTGCCCTCGGTCACGCTCTCGCCGAGTTCAGGGAGGACGACATCGGTGGCGTCGCCCGACGCAGCTGCTGCGGCCGGGGCGGGTTCTGCGGCCGGGGTGGGCTCTGCAGCGGGGGCGGCGGGCTGTTCCTCAGCGGGCGTCGCCTCAGCTGCCGGCTGCTCCGCGGCATCGGCGGCTGCCGGCGCGTCGTCGGACGCTCCCGCTCCGCTGCCGTCGCCGATGCGAGCCAGCAGGGCGCCGACCTCGACGGTCTCGTCCTCGGCCACGAGGATCTCCTCGATGACGCCGCTGATCGGAGAGGGGATCTCGGTGTCGACCTTGTCGGTCGAGATCTCGAGCAGGCCCTCATCCGCCTGCACCGTGTCGCCGACCTGCTTAAGCCAGCGAGTGACAGTACCCTCGGTGACACTCTCCCCGAGTGCGGGGAGGACCACGGGTGTGCTCATGACGGAGTCTCCTTCAGAAATCTGTGACGTCTCAAGCTTAGTGACCTGAGCGTCCGGTTGTTGCGGTTCAGAGTGCGTGGAGCGGTTTTCCGGCCAGCGCGAGGAAGGCCTCGCCCAGTGCCTCGCTCTGGGTCGGGTGCGCGTGGATGAGGGGTGCGATGTCCTCGGGGTGAGCTTCCCAGGCCACGGCGAGCTGCCCCTCGGTGATGAGCTCGCCCACCCGGTCGCCGAGCAGATGCACGCCGACGACGGGGCCGTCCTTCTGGCGAACCACCTTCACGAGCCCGCTGGTGCCGATGATCTCGCTCTTGCCGTTTCCCGCCAGGTTGTAGTCGTAGGCCACCACTGCCTCGGCGCCATAGGTTGCGATCGCGGCCTCCTCGGTGATGCCGACCGAGGCGACTTCCGGGCTGCAATAGGTCACCCGCGGGATCTGCGTCTCGGGGAGCGTCGGCACGTCGATGCCTGCGATCCGTTCGGCGACGGCGATGCCCTGCAGAAAGCCGCGATGGGCCAGCTGGAGCCCGGGGACGATGTCGCCCACCGCCCAGACCCTCTCGACACCGGTGCGCAGCTGTTCGTCCACGGTCACGAAACCGCGGTCCAGCGCGATGCCCGCCTCTTCGAAGCCGAGACCCGCAGTGGATGGGCCGCGACCGACGGCGACGAGCAGGTGGTCGGCGGTGAAGGTCTTGCCGTCCTCGAGCGTGACCGTCACCTGGTTCTCGTCCTGCTCGGCCTTCTGGAACCGGGTGCCGAGGTTGTACGAGATGCCCTTGCGTCGGAACGCCCGCTCCAGGCCCTTGCTCAGCGCGACGTCCTCGTTGGGGACGAGATGGGGGAGAGCCTCGATGATGGTCACCTCGGCGCCGAAGGAGTGCCACACGCTGGCGAACTCCACGCCGATCACGCCACCGCCCAGCACGATCACCTTCGAGGGGATCTCGTCCAGGGCGAGCGCCTGCTCACTGGTGAGGATGCGTCCGCCGATCTCCAGCCCCGGCAGCGTGCGGCTGTACGAGCCCGTGGCCAGCACGACGTCCGCGCCGACATAGCGGTCCTCTCCGACGCTCACGGATCGATCCGGCTCAAGACGCCCTTCACCCGGAACGACAGTGATGCCGCGGGCCTTGATCAGGCCCTCCAGCCCCTTGAACTTCTTGGCGACGATGCCCTCGCGGTAGGCGCGCACGCCCGCCGCGTCGATCGCCTCGAGGGTCGCGGTGACGCCGACGGATGCTGCCGTGCGGACGTGATCGGCCACTTCGGCCGCGTGCAGCAGAGCCTTGGTGGGGATGCAGCCGCGATGCAGGCACGTGCCGCCGACCTTGTCCTTCTCGATCAGCGCCACCTTCCTGCCCAGCTCGCTGGCACGCAGTGCCGCGGCGTACCCGCCGCTTCCGCCGCCGAGGACGACGAGATCGAACTCGTGAACAGTCATCAGGCCTCCCTGACCGATGCGCGTGCGAATGCGATGAGCGAGCGGACGGTCGCACCGGTCGCGCCCTTCTCCGTGAAGCCGTACGGCGAGCCTTTGTGCTCGCCGGAACCGGCGATGTCCAGATGCACCCAGGGGATGCGCGGCGCGTCTTCGGCATCCGAGACGCGACCCACGAAACGCTGCAGGAACAGACCGGCGAACAGCGACCCGCCGGAGCGGTCGGACATGTTCGCGTTGATCATGTCGGCGATCTGCGAGTCGAGCAGCTCTTCCATGTACTCGGGCAGCGGGAGGTGCCAGGCCGGTTCACCGACCTGCTCGGATGCCGCGAGGTACTCCGCCACCGCCGCCTCATCGCCCATCACTCCCGTGTGGCGCATGCCCAGTGCGACGATGATCGCGCCGGTCAGCGTGGCCACATCCACGATGACGTCGGGCTTCTCGCGGCTCGCGGCGACCAGCCCGTCGGCCAGGACCAGGCGGCCCTCCGCATCGGTGTTCAGCACCTCGACCGTCTGCCCATCCAGCATCCGCAGCACGTCGCCG
Organism: Microbacterium suwonense; assembly: GCF_030296555.1. Lineage (NCBI taxonomy): Bacteria > Bacillati > Actinomycetota > Actinomycetes > Micrococcales > Microbacteriaceae > Microbacterium > Microbacterium suwonense. Next base: position 760,639 of record NZ_AP027728.1, read on the forward strand.
GGTCGGGTCGCGCGCCCCGAGGGCATGTTGTCCGCGATGCACATCCAGGCGGTCACCCGCACGGGCAGGCCGAGAGCGGCGATCGCGCGGACCGCGGCGAGGACGGTCGCCGACCCGGCCATGTCGAACTTCATCCCCACCATGCTCGCAGCGGGCTTGAGCGACAGGCCGCCGGTGTCGAAGGTGATGCCCTTGCCGACCAGGGCGATGTGCCGCGCCGGGTCGGCGGGGAGTAGCTCAGGCGCACCAGCCGCGGCGGACGCTCCGAGCCGCGTCCCACGCCGATGATCCCGCCGAAGCCCTGCTCCTCGAGTTCGTTCTCGTCGAGGATCTCGACGTCGATCGGCAGGGATGCCACAGCATCCGCTGCTGTCTGCGCGAGCTGCGCGGGACTCTGCCACTCCGCAGGAACCGAGACGAGGTCCTTGACCAGCGCGACGGACTCCGCGACGACTCGTGCGCTCTGCAGCGCCTCGTCGCCCGTATCGGCATGCAGGATCAGCGTCTCCGCACGGGCCGGCTTCTTCTCGGAGCGGTAGTCGTCGAAGCGGTAACCGCCCAGAAGCGCGCCTTCGGCAGCCGCATCCGCGAACTGCTCCAGGCCGGGGGCGAGGCCGATCGACACCGTCGCGAAGCCGGTCAGGCTGCGTGCAGCGGTGGCGGCCGCATCTCGCACGCTCTGCTCGCTCGGCGTGGCACCGGCGCTGACGACGGCCAGCGGCAGGTCGGTCACGGCGGGCAGATGCACGCGTGCGTAAGCGGAGGCCGTGCCCTTGTACCCGATCGCGGCGAGTGTCGCGGTCAGGCCGTCGAAGCCGGCGAGCGCGTCGTGGGCGCTGTCGGGATCGGGGATGACGAGCACTGCGGCGTCTGCAGCACTTCCAGGGAACGGATCGGTCGTGTACGAGATCACGGGAAGCGTCATGCTTCCATCCTAGGGAAGGGGCAGGAGCCGCACGCCCGGCGCGGGCGTGTTCGCTGTCAGCTTGAGTCGGTCAGGTCCTCACACGGCATCCGCTCGTAGCATTGACTCATGCCCTTCTCCGCTGAGCTGTACGAGTCGATCGCCGGAGCACCTGATGTGCCCACCGGCCTTCCCCTGGTGATCCTGCTCACCGGCTTCACCGACGCGGGAAATGCGGTCTCCGGGCTCATCGAGCACCTGCACGAGACGACTGCGCCGCAGCCGCTGATCGTCTTCGACAACGATGTGCTGCTGGATTATCGGGCCCGTCGTCCCATCGCCGTCTTCGATCAGGATCATCTGACCGAGTTCCGCCCCGCGCGTCTGGATCTGTCGCTCGCACACGATGCACTGGGACAGCCCTTCCTGCTGTTGTCCGGATATGAGCCGGATTTCGCTTGGAACGCCTTCTCGGACGCGGTGCTCAGCTTTGCTGAGGGGTTCCAGGCGTCGTCGGTGACCTGGGTCCACTCGATCGCGATGCCGGTTCCGCACACACGGCCGTTGGGCACCACGGTCAGCGGCAACCGCCGAGACCTCATCGCCGCGCACTCGGTGTGGCGGCCACGCACGCAGGTGCCTGCGACGGCCGGTCACCTGCTGGAGTATCGGCTGATCGAGCAGGATGTGCGCGTGGCCGGTTTCGTCCTGCTGGTGCCGCACTACCTCGCCGACACCGAATACCCCGACACCGTGCTCGCCGCGGCGGACAAGCTGATGGTCGCCACCGGGCTCGTGCTCAGGATGGACGAGGTGCAGCAGCACCGCGAGGAGTACTTGGCACGCGTGGAGGAGCAGGTGCGCGGCAACGACGAGCTCACTCAGATGCTGCACACGCTGGAACGTCGCCACGACGCCTATATGGCCGGCCGTGAGGAGGGCGTCGACTCCGACGAGCGCTTCGACGAGCGCGACCTGCCCAGTGCGGATGAGCTGGCAGCCGAGCTGGAACGCTATCTGGCCAGTCGTCGCCCCGGCGAGGAGGACAAGCACGCCTGAGCAGATCTGCGGGAATCCGATGAGGATGCCGCAGGCGTTCATGTGTGTGATAATGGGTGTCTGACCCGTTGTCAACAGTCGATCCACTGGATCGGGCTTGACAAGGGTCTTACTAGTGTCCGAAATGGCCCGGAGCGTGTGCACCGCTCCGTGAAAGGCGAAACGTGACTCCTGCCACGACCAAGAAGACCCGGACGACCACGAAGAACACTGCCGTCGCAGAGGTCGAGACCCCTGAGGTCGACGATGCCGCTGTCGAGACGGCGAAGGCCGAGAAGACCTCGGCGAAGGCCGCCAAGAAGCCCGCCGCGAAGAAGCCCGCCGCGAAGAAGGCTCCGGCCAAGCGCGCATCGAAGAAGAAGGACGACACTCCCGATATCGATGAGGAGGTCGTCGACACCCCCGATGCCGAGGAAGAGGACGACAAGAAGCCGACGTTCACCGAGCCGCTTCCCACCGGGGCCATCGTCATCTCCTCCGGTGACGAGGATGACGTCCCGGTCTACTCCACGCAGATCACCGGCGCCACAGCCGACCCCGTCAAGGACTACCTGAAGCAGATCGGAAAGGTCGCGCTGCTGAACGCGGCCGAAGAGGTCGAGCTCGCGATGCGGATCGAGGCGGGCCTGTTCGCCGAGGAGAAGCTGTCGGAGATGTCGGCGGCCGAGAAGTCCAGCCAGCTCGGCCTCGACCTGCAGTGGGTCGCCCGCGACGGACACCGCGCCAAGAGCCATCTGCTCGGAGCCAACCTGCGTCTGGTCGTCTCCCTCGCCAAGCGCTACACCGGTCGCGGCATGCAGTTCCTGGATCTGATCCAGGAGGGCAACCTCGGTCTGATCCGCGCCGTCGAGAAGTTCGACTACACCAAGGGCTTCAAATTCTCCACGTACGCCACCTGGTGGATCCGGCAGGCGATCACCCGTGCCATGGCCGACCAGGCGCGCACCATCCGTATCCCGGTGCACATGGTCGAGGTCATCAACAAGCTCGCCCGCGTGCAGCGCCAGATGCTGCAGGACCTGGGTCGTGAGCCCACGCCCGAAGAGCTCTCGCGCGAGCTGGACATGACGCCCGAGAAGGTCGTGGAGGTGCAGAAGTACGGCCGTGAGCCCATCTCGCTGCACACCCCGCTCGGAGAGGACGGCGACAGCGAGTTCGGCGACCTCATCGAGGACACCGAAGCGGTCGTGCCCGCCGACGCCGTCGGCTTCACCATGCTGCAGCGTCAGCTCGAGCAGCTGCTGGACTCGCTGTCCGAGCGCGAGGCCGGTGTGATCCGGATGCGCTTCGGCCTGGGCGACGGGCAGCCCAAGACACTCGACCAGATCGGCGACACCTTCGGCGTCACTCGTGAGCGGATCCGCCAGATCGAGTCGAAGACCATGGCCAAGCTGCGCCACCCGAGCCGTTCGCAGTCGCTGCGGGACTACCTCGAATGACACCGACGGCGCCACGGGCACGCTCAGCCGGCCTGCGGTACGTCTTCCCGGTGCTGGCGGGCAAGCTCGCGCGCTTCGCGACCCGTCTGCGCGGGGAGGCTCCGCGTTCCCGGGTTACCTCACGAACAAGCTCGCACCGTCGCTGCTGCCCACGCTCGCCGATCAGTTCCGTTACGGCGTGGTCTTCGTGCTCGGCTCGAACGGCAAGACCACGACCACGCACATGATCAGCGAGGTGCTGCGTGCGCACGGCCTCACGGTGTTCACCAACCCCACCGGCGCCAACCTGCCACAGGGCGTGACCAGTGCGCTGCTGGCGGATGCGACGCTGACAGGTCGCATCCGCGCCGACGTCGCGGTGCTGGAAGTCGATGAGGGCTACGCGGCGGATCTCGCCGATCAGCTCTCGCCCGCGGTGATCCTGTCGCTGAACGTGCAGGTCGACCAGCTGTACCGGTTCTACGAGACCGAGCGCGTCGCCGACATGATGCTCGATGCCTCCACCCGTGCCAGCTCGCATGTCGTCGTGAACCGCGACGACCCGTATCTGAGCAAGATCGACACGGACGCGATGCGTGCGCCGGTGTCGTTCTTCGGTGTTGCGCCGGAGATCATCGCGGCCTCCGCACACGGGCTGGCCAACGCGGCCGACACTCGCAGCGGCAATGCCGGCACGGCCGAGCGCGATGCCTACTCCGAGGTGCGCACCGTCGCCGGGCGCGACGTCACGATCCAAGTGGGCCAGGACGAGGCTGCGGTGCGGCTTCCTGCGCGCGGCCTGCACTACGCAGCGGATGCGGCGGCGGCCCTCGCCGTGGCCTCACGCGTGCTCGGCGACGAGTTCTCGGCGGACGCCGCGGCTCGCGGGTTCTCGCGCATGGCACCGGCATACGGTCGCGGCGAGGTCATCCCGCTGCGTCGTGATCCCGCCGGCGAGCAGGTCGAGTTCGTGATGTTCAAGAACGCGCCGAGCCTGCAGATGAACCTTGACGCCCTGGAGGGAACGCCGGAGCACTCCCTGATCGCGATCGACGAGGGCACGCCCGACGTGTCCTGGCTGTACGACGTGGACTTCCACGCGCTGGAGTCCGTCGATGTGGTCACAGGGGAGAAGGCCTACCAGCTGGCGCTCGCCCTGGAGCACGCCGGGGTGCGCATCGGGACGGTCGAGCCGGACATGGAGAAGGCCGTGGCGATGATGCGCGAGCTTCCGCCGACCTCGGCCGGACGTCAGATCTGGTTCGTCAACTACGAGCTGATGATGATCGGCCGCAGGATTCTCGGCCACGGCGACCAGGAGGTGGCGCGCCGATGACGCAGATCACGATCGCGCAGCTGTACCCGGATCAGCTCGGCGTCACAGGCGACCGCGGCAATGTGCGCGCCCTGGAGGTGCGGCTCGAGGCGGCAGGAGCCGAGGTCAGCACCCACAGGGTCGGGCCCGGCGATGAGCTTCCGGCCGGCCTCGACGTTCTGGTGGTCGGCAACGGCCCGCTCTCGGCGATGCGCGGCGTGCACGCCGATCTGATGGGTCGTGGCGACGGCATCCGATCGTTCGCGGAGGCGGGTGGGGCGCTGCTCGCCGTCGGCGGCGGCGCGGAGCTGCTCAGCCGCGGCATCACCACGCTCGACGGCGAGTCGATCGAGGGGGTGGGGTCTTCGACGCCTCGGTCGTGCGCACCCGACAGCGCAAGGTCGGCTACATCGTCGTCGACACGCCGGTCGGCCGGGTGACCGGTTTCGAGGACTACGCCAGCGAATGGAGTCTGGCCGTGCCCGAGCATGGCTACGGGCGCGTCCAGTTCGGTGAGGGCAGTTTCGCAGTTCTGGATGCCGGGGAGCCCGCTCGCGGCGAACTGGTGCGGGAGCGGAATGCGTTCGCGTCGAACATCCAGGGCCCGCTGCTGCCGCTGAACCCGGAGCTGATCCGCGAGATCCTCACCGGCGTCGCCGCACGTCGCGATATCGAGCTGGATCTGACTGTCGGCGTGGGAGCGCTGGACGCCTACGCGGCCGGCGCCCGGTCGGCCATCGAGACGCTCGTGCGCGGCAAGGGCTTCCACACCATCCAGCTCTGACCCGGAGGCGACACATGTCAGGCAGCGCGGCTCCGCACGTACTCCTCAGCAGGGACGCACTCGCGCAGAACGTGCGCGATCTGGTCTCCCGGGGCGGAGCCATCGACCTGCGTCACGACGCTTACGGGCACGGCGCGGCAGAGGTGGCCGCGATCGCCGAGGCCGCGGGGGCGACACTTTTGACGGACGCCGACGGCACGGCGTCGATGGAGGATGTGCTCCGGCTCTTCGGCATCCCGAGCGCGGACGGAGTGCTGTCTTCGCGACCGGTCATGGCGCTCGAGGGCCGGGTGCTCTCGACCAAGCCTCTGCACGCCGGCGAGGCGGTCTCGTACGGGTACACGCATCGCGCGGAGCGGGACACGCGCGTGGCGCTTGTGACCGGGGGCTACGCGCAGGGGATCCTGCGTGCACTCGGCAATAGGGTGCGTGTGCAGCTGGGCGAACAGACGCATCCGATCATCGGGCGGATCGCGATGGACGTGTGCGTCGTCGATCTCGAAGGAGGCGATGCCGAGGTGGGAGCGCCGGTCTGCTTCTTCGGCGGTACGGGCGCCGTGCGCGGTGCGCTGGCGCGCTGGTCGGCTGCGACGGGTCTGACGGCGCTGGAGGTGGCCGTCGTCATCGGGCAGAAGGCCGAACGGAAGTGGGTCGCATGAGCACGCCGGTGCTGGAGATCTCACGCGGCGCGTTCCGGGCGAACCTCGCCGCCGTGCGTGCGCGGCTCGGCGAGTCGCAGCTGATGCTGGTGATGAAGGACGATGCGTACGGCCATGGCATCGACTGGGCCGTCTCAGAGGCGGAGGCTGCCGGAGTCTCCTGGTTCGGCGGATATGACATCCCCACGGCGCTGCGGATCCGTGCGCTCACCTCGCAGCGGGTGTACGCATGGGCCACCTCGTCGGCGTCGGAGGTGGAGGCCGCGATCCGCGCAGGAATCGAGCTGGGCATCGGGTCGACGGCGTATCTGGCGGCCGTCATCGCGCGGGCCGAGCTGCTCGGCATCCGCACTGCCCTGCACCTGAAGATCGACACCGGCCTGCACCGGAACGGCTTCCGGCCCGAAGACTGGGCGGCCGCGGTCGGTATCGCGCGCGCGGCCGAGGAACGCGGCAGCGTTCGCATCGCGGGTGTCTGGAGTCATCTGGCAGAGGCCAGCGACGAGGAGGACGACGCCGCGCAGGCGGTCTTCCTGGAGGCGGTGCGGCACCTGGAGGCGGTCGGCGGGACTCCCGAAGCGCTGCATCTGACAGCGTCGGCCGCGGCGTGGTGGCGCCCCGAGCTGCGCGGCACGCTGAGCCGGATCGGCGCGTTCTGCTACGGCATCCGCTCCGCAGACGGTCCGGTGCTGGACGGACTCAGCCTGATCTCTCGGCTGGTGGCCACGGTCGACGCCGTCGAAGGCGACACGGTGCGCGTGGGTCTCGGCGCCTTCCACGGACTGCCGTCGGTCTTGCAGGGGGCAGAGGTGGCGACGCCCGGCGGTCTGCGTCGGATCGTGCGCATCGACGGCGATGCGACGACTGTGGCGGCGTGGCCGGGCGCGCGGATCGGTGATCGTGTGATCGTGTTCGGTCCCGGCGACGACGGTGAATCGGATGCCACGGCCCTCGCCGAGCGCATGGACACCGTCGGCGAGGAGATCCTCACGCGGCTGACACCCGCCGTGTCTCGACTGCTCGGCCCCTGAAGGGCCGGGGGCTGAGGAACCGGAGGCTCACGCCTCGATCAGTCGCGCGGTCTCGTCGTGCCAGCTGGTGGCGACCGCCCGCAGCTTCTCTTCGTACTTGCGGCCATGGTGCGCGCAGAACAGCATCTCAGTGCCGTTGACCTCTGCAGCGATATAGGCCTGCGCTCCGCAGGAGTCACAGCGATCCAGCGCGGTGAGGCGGAACTGGACGTCGTCTCGCTCTGTCGTAGCGTTCATCTCGGTGCCTCCTCAGGACTCGGACTCTGGTTCGAGGTCGTGCTCAATACAACCATGCCCATCAGTGCCGCATGCCCGCTTTGCGGCGTGTTTCGCTCACCGCGTACCCGCCCCCAGCAGGTCTGAGCGCGGGAGAGTGTCGCGACCTGTCCGGGCATGTCCGTCAAATAGACTCGATGACTGTGACCGCCGAGTATTCCGCCCATCATCTCCAGGTGCTCGAAGGCCTCGAAGCCGTTCGCAAGCGCCCCGGCATGTACATCGGATCCAACGGATCGCCGGGCCTGATGCACTGCCTCTGGGAGATCATCGACAACTCCGTCGATGAGGCCGTCGACGGCAACGGGGCGAAGATCGACGTCGTGCTCTACGCCGATGGCAGCGTGGAGGTCTCCGACCGCGGTCGCGGCGTGCCCGTCGATGTCGAGCCCCGCACCGGACTGACCGGCGTCGAGGTCGTGTTCACCAAGCTGCACGCGGGTGGAAAGTTCGGCGGCGGCTCCTATGCGGCATCCGGTGGTCTGCACGGCGTCGGCGCCTCTGTGGTCAATGCGCTGTCCGAGCGGCTGGACGTGCAGGTGGATCGCGGCGGCAAGACCTACGCCATGTCGTTCCGTCGTGGCGAGCCCGGCGTGTTCGCCGACGACGGTGAGCCCCACCCGGACTCGCCGTTCACGCCCTTCGAGAAGCGCAGTGAGCTGCGCGTGGTCGGCAAGGTCGCCAAGGGCGTCACCGGCACCCGGGTGCGCTACTGGGCGGACCGGCAGATCTTCACCAGGGACGCCGCCTTCCAGCTGGGGAGCTCGAGAACCGCGCCCGTCAGACGGCCTTCCTCGTCCCGGGCCTTGAGATCGTGGTGCGCGATGAACGCCCGACCGACGACGGCACCGGGCCCACCGACACCTCGTACCTCTACGAAGGCGGCATCTCGGAGTTCGTCGACTACCTGGCGGCCGACGCGCCCGTCACCGACACCTGGCGCATCCAGGGCAGCGGCTCCTTCACCGAGACCGTGCCGGTGCTGCAGGCCGACGGGCACATGAAGGCCACCGAGGTACAGCGGGAGTGCACCGTCGACATCGCGCTGCGCTGGGGCACCGGCTACGACACGACGATCCGCTCCTTCGTGAACATCATCGCCACGCCGAAGGGCGGCACGCACCAGCAGGGCTTCGAGCAGGAGCTGCTGAAGTCGCTGCGCGGACAGGTCGACCAGAACTCCCGGCGGCTCAAGGTCGGCAATGACAAGCTCGAGAAGGACGACGTACTCGCCGGGCTCACCGCCGTGCTGAACGTCACCGTCCCGGAGCCGCAGTTCGAGGGCCAGACGAAGGAGGTTCTCGGCACCCCCGCCGTGCGCTCCATCGTCGCCCAGGTGGTCCGCAAGGACCTCGCCGCGCGGTTCGCCTCCACCAAGCGCGACGACAAGAGCCAGGCATCGATGCTGCTGGACAAGATCGTCTCCGAGATGAAGGCCCGCGTCTCGGCCCGCGCACACAAGGAGACGCAGCGGCGCAAGTCCGCGCTGGAGTCGTCGTCGCTGCCGGCGAAGCTGGTGGACTGCCGCTCCAACGACGTTGAGCTGAGCGAGCTGTTCATCGTGGAGGGTGACTCGGCGCTCGGCACCGCGCGTCACGCCCGCAACAGCGAGTTCCAGGCGCTGCTGCCGATCCGCGGCAAGATCCTCAACGTGCAGAAGGCGTCGATCAGCGACATGCTCGGCAACGCCGAGTGCGCGGCGATCATCACCACGATCGGCGCGGGTTCCGGCCGCTCGTTCGAGCTCAGTGCCGCGCGGTACGGCAAGGTCATCCTGATGAGCGACGCCGACGTCGACGGCGCTCACATCCGCACCCTGCTGCTCACGCTGTTCTTCCGGTACATGCGGCCGCTGGTCGAGGCCGGCCGGGTGTACTCGGCGGTGCCGCCGCTGCATCGCGTGATCGTGATGAACCCCGGTTCCAAGCCCAACGAGACGATCTACACGTATTCCGAGGCGGAGCTGCACGCGCTGCTGACCAAGCTGCAGAAGGCCGGCAAGCGCTGGCAGGATCCGATCCAGCGGTACAAGGGTCTGGGTGAGATGGACGCCGACCAGCTGGCGAACACCACCATGGACAAGGGCGGCCGCCTGCTGCGGCGGGTGACGATCGAGGATGCCGAGGCGGCGGATGCCGCGGTCCGTACCTTCGAGCTGCTGATGGGCAGCGAGGTCGCGCCCCGTCGCGAGTTCATCATGACCTCCAGCGACCGCCTCAGCCGAGAGTCCATCGACGCCTGATCGACGCAGGACGGCCTGCTCCTGGCATCCGCGCCATCTTCTGGCATCCGCTGCATCGAAAGATGACGCGGATGCCGGAAAGTGCAGCGGATGTCTGCCGCACCGAGACCACCGGGCGTGCGGGTCAGCCGATCGCGGTGCCGACGGAGCCGATCACGGCGTCCAGGGGCTGTCCGGAGGCGTCGCGCTTCGCTCCCGGCGCCGGGAGCTGCCGTGCGGCGCCGTCGGTGCCGATGGCCCGCGGCTCGACGCCCACCCAGGCCAGGCGCAGACGATCCTCGCCCTTCAGGAACGCGTGGGCGCGCACACCGCCGGTGGCACGGCCCTTGCCCGGGTACTCGGTGAACGCCGAGACCTTCGCCCGTCCTGCATCCGCTCCGGCCAGCGTGCCTTCGGAACCCGAGACGGTCACCGCCACCGCTTCTTCAGGTGAGGTCACGGTGGTGAAGGAGACGACCTCGGCTCCGGATGCCAGCTTGACGCCCGCCATGCCTCCGGCAGCGGCCCCCTGGGGCCGCACGCTCGAGGCCGAGAAGTGCAGCAGCCGGGCATCCGAGGTCACGAAGACAAGCTCCGCGTCATCCGGGGCCGACGCCGCACCGACCACACCGTCCTTCGGCTTGAGGCTGATGATCTCCAGTTCCGGACGCGCGGCGAGCGACGAGGGGACGATGCGCTTGACCACGCCGTCCCTCGTGCCCACAGCCAGCGGGGTGTCATCGTCGAAGCGGATCAGCGCCAGCACGCGTTCGCTGCGGTCGGCGAGCCCCAGGTAGTCGGCGATGCGCACGCCCGCACCCAGGCCGACCGAGGTCGCCGGAACGGCCGGGATGTCGACGGGCGTGAAGCGCAGGACGCGGCCGGTGCTGGTGACCGCGCCGATCTCGCTGCGTGTGGTGGTCTCCAGCCGGGCCTGGATGGCGTCGTGCTTGCTGCGGCGCGCGGGCGTGGTGATGACGGCGCCGGACTCCAGATCGACGCGCACCGCGCGCCCGGTCGTGGACAGCAGCAGCGTGGTCGGCGCATCGGCGATCTGCAGCTCGGCGGCAGACTTGGCCGTACGGGTCTTCGGGGAGCGGCGTTGAGCAGCAGCGTCCGGCGCGGGGTGCCGAACGTCTCGGCGACGTGATCCAGCTCCAGGGCGACCTGCGCACGCACCAGGGCGGGGTCGCCGAGCAGCTTCTCGAGCTCGGCGATCTCGGCGAGCAGCTTGTCGCGCTCGGTCTCCAGCTCCAGGCGGGAGAACTTCGTCAGGCGCCGCAGGCGCAGCTCCAGGATGTACTCGGCCTGCACCTCGTCGAGGTCGAACACCTGCTGCAGTCGGGCTCGCGCGGTCTCGGAGTCGTCCGAGGAGCGGATCACCTGGATGACCTCGTCGATGTCGAGGATAGCCAGCAGCAGGCCGCGCACCAGGTGCAGGCGTTCGTTGCGGCGCGCCAGGCGATAGCGGCTGCGCCGGGTGATGACTTCGATCCGATGCTGCAGGTACACCCGCAGCAGCTCCTTCAGTCCCAGCGTGCGCGGCTGTCCGTCGACGAGCGTGACGTTGTTGATCGAGAACGAGTCCTCCAGCGGGGTGTACCGGAACAGCTGCTCCAGCACCGCCGCCGGGTCGAAGCCGGTCTTGACCGTGATGACCAGCCGCAGGCCGTTCTTGCGGTCGGTGAGGTCCTGCACGTCGCTGATGCCGACGAGCTTCTTGGCGTTCACGGCGTCTTTGAGCTTCTCGATGACACGCTCCGGGCCCACCTGATACGGCAGCTCGGTGACGACGATGCCGGTCCGGCGCGGTCCGATCGGCTCGATCGATGTCTTGGCGCGCAGCTTGAAGGCGCCGCGTCCGGTCTCGTACGCCTCCTTGACGCCGTCCAGGCCCATCAGGATGCCGCCGGAGGGGAAGTCCGGGCCGGGCACGAACTCCATCAGGTCGGCGGTGCTGGCATCCGGGTTCTCCAGTAGGTGCGTGGCCGCCGCGATCACCTCGATGAGGTTGTGCGGCGCCATGTTCGTCGCCATTCCGACGGCGATGCCGCTGGCCCCGTTGACCAGCAGATTCGGGAAGGCGGCGGAGAGCACCGCGGGCTGCTGGAACTGGCCGTCGTAGTTCGGCATGAAGTCGACGACGTCCTCGTCGAGATCCTCTGTGAGCGCCAGGGCGGAGGCAGCCAGCCGCACTTCGGTGTAGCGCGAGGCGGCGGGGCCGTCATCGAGCGAGCCGAAGTTGCCGTGACCGTCGACCAGCGGCACCCGCAGGGCGAAGTCCTGTGCGAGACGCACCAGGGCGTCGTAGATGGCTGAATCGCCGTGCGGGTGCAGCTTTCCCATCACCTCGCCCACCACGCGAGCGCTCTTGACGTGCCCGCGGTCGGGGCGCAGGCCCATCTCGGCCATCTGATACAGGATGCGGCGCTGCACGGGCTTGAGTCCGTCACGGGCATCCGGGATGGCACGCGAGTAGATCACGGAGTACGCGTATTCGAGATACGAGCCCTGCATCTCCTGGGAGAGATCGATGTCCTGGATGCGCTCCTGGACGGGCTCAGCGGATGACGAGGACTTTGGCATGGACTTCCTGCGGGACGGTCGGAACGGACTCGTGACAGCGCCCGGGTACGGCGCAGCGGGACGGCTGTGAAAGACTGACCCGGATGCCCATCATGCTACCGGCCAGCCCCGGATCGACGCGGAACATCGCCGGGGTGGCGCCCCAGCTGCTCGCGTCGCTGCGCGGCGTGCCCTCAGATCTCGGACCGGCTCGTTCCGCGGTGCTGGTGGTCGCCGATGGCCTCGGTGCCATCCCGCTGCGTGCACACGCCGGCCACGCGCGCACACTCGCCGGGGCGATGGCGAAAAAGGATGTCGCCGGCTCCGTGTTCCCCACGACGACCGCCGCCGCGCTGACGAGCATGCTCACCGGCGCCGCTCCCGGAACGCACGGCATGGTGGGTTATCGGGTGCGGCATCCGCAGCGCGACGTGCTGGTCAACCAGCTCACCGAGTGGGAATCGGCCGGCGTCGATCCGCTCAGCTGGCAGCCTGTGCCGACCGTGTTCGAGCAGGCTACCGCCGCCGGACATCCCACCTTCGCCGTGGGAGTGGCCGCCTATGCCGGTTCCGGCTTCTCCCGCGCCATCCTGCGCGGAGCGGAGTTCCAGGCCGCCAAGTCGCCCGCGGATCGCGTGGCGCTGGCCTGGGAGCTCGCGGATGCCCACGACGGCGCACTGGTGTACTGCTACCTGCCGGAGGCGGACAAGGCCGGCCACAAACACGGCATCGACTCCGCCGAGTGGGTCGTGGCTCTCGAGGAGATCGATGCGGCACTCGCGGCCCGTGTGCCGGATGGCGTCGGCGTGCTGGTCACGGCGGACCACGGCATGATCGATGTGCCGGCGCACCGGCAGCTGGTGCTGGACGCCGCAGGAGGGTGGCACGACGGCATCCGTCACATCGGCGGAGAGCCGCGGATGCTGCACGTCTACGCGGAACCGGATGCCGATCACGGCACCATCCTCGCGCGCTGGCGCCGCGATCTCGAGGGGTTCGCGGACGTCGTCAGCCGGTCGGAGGCGATCGAGGCTGGTGTGTTCGGGAATGCGGTCACGGATGCGGCGCGCGCCCGCATCGGCGACCTCCTCGTGATCGCGCGGTCGAACCACGCGCTCTACGACGGCGAGGCCGCGGACCAGCGGGGCCGAAGCATGGTCGGCCAGCACGGTGCGCTCACCCCGGAGGAATGGCGGGTGCCGTTCATCCGGCTGGGCGCGTTCTCCCGCTGACGATCACTCTTCGGTGCGGGCGCCGAAGACGATCTCGTCCCAGCTGGGCATCGCATTGCGCCTCTTGCGTCGTCCCTGCGGCGCGTCCGTGGTCTCGGCGGGCTGCTCGGGCTCAGCTGCGCCCTTGTCCTCCTCGACCGCATCGAACAGTGCGATCGGCGTGGAGTCGTCTGGCTCGTCTTCGAACAGCGGCGCGGACTCGCGCTGACCGCGCCGACGTCGCAGTGCCTCGAGCAGATCGGCCGTCTCGGCGTTCGGCTGGCTCTCGTCTGGTGCGCGACGAGCCGCCGCCTCCTGGACGGCTGCGCTCGAGTGCTCGGGGGCGGAGTCCGGTTCTTCGGGCTGTCCGTCGGGCTCAGGGTCGGGAAGCAGGCGCGGGCCGAAAGCGCCCGAGTCGAAGCGGCTGTCGTCCTTGTACGGCGAGACGCGCTCGGAATCGACCGCACGAAGCCGGGGGATGAGCCCCTCGGGCAGAGAGCCCTGGCGAGACAGCTGTGTGGCATCTGCGTTCTGCGGGGAAAGCGTGCTGCGCCGCGGGTCAAAGGCCCAGCGTGCGTCGTGCTCGACCTCGTCGGCGGTGAACTCCAGCTTGACGGTCCAGCCGGACTCGTCCTTCCAACTGGCCCAGCGCTCGTCCGTCGCGTGCAGATCTTCGAGCTTGGCCCGCACTGCATCGCCGAAGGTGGGCTGGGCGTCCGGTTCGACCTCGCTGCCGATCAGCACGGGGACGGCGAGCGCCTGGTCGACGATGTGCTCGCGCTCGGCCAGCACAGGACCCTCGAAGCGGGCCACGTCGGATTCGCTGACACCCAGCAGAGCGGCGACCTCGGATGTCGACAGGCCGGCGCGGATCTGCATCTGGATGTCCCTGGGGCTGGCCGCCAGGCGCGCGGCTGACGGCTCCGCCTCACGGGTCGCTCGACGCACCTCGCGGTGCAACACGTCATCGATGGGAAGCGCGAAGCGCTGCCCGGATTCGGTGGCGAGGACGAGAACCCCCGCTTCTGTTCCTACGATGGTGACGTTTTCCATGCGAATGCCCCTCTGGTGGGTGTGCGTTCATGCTGTCATGAGCACCCTGGAAGGGGTGGGAATACTCTGGGCGCGCCGTGAGTTTTCCCGTGCGAACGGCCAGGCATTTGCGAAATCGCGCGCTGTCGTGCAAACTGACGCCCGCTGACCACCCGAGATCAGCTCCCCCTCAACCCACTCGTACCACGGAAGTGGAGATCCACCACATGGCAACCGACTACGACGCCCCCGGAAGAGCGAAGACGACTCAGAGTCGATCGAAGCGCTCAAGGAGCGTGTGCCGAACAGCAAGTCCGGCGCCGGCGACGTCGAGGACTCCGACAACCCCACGGCGTTCGAGCTCCCCGGAGCAGACCTGTCCGACGTGGAGGACGTCATCGTCGTGCTGCCGGCGCAGCAGGATGAGTTCACCTGCATGAGCTGCTTCCTCGTGAAGCACCGCTCGCAGCTCGACCACGAAGGCCCCGACGGGCCCATCTGCAGGGAATGCGCAGCCTGACCGCTGAGCTTCTCGCGCGCCCCGACCGGATGGTTCGGGGCGCGTTCTGCGTTCCGGTGGGGTCAGCGCTGGGTGCGGGCGGCGCGGATCGCGGCGACCAGCCGATCAGGGGTACGCGACGAGATCGTCCAGCTGCGCATCGGGTCTTCGGGGTCGGTGATCGGCACGACGACCAGGCCGTCGATCCCACCGCGGATCAGGTGCCAGCCGTCGCGTGCGATGTCGCGGGTGCGGCGATCCCTGGCATCCTGACCCGTGAAATGCTCCGCCTCGCCCAGCCAGCGGACATCGATGTGCGCCCGACCCGCGTGCAACACCGTACCGCGCACGCGCACGACCGGAGCCAGCAGGATGCTCAGTGCGACGAGCACCAGCGACACGACGGCACCGACGACGATCGCGACACCGGATGCCACCGGGGCGAACACCAGCGACACCATCGGCCCCGCCAGTGCGATGGTGACCAGCATCCACAGACTCGGCGCCAGACGCTCGCGGTAGCCATCGCGGGTCGTCGCGGGAGTGTTCTGCATTAGCCTCATGGGGTGACTCATTCCGTTGCCATCCCCATTATCGCCGTGAACACGCCTCGGTACGCCAATCCCGGCGACGCCGGAGCCGACCTGGTCTCGACCGAGGCGGTGCGGCTCGAGCCGGGTGAGCGCGCACTGGTCGGCACGGGGGTTCGGATCGCCCTGCCCGAGGGCTATGCGGCATTCGTCGTGCCTCGCAGCGGGCTGGCGGCCAAGCACGGCATCACCGTCGTGAACTCACCGGGAACCGTCGATGCGGGCTATCGCGGCGAGATCAGGGTGAGCCTGCTGAACACGGACAGCGAGGACGCGTACGATATCGCGGTCGGGGATCGCATCGCACAGCTGATCGTCATGCCGGTGGTCACGGCGCGTTTCGAGCCCGTCGACGAGCTGCCGGACAGCGTCCGCGGCGAGGGCGGCTTCGGATCGACCGGCTATACCCAGGGAAAGAGCGAATGACTGAAGAGATCGAACCCACGCTGAAGTCGGCGCCGGATGATCGTGCCGTCGCGGGCCCGTTCGACGATACGGAGGTGAACCCCGTCCGTCCGTACATCGACCTCGGTGGGATCAAGGTACTGCCCCGCGAGGGCCTGAATCTGCGGCTGGAGGTGGAGGAGCAGACCAAGCGCATCGTCGCCGTCGGTCTCGACTACGCCGGCTCTTCGCTGCAGGTACAGCCGTTCGCCGCCCCGCGGTCGCGCGGGCTGTGGGATGAGACCCGGGTTCAGCTGCGCGACCAGATCCGCACCCAGGGCGGCCGCGTCGAAGAGCGCGAGGGCCCACTGGGCAAGGAAGCTGCTTGCTGAGGTCCCTGCGACCGCAGCCGAGGGCTCGGAGATGCGTCTGGCGCGCTTCATCGGCGTCGACGGACCGCGGTGGTTCCTGCGCGGGGTGATCGGCGGTGACGCGGCATCCGACCCGGCCGCCGCCGAGCAGGTGGAGGATCTGTTCCGTTCGATCGTCGTCGTGCGCGGGGGCTCCCCGATGCCGCCTCGCGATCTGATCCCGCTGAAGATGCCGGCCACTCCGGGATCGGCGTGACGCAGCCGGGCGATCCCCGCTCCGGCGGTGAGCACCGCTCGGGGACGGATGCCGATCAGTCCGCCGCTGAGCTGATCGGCGCCGCACTCGGCGGTGCCGCACGACGTGCTGGGCTGAGTCCCGACGGCGCGGAGAGCACCCAGAAGGTCGTCTGGGGTGCGATGGGCGGCTGGCGCGGCATCCTGGAATCGGTGCTTCCCAGCCTGGCGTTCGTGATCATCTTCACGGTGCGCCCGGAGCCGCTGATCCTCTCACTCGGGATCTCGGTGGGGCTTGCGGCGGTGTTCACCGTGGTGCGGCTGCTGCAGAAGTCTCCGCCCGCGGCCGCGCTGGGCGGACTGGCCGCCGCGGGGGCGGCGGCACTGCTGGCTCTGTGGACCGGACGCGGTGCCGACAACTTCGTGCCGGGCCTCATCACCAACGCGCTGTACGGCACGGCCATGATCGTGGCGGCGCTGATCGGCTGGTCGCTGATCGGGCTGGCCGTCGGGTTCCTCATGGGCGAGGGAACCGCCTGGCGCTCGAACCGGCGCAGACGGCGTGCGTTCTTCTGGCTTGGCATCGCCTGGGGTGCGCTGTTCTACCTGCGCCTCGGCGTGCAGCTGCCGCTGTATCTGACCGACCAGGTGACGCTGCTGGGCACGCTCAAGCTCGTGATGGGCCTGCCGCTGTTCGCCCCCATGGTGGCGGTCACGTGGCTCGTGGTCCGTGCGCTGTACCCGCGCGCCGAGTGAGTCTGACAGCGTTTTCCTCTGGTAGATTTATCTTGACATCAAGATAAATTCCGGGCTTTTGCTGCGGCCGCGGGCGGCGCACACTGGTAAGGCGAGCCTTGCTAGCCGCAACGACGCATCAGCGAGCAAGATGGAGGCGACTGTCGCTCCCATCACAACAGAAGGAGACGGATACGTGTCCACGGTGAACAGCTTCGGTGCCAAGAGCACCCTGACGGTCGGCAGCACCGACTACGAGATCTTCCGCATCGATACGGTCCCAGGCAGTGAGAAGCTTCCTTCAGCCTGAAGGTCCTGCTCGAGAACCAGTTGCGCACCGAGGACGGCAAGAACGTCACGAAGGCGCAGATCGAGGCGGTCGGCGCCTGGGATGCCGCAGCCGAGCCGCACACCGAGATCCAGTTCACGCCGGCGCGCGTGCTGATGCAGGACTTCACCGGCGTGCCCTGCATCGTCGACCTGGCCACCATGCGCGAGGCCGTCACCGAGCTCGGTGGCGATCCGAGCAAGATCAACCCGCTCTCGCCGGCCGAGATGGTCATCGACCACTCGGTGATCGCCGACCTGTTCGGCACCGAGAACTCGCTGCAGCGCAACGTCGAGATCGAGTACGAGCGCAACGGCGAGCGCTACCAGTTCCTGCGCTGGGGCCAGACCGCTTTCGACGACTTCAAGGTCGTCCCCCGGGGACCGGCATCGTGCACCAGGTGAACATCGAGCACCTGGCCAAGGTCGTCTACGACCGCACCGTCGACGGCGTGCTGCGCGCCTATCCCGACACGCTGGTCGGCACCGACTCGCACACCACCATGGTCAACGGCCTCGGGGTGCTGGGCTGGGGCGTCGGCGGCATCGAGGCCGAGGCGGCCATGCTCGGCCAGCCCGTGTCGATGCTGATCCCGCGCGTGGTGGGCTTCAAGCTCACCGGTGACATCCCCGCCGGCGTCACGGCGACCGACGTCGTGCTCACGATCACCGACATGCTGCGCAAGCACGGTGTGGTCGGCAAGTTCGTGGAGTTCTACGGCGCGGGCGTGGCATCCGTTCCGCTGGCCAACCGTGCCACGATCGGAAACATGTCGCCCGAGTTCGGGTCGACCGCGGCGATCTTCCCGGTCGACGAGGTCACGCTCGACTACCTGCGCCTGACCGGGCGCAGCGAAGAGACCGTCGCGCTCGTCGAGGCATACTCCAAGGCCCAAGGCATGTGGCACGACCCGGCCGTCGAGCCTGTCTTCAGCGAGTACCTGGAACTCGACCTCGGCACGGTCGTCCCCTCGATCGCCGGCCCGAAGCGCCCGCAGGACCGCATTCTGCTGTCCGAGGCGAAGGAGCAGTTCGAGAAGGACATCGTGAACTACGCCACGGCGTCCACGAACAACGACATCGTCGACCTTGAGTCCAAGCACTCCTTCCCGGCATCCGACCCCGGCGCCGTTCCCGGCGACGAAGAGGAGCACACTCGCGACGTGCACATCAACTGCGGTGCACCGGCACACGCCTCCACTCCCGTTCCGGTGACCACGCCGGCGGGAGAGAAGTACGTGCTCGACAACGGCGCCGTCACGCTCGCAGCGATCACCTCGTGCACCAACACCTCGAACCCCTCGGTGATGGTCGCGGCCGGTCTGCTGGCGCGCAAGGCGCTGAAGAAGGGGCTGAAGCAGAAGCCGTGGGTGAAGACCACGCTCGCTCCCGGATCGAAGGTCGTCACCGACTACTACGAGAAGTCGGGGCTGAACGAGGACCTTGAGGGTCTGGGCTTCTACACCGTCGGCTATGGCTGCACGGTCTGCATCGGAAACTCCGGTCCGCTGATCGACGAGGTCTCGGCCGCAGTCAATGAGCACGACCTGGCCGTCACGGCTGTGCTCTCGGGCAACCGCAACTTCGAGGGGCGCATCAGCCCCGATGTGAAGATGAACTACCTGGCCTCGCCTCCGCTGGTGGTCGCATACGCTCTCGCCGGATCGATGCACTTCGACTTCGAGACCGACCCGCTCGGGAAGGACACCGAGGGCAACGACGTGTTCCTGAAGGACATCTGGCCGACGTCGGCCGAGGTGCAGGAGGTCATCGACACGTCGATCTCGCGCGATCAGTTCATCAAGCAGTACGCCACGGTCTTCGACGGCGACGAGCGCTGGACGGGTCTGCCGACCCCGACGGGCCCGATCTTCGAATGGGATGAGGATTCGACCTACGTGCGCAAGGCGCCGTACTTCGACGGCATGACGATGGAGCTCACTCCCGTCACCGACATTACCGGTGCGCGCGTGATGGCGGCGCTGGGCGACTCGGTCACCACCGACCACATCTCGCCGGCCGGCGCGATCAAGTCGGGCACCCCTGCCGCGCAGTACCTGCAGGAGCACGGCGTGGAGCGCAAGGACTTCAACTCCTTCGGCTCGCGTCGAGGCAACCACGAGGTGATGATCCGCGGCACCTTCGCGAACATCCGCCTGAAGAACACCCTGGTCAAGGCCGTCAACGACGGCAAGCAGATCGAGGGCGGCTACACCCGCGACTTCACCCAGCCCGGTGGACCGCAGGCGTTCATCTACGACGCCTGCATGAACTACCAGGCACAGGGTGTGCCGCTGGTGGTGTTCGGCGGCAAGGAGTACGGCTCCGGCTCGTCGCGAGACTGGGCGGCCAAGGGCACGAACCTTCTGGGCGTGCAGGCGGTCATCGCCGAGAGCTTCGAGCGCATCCACCGCTCGAACCTGATCGGAATGGGCGTCGTCCCGCTGCAGTTCCCCGAGGGGCAGTCGTGGGAGTCGCTCGGACTGGACGGCACGGAGATCATCTCGATCGAAGGCCTGACGCAGCTCAACGACGGCACCACGCCCAAGACGGTCAAGGTCACCGCGACGCCGAGCGAGTTCTCGCCCGAGGGCCACGAGACCGTGACCTTCGACGCGGTCGTGCGCATCGACACCCCCGGTGAAGCGGACTACTACCGCAACGGCGGCATCCTGCAGTACGTGCTGCGTTCGCTGGTCTGACACGGATCGATGGAGGGCTCGGATGCCTCGTGCATCCGGGCCCTCCGGCGTCGTTCACGGCGGGAGGGCAGCGCGCGGAGATAGACTGGACGGGTTCGCGCGACCTCCCGGCCGCGCAGTCGCCGAGTCGCGGAGGAGCCCTCATGCCGATCCTGCCGAGCATCGCCGGCCCCCGGGACCTCGACCGGCTGTCACCCGAGCAGCTCACCGAGCTGGCCGCCGAGATCCGCACCTTCCTGGTTGAGAACGTGGCACGCACCGGCGGCCATCTCGGCCCGAACCTGGGCGTGGTCGAACTGACGATCGCGCTGCACCGGGTGTTCTCCTCGCCCGAGGATCCGTTCATCTTCGACACCGGGCACCAGTCCTATGTGCACAAGCTGCTCACCGGTCGACAGGACTTCTCCGGGCTGCGCTCGCGCGGCGGTCTGGCGGGCTACCCGCAGCGCTCTGAGAGCCCGCACGACGTGGTGGAGTCCTCGCATGCCTCCAGTTCGCTCAGCTGGGCGGACGGCGTCTCCCGCGCCCTCACGGCAACCGGCCGTGCCGACCGGCATGTGGTCGCGGTCGTCGGCGATGGGGCTCTCACGGGCGGAATGACCTGGGAGGCGCTGAACAACATCTCCGACGACAACGAGCGCAATCTCGTGATCGTCGTCAACGACAACGGCCGCTCCTATGCGCCGACCATCGGCGGCATGTCCCGGTACCTCAACAGAGTGCGCACAGCGGCCACGTACCGCGACCTGCATCGCAGGTCCGACCGCCTGTTCCGGGCGTTCGGCCCGTTCGGCCGCGCGCTGTTCCGCGGCGTGCGCGGAGGGACGCACGGATTCCTCTCACGCTTCACGAACAACGTCGCCCTGTATTCCAATCTCGACATCAAGTACCTGGGACCGGTCGACGGACACGACATCCCGGCCCTTCTCGAGACCCTGCAGCTGGCGAAGGACTTCGGCGCCCCGGTGATCGTGCACGCCATCACCGAGAAAGGCCGCGGCTACCAGCCCGCTCGGGATGACATCGCGGACCAGTTCCATTCCGTGGGACGCATAGATCCCGAGACCGGCGGGCCGCTGGCGGCCTCGGCCGGCACGTCGTGGAGCTCGGTGTTCGCCGACGCGCTCGTCGACGTCGGGGGCAGGGACGAGAAGGTCATCGCCATGACGGCCGCGATGCTGCGGCCCACCGGCCTCGCACCGTTCGCCGAGCGGTTCCCGCATCGGGTGTATGACGTCGGCATCGCCGAGCAGCATGCCGTCGCCTCGTCCGCCGGCCTCGCGTTCGGCGGGCTGCACCCGGTGGTCGCGATCTACGCGACGTTCATGAACCGCGCCTTCGATCAGGTGCTGATGGATGTGGGGCTGCACAAGGCTGGGGTGACGTTCGTCCTGGACCGCGCCGGTGTCACCGGCCCCGACGGACCGAGCCATCATGGCATCTGGGATCTCGCGATGCTGCAGATCGTGCCCGGCATCCGTATCGCCGCTCCTCGCGATGCGGCGCGCCTGCGCGAGCTGCTGGACGAGGCCGTGACGGTCGACGACGCGCCGACGGTGATCCGCTATCCGAAGGGCTCGGTGCCCGACGACGTCCCGGCGATCGAACGGATGCCGGATGGTGTGGACGTGCTCTCCCGCGATGAGACCGAGGACGTGCTGCTGGTGGGCATCGGACCGTTCACCGCGCTCGCACTGGATGTCGCAGGCCGGTTGCGCGCGCAGGGGATCGGCGCGACCGTCGTCGATCCGCGCTGGGTGATTCCCGTGCGGCCCTCGATCCTCGAGCTTGCGGCGCGGCACCGCCTGGTGATCACCCTCGAGGACGGCATCCGGGTCGGCGGCGTCGGCACCCGGGTGCGTCAGGTGCTGCGCGAGGCGGGCATCGACACCGCTGTGGACGAGTTGGGCGTGCCCGACGAGTTCATCGCCCACGCCACCCGCGATGAGGTACTGCAGGACGCCGGACTCACCGCGGCGAAGATCGCCCAGGACGTCGTGGCGCAGGTGCTCGGAACGCGCGTGCCCGTGGCGCGTCAGTACGGTGAGACGGGCGCCATCGAACTCCCCATCCACGAAAACCGCTGAACTCAGCTGTCCAGAGCGCTCAGCCGAGCTCGTCGAGCACGTGTGCGACAAGCTCTGTGACCGCATTCCGTGCCCGGGATCGGTCGAGATCGACCAGTCCCACACGGGTCCGTCGGTCGAGCACGTCATCGGCCGTCATCGCACCCTCGGCGCACACAGCGGATTCGACCTCGCCATGGGTGAGACCCACTCCGGGCACCAGCGGTTCAGAAGGCTCAGCTGCCGCATCATCCACCAGGCGCAGCGACTTGGTCCGGCTGGGTGCCGCAACCAGGCCGCGCACATGCACCGCGAGATCGACGGCATCCTCCGCCATCTGCCGATACGTGGTGAGCTTGCCGCCCAGCACGGTGACGAACCCGGTCTCGGATGCGGAGACCAGGTGGCGCCGTGAGATGTCGGCGGTGCTCTGTCCACCGGTGTCGACCAGAGGGCGCAGGCCCGCGAATGCACCGCGCACCTGCTCGCGACGCACCGGTGTCGCGAGCACTCGGTTGACATTGCCGAGCAGGAAGGCGATCTCGGTCTCCGTCGGCTGCGCCACACGGGGGATCGGGCCCGGCGCATCCTCGTCGGTGAGACCCACGATGACGTGGCCGTCGAGCTGCGGCAACGCGAACACGTAGCGGCTGATCGACCCGGGAACAGGGATCGTGAGTGCGGCGGACGGATGCCCGAGAGCTGCTCCGTCGAGCACGAGATGCGTGCCGCGACTGGGACGCACGGCGATGCTCCCGTCGAGTGTGCCGGCCCAGACGCCGGTGGCGTTGATCACGCTCCGGGCCCGGATGCCGAATCGCTCTCCGGTGAGTGCGTCCTCGGCGGCCGCTCCGCCACCATGCAGCCCGGTCGCGCGCACCCGCGTGAGGATGCGGGCTCCAAGGCTCGCGGCCGTGCGTGCGACGGCCACGACCAGTCGGGCGTCGTCGACGAGCTGGCCGTCGTAGCCCAGCATCCCTCCGCGCAGCCGGTGTGGCTCCAGGGCGGGCACGAGTCGCTGTGCGGTGCGGCGCGACACCGGGTGTGGTCCGGGCAGGGTCGTGCGCGGTGTGCGAGCATGCAGGCGCAGCAGATCCCCGATCACCATGCCCACCCCGCCGGCGGCGCGCTGACGCAGTGAGACCCCGGGGGCGAAGGGGAGCAGCTGCGGCAGCGGCCTGATCCGCTGCGGCGCGATCGCCGTCATCAGCAGGTGACGCTCCCTGGCGCTCTCCCGCGCGGTGGCGATGTCGCCGGTGGCGAGGTAGCGCAGGCCCCCGTGCACCAGTTTGGAGCTGAACCGACTGGTGCCGAACGCGAGATCCTCCGCTTCGATCAGTGCGACGCTCAATCCCCGCGACGCCGCATCGAGAGCGACACCTGCCCCGGTGATCCCGCCGCCCACGACCAGCACGTCGATGTGGTCGGATGCGACACGCGACAGCTCGATCCTCCGACGCCTCGCGTTCAGGTCGGGGGATGCGGTCGTCATGGGCGCAGCAGCCCGTCGAGTGCGGTTCGCAGCTCGTGGTCCCAGGAGCCGTCGTCGATGAGGTCGGCGACCGTGCCGTACGAGAGGATGGCCGACTGCGCGATCAGCAGCATCATCACCGCGATGTGCTGGGGCTCACCCGGCCGAACCGACCCGACGGCCTGCGCGGCCGCGATCGAGGCGGCCATCCACTGCAGGATGGCGCGCTGGCTGGCGCCGAAGCGCTGCAGCGTGTACCGGGTGAAGACCTCGGGTTCGCGGTCGAGCAGGGCGGCGTACACGGGATCCGATCGGAAAGACGCGGAGAACCGCATCACGGCCGACACGATCCCCTCCCGGCTGTCCGCCATGGGCACATCCGCGAGCAGCGCGTGAACGCGCTGCAGGAGGGCGGCGCGCACCACCTCGTCGGCACCGGCCCAATTCCGGTAGATGGTCGGCCGGCTGACGCCTGCCTCGCGGGCGAGCTCCGCGACGGTGAGGCCGCCGACGCCGCGGTGCGCGATCAGTCGTCCTGCGGTGTCGAGAATGCCCGACTGCGTGGCATCCCAGCGCACGTCACTCGGTTGACGATCTTCCATAATATGTCACACTGTAACGCATGGATGTGCACGACGACAGAGCAGTCGCGGCGCCGGAGATGCGGTGGGACGGCTGGGGCGACCCGGATCTCGCCACAGATCTGCCGCGGGCCGTGCGTGCGCTGCTGCCGATCCTGCTCGGACGTGTGAGCCGGCCGCCCGTCGCTCCCGCGATCGACGAGGTGGAGGTGGACCCCTCTCGGCTGACGACGGAGGATGTCTCGGCGTTGCGAGCCGTCGTCGGCGAGGAGTTCGTCTTCACGGATGCGCAGACGCGCATCCGCCGTGCCGGCGGCAGATCGACACCGGACCTGCTGCGACGTCGCGCACGTCGCCAGCGGGTGCCGGATGCCGTCATCCGTCCAGCTGACCACGACGAGGTCCGTGCTGTGCTGCAGTGGGCGGGGAGTCCGGCGTCGCGGTCGTCCCGTTCGGCGGCGGGACGAGCGTCGTGGGCGGCGTCGATCCGGATGCCGGCGGGCACCGCGCCGTGATCGCAGTGGACCTCGTGCGCCTGAGCGGACTCGTGAACGTGGACGAGATCAGCGGCGAGGCCGTGCTGCAGGCGGGCACGCGCGCCCCGGAGGCGGAACGGCTGCTCGCGGAGCACGGCTTTGAGCTGGGGCACTATCCGCAGAGCTTCCGCTTCGCGACGATCGGCGGCTTCGCCGCTGCACGCTCCTCCGGACAGAACTCGGCGGGGTACGGACGCTTCGACGCGATGGTGACCGGCCTGCGCGCAGCCACTCCCACCGGAGACCTGGATCTCGGGAGGGCGCCGGGTTCGGCTGCCGGCCCCGACCTGCTGAGGCTCCTGCTCGGCTCCGAGGGCGCATTCGGGGTGATCACCGAGGTGCGGGTGCGCGTGCATCGCACGCCCGCACAGCGCATCGTGGAATCGTGGAGCTTCCCTGACTTCCAGACCGGTGTCGACGCACTGCGGGAGGTCGTACAGCGTGGCGGAGCCCCGACCGTGATCCGGCTGTCGGACGAGGCGGAGACCGGGGTGAGCCTCGCTCAGATCGGGCGGATCGGAAAGGCGCTCGCGAAGGGCGCGAGCGCGCTGACGGTCTTCGAAGGGGAGGATGCGCAGGAGCGCCGAGCCCGCACCGCGCGTCTGCTGGCGGGCGCGGGCGGTTCGAGCAGCGGGCGCAGGGCGGCCGAGGACTGGATGCGCACGCGTTTCGACGGCCCCTACCTGCGCGACGCGCTGCTCGGAGCCGGGGTGTTCTGCGAGACGCTCGAGACGGCCACCACTTGGTCGAACCTGCTCCGGTTGCGCGCCGCGGTGACGACGGCGCTGCGCGAGGGATTCGCCGCCGCGGGCGCGAAGAGCTTCGTGATGTGCCACGTCTCGCACGTGTACCCGACCGGAGCGTCGCTGTACTTCACGGTGCTCGCGGGCCTGCGCGGCGACCAGCTCAGCGCATGGGAAGTGGTCAAGCGCGGTGCGGGTGACGCGATCATGGACGCAGGCGGCACGATCACCCACCACCACGCGATCGGCCGCGACCATGCGCCCTGGCTGCGCGAGGAGATCGGCGACACCGGCATCCGGATCCTGCACGCGGTCAAGCGCGAACTCGACCCGCAGGGCATCATGAATCCCGGTGTGCTGATCCCTCCCGAGGGCGACGATGACTGACCCCGACGCCCCGCGACTCGTCCTGATCGTCAATCCGCAGTCGGGGAAGGGCCGCGGCGCACTCGCGGGCGCACAGGCCGAGCAGCTGCTGCGTGACGCCGGCGCGCAGGTGAGCGTGCTGCGCGGCTCCACCGCAGCCCATGCACGATCCCTCGCCGAACAGGCCGTGCAACAGCATCCGGATGGCGTGGTGGTGGTCGGCGGCGACGGCACGGTGACCGGGATCGCCGACCTGCTGGCGGACACCGGCCTTCCGGTCACCCTCGTGCCCGCAGGAACCGGCGACGACCTCGCCCGCGCCCTCGGCATCCCGGCCGACGATGCGCGAGCGGCGGCCTCGGCAGCACTGCACGGGCGGCCCCGACGCATCGATCTCGGCACCATCGAGTCCCAGGGCGTACGCAGGTCGTTCCTGACGGTCGCCGCCCTCGGCTTCGACGCCAGGGTGAGTGAGCGCACCAACGCGCTGCGTCATCCGCGCGGGCGTGCCAGGTATCACCTTGCTCTGCTGATCGAGCTGGTGCGCCTGCGACCGACCGACTTCCAGGTGCAGATCGACGACGAAGCCGGGGAGTGGCGGCCGGGGACGCTGCTGGCCGTCGGCAGCACCTCCAGCTACGGGGGAGGGATGCCGATCTGCATCGGAGCCGAGCCCGACGACGGGCAGCTGCGCGTCGTGCACGTCGCTTCGCTGGGGCGGCTGCGGCTGATCAGGCTGTTCCCGCTGCTGCTGCGGGGTGCGCACCTGGCGCGGCGCGAGGTCACGGTCAGGCAGGCCACTCGGGTGCACGTCTCGGCGTCGGATCTCATCGTCTATGCCGACGGTGAGCGCGTCGGCACGGGGAGTGCACGATCGGCATCCGTCCGGGTGCCGTGACGATCATGATGCCAGAGGGGCGAGCGGATGGAATATGACGAGGACGTCGTGATCGTGGGCTCGGGTTTCGGCGGCTCCGTGGCGGCGCTGAGACTCGTGGAGAAGGGCTACCAGGTTCGCGTCCTCGAGGCCGGACGGCGCTTCGAGGACGACGACTTCGCCAAGACCTCCTGGAACCTGCGCCGGTACCTGTGGGCGCCGGCGCTGGGGTGCTTCGGCGTGCAGCGCATCCACCGGCTGCCGCACGCGATGATCCTGGCGGGCGCGGGAGTGGGCGGTGGCTCCCTGAACTACGCCAACACCCTCTACGAGCCCGGGGACGCCTTCTTCGCCGACCGGCAGTGGCCGTCCGACACCGAGTGGCGATCCGAGCTCGCGCCCCACTACGCCACGGCCAAGCGGATGCTGGGAGTCGTCGACCGCTATCCGCACACCGGCCCGGTGGAGCGCATCATGGCCGGCGCCGCGGCGGATCTCGGCGTCTCCGACACCTTCCGCCAGGCGCCGGTCGGCGTGTTCCTGGGCATGCCGGGCGTGACGGTTCCCGACCCGTTCTTCGACGGTGAGGGGCCCGAACGCACCGGCTGCACGCTGTGCGGCAACTGCATGGTCGGGTGCCGCGTGGGGGCGAAGAACACCCTGATGAAGAACTATCTCGCCCTGGCCGAGCGCCGGGGTGCGGTCATCGAGCCACTGCGCACGGTCACCGAGGTGCGTGAGGATCCTCGTGGCGGCTATCTGGTGACCACACAGACCTCGGGGGCCTGGATCCGGCGGCGACGGCGCACGATCCGCGCCGAACAGGTCGTGTTCGCGGCGGGCACCTGGGGCACGCAGAAGCTGCTGCACCGGATGAAGGCATCGGGCGCACTGCCCCGGCTGTCGGATGCTCTCGGGCACCTCACCCGCACCAACTCCGAGGCGTTGGACGGAGCGGTCGCCGTGCGGGTGCCGGATGCCGGTGAGTACGCGCACGGGGTCGCCATCACGACCTCGTTCCACGTCGACGAGCGCACGCATGTCGAGAACGTGCGCTACGGACCCGGGTCGAACCTGATGGGCGCCCTCGCCACGGTGCTGGTTCCCGGCGATCGATCGCTGCCGCGCCGGATCGGAGCGCTGCTCGGCCAGGTGATCCGGCATCCGATCCGTCAACTGCGCCTGTCCAGCCTGCACCACTGGAGTGAGCGCGGCATCATCGCGCTGGTGATGCAGAACGCCGACAACTCCCTCACCCTCTCGCTGCGGCGGCGCTTCGGCCGCGAGGTGCTCACCAGCCGTCAGGGGCACGGAGAGCCGAACCCGTCCTACCTTCCCCAGGCGCATCGGGCGAGCTCGGCCATCGCGGCCAGGATGCAGGCGGAGACCGGCGTGCCCTCGGAGCCGCGCGGGTCGTGGCCGGAGGTTTTCGGCATCCCGATGACGGCGCATTTCCTCGGCGGCGCCGTGATCGGTGCGTCAGCGAAGGACGGTGTGATCGATGCGCACCACCGGGTGTGGGGACATCCCGGTCTGCACGTTGTGGACGGAGCGGCGGTGCCTGCGAACCCGGGCGTCAACCCCTCGCTGACCATCACGGCAATGGCCGAGCGGGCGCTCTCGCACTGGCCGCACAAGGGCGGGCCCGATCAGCGTCCCGCTCAGTGAGCGAGACGAAAGCGGGGCCGTGCCCGAAGACACGACCCCGCCTGCCGTCGCCGCTCAGCTGTGCGCGATGCCGCGGATCGGCGGAGTGTGGAAGGTGGCACCGAACACCCGCTCGGACGCACCCTCGCGATCGAGGTAGGGCGAGGCGCCGCCGTCGATGAACGGCCAGCCCGCGCCGAGGATCAGGCACAGGTCGATGTCCTCGACCTCGGGCACCACGCCCTCATCGAGCATCAGCCGGATCTCCTGCGCCAGGCCGTCCTGCACACGTCGCAGGATCTCCTCGGCGGATGCCGGAGTCGAGCCGAGCTGGCCCTTCAGCGCCTTCTCAGCGGCCTTCGTCCAGCCGGTGACCCGTCCGCCCTTGTCCTTCTCGACCACCTGATCCAGTTCGGCCAGAGCGTGGAAGTTCTCGTTCGCATAGAACCGGTCGGGGAACGCGTGGACCATGGTGTCCTGCACGTGGGCGGCGACCTTCCAGCCGACCAGGTCGATCAGCTGGAACGGTCCCATCGGCAGCCCGAGCGGCCCGAACGCCTTCTCGACGTCGGCGATCGGCGTGCCCTCGTAGACGGCGCGCGCCGCCTCGCCCATGACCTTCGCGAGCAGCCTGTTCACAACGAAGCCCGGGGCGTCGGCGGTGAGCACGGCGTTCTTGCCCAGGCCCTTGGCGACGACGAAGGCCGTCGACAGTGCGGCATCCGTGGTGGCATCCGTCTTCACGATCTCGATCAACGGCATCACCGCGACCGGGTTGAAGAAGTGGAAGCCGACCAGACGTTCGGGATGGGCGAGCTTCGAGCCGATCTCGGCGACCGACAGCGACGAGGTGTTGGTCGCCAGGATGGCATTCTCGGCGACGATCTTCTCGATCTCGCCGAACACCTGCTGCTTGACGCCGACCTCCTCGAACACGGCCTCGATGACGAAGTCGCAGTCCGCATACAGGCTCTTGTCGGTGGTTCCGGTCACCAGACCCCGCAACTTGTTCGCGGTGTCGGCGTCCACCCGCCCCTTGGCCTCGAGCTTGCCGATCTCGTCGTGGATGTACGCCACGCCCTTGTCCACGCGTGCCTGATCCAGGTCGGTGATCAGCACGGGAACCTGCAGCCTGCGCACGAACAGCAGAGCGAACTGGCTGGCCATGAGCCCTGCGCCGATGATGCCGACCTTGGTGACCTTCTTGGCCAGCGTCTTGTCGGGAGCGCCGACCGGATGCTTGGCGCGCTTCTGCACCAGATCGAAGGCATACATCGAGGCGGCGAACTGGTCGCCGGTGACGAGCTCGGCAAGAGCCTCATCCTCACGGGCGAAACCCTCGGCCTTCGACCCGCGGGCGGCCTTCTCGAGCAGCTCCAGCGCCACATAGGGCGAGCGCGGCACGGTGCCGATCTTGGACTCCAGCATCCCGCGGGCCATCTTGATGGCGACCGGCCACTTGACACTGCGCTCGATCTTGCCCGGAGCGTTCCTGCGCTCGACCTTCCTTCCGCCGAGCACGGCATCCGCCCACGCCAGCGAATCCTCCAGGAAGTTCGCCGCGGGGAAGATCTCGTCGACGATGCCGAGGTCGTGCGCCTGCTGCGGCTTGAGCATCCGGTTCTGCTTGAGCGGGTTCGAGATGACGACCTCAAGGGCGTTCTCGATGCCGATCAGGTTCGGCAGCAAGTAGGCGCCGCCCCAGCCGGGGATGATCCCGAGGAAGACCTCGGGCAGCGCCAGCGCGGCAGCGGACGCGTCGACCGTGCGGTAGGTGGAGTTCAGAGCGATCTCCACGCCACCGCCGAGAGCGAGTCCGTTGACGAAGGCGAACGACGGAACACCCAGATCGGAGAGCGATCCGAGCACCTTGTGCCCGAGCTGAGCGATCAGGCGCGCGTTATCCTTCGAGCCGACGCGGCTGATGTCGGACAGATCGGCGCCGGCCGCAAGGATGTACTGCTTGCCGGTGATGCCGACGGCCTGGATCTCTCCTGCTGCCGCACGGTTCTTCAGCCCGTCCAGGGTCTCGCCGAGCTCGGTCAGCGTGGCGGGGCCGAGCGTGTTCGGACGGGTGTGGTCGCGGCCGTTGTCGAGAGTGATCAGCGCCAGCACACGGCCCGACGCGAGGCGGATGTCGCGCACGGGGGAGTGCGTGATCACCTCGCCCTCGGTGAGGGCCATGATGGGCGAGAAGTCGACGTCGTCGTAGCTCACTTCTTCCTCTTCTTTCCGTCGAAGAACGGGTTCTCCCAGATGACCGAGCCGCCCTGGCCCAGCCCCACGCACATGGCGGTGAGGCCGTAGCGGACGTCGGGGCGCTCGGCGAACTGCGCGGCGAGCTGGATCATCAGCCGAACACCGGTGGCGGCGAGGGGGTGGCCCACGGCGATCGCACCGCCCCACTGGTTGACGCGTGGGTCGTCGTCGGCGATGCCGAAATGATCCAGCAGCGAGATGACCTGGATGGCGAAGGCCTCGTTGAGCTCGAACAGCCCGATGTCGTCGATCGTGAGGCCGGCCTTCTTGAGTGCCTTCTCCGTGGACGGGATCGGCCCGATGCCCATGATCTCAGGCTGCACGCCAGCGTAGGCGAACGAGACCATCCGCATCTTGGGCGTCAGGCCGAGTTCCTTGACCGCGCCGCCGCCGGCGAGCAGCGACATGGTCGCACCGTCGGTGAGCGGCGAGGAGGTGCCGGCCGTGACACGCCCATGCGGGCGGAACGGTGTCTTCAGTGCGGCGAGATCCTCCATGGTCGTCTGCGGACGGCGACCCTCGTCCTCGGTGGCGAGGCCCCAGGCACCGTCTGCGCCCTTGATGGCCACGGGCACCAAGTCGGGCTGCAGCTTGCCTGCGTCGTACGCGGCCTGCACCTTGTGCTGGCTGAGCATGCCGAAGCGATCGGAGCGCTCCTTGGTCAGATGCGGGAAGCGGTCGAAGATGCGCTCGGCGGTGACACCCATGTTCAGCGCCCCCGGGTCGACCATCTTCTCGGCGACGAACCGCGGGTTCGGATCGGCGTTGCTCCCGATCGGGTGGTGCCCCATGTGCTCCACTCCGCCGGCGATCGCCAGGTCGTACATGCCGACGCCGATCGAGGCGCCCATGGTCGTGACGCTGGTCATCGCGCCGGCGCACATCCGCTCGATGGCGAGGCCGGGAACGGTCTGCGGCAGGCCCGCGAGGATCGCCACAGAGCGTCCCAGGGTCAGTCCCTGGTCGCCGGTCTGCGACGTCGCCGCAATGGCGACGTCGTCGATGCGATCCGCCGGGACGGCGGCATTGCGCTCCATCAGGCCGATGGTCGCCTTGACGGCGAGGTCATCCGCACGGGTGTTCCAGTACATGCCCTTTTCGCCGGCGCGCCCGAAGGGTGTGCGCACTCCATCGACGAAGTAGACGTCCGAGATCTCGGCCACTCTGCCTCCATAGGTTGGGATGACCCCAGCCTAGGAGCGCGTCCGAGGCCTCAGGAATCGGTTGGATCGAACCTACGAAGCAGCGGGGACGGCATTCGAGTCGATTTGCGGCCCTTCTACAAACGCATCGGCAATCTTCTGTGCAGTATGCGCAACCTGCCATGGTCGCGCGCCGAGCGCTGCGAGTGCCGCGCCGACTGCCTCGCCGGTGAGGCCAGGGGCTCCCAGGCCACGCGACGCAGATACTCCGGCGTCAGCAGGTTCTCGGTGGGCATGTTCAGCTGCTCGGCGATCGCCTCGACCACAGGTCGTGCGGCCTTGAGCCTGAGGTCGGCTTCGGGATTGCGGTCGGACCAGGTCCGGGCCGGGGGCAGGGCATCGCTCGGCACGCGCGTGCGGGGAAGGTCTTCGGTGGTGCGGCCACGTTCGATGGCCGCCCACCAGCGATCCAGCTGCGTGCGGCTGGCGCGCCCGTTGAACTCCTTGAGCGATGCGAGTGCAGACTTGCTCGCCGGCTCAGCGAGGATCGCCGCGAGCAGCGATCGATCGGGAACCAGGCGTCCCGGTGAGACATCGATCTCCTGGGCGTACTCCTCACGCGCGGTCCACAGCTCGCGTGCGATCGCCAGCAGACGCGCACCGCGTACCTTGTGCAGTCCGCTGAGCCGACGCCACGGCTCCTCGCGAGGCGGTTTGGGCGGCTTGGTGAGGGTGGCGCGGAACTCCTGCTCGGCGATCTCCGTCTTGCCGGCCTCAGTGAGCTGCCCGTCGAGGATGTCGCGTACGTCGATGAGATGGAGAACATCGAGTGCGGCGTATTCCAGCCACGGCTGCGGAAGCGGGCGGGTGGACCAGTCCGCGGCGGAGTGCGCCTTGGCCAGCGTGATGCCGAGCGCATGCTGCACGACGGCCGCGAGCCCATATCCGTCGCTGCCCAGCAGCCGGGACGCGAGCTCTGTATCGAAGATGCGGGGCGGATCGAGCTCCAGTTCGCGCAGCGAGGGCAGATCCTGGCTCGCCGCATGGAACACCCACTCGACGCCGCCGATGGCGTCCTGCAGGGCGCCGAAATCGCCGATGGCCGGTGGGTCGAACAGGAAAACTCCGGCGTCGCGGCGGAACACCTGCACCAGATAGGCGCGCTGCGAATAGCGGAACCCCGAAGCGCGCTCCACATCAACCGCGACGGGACCCTCCGCGTCCGCGAGCGCTCGGCAGGCCTTCTCGAACTCCGTGCGGTCATCGATCACGGAGTACTCAGACACGTCCGCCCTTTCTCGCGCCGAACACGGCGACATTCTCAGAACCCGGCGGCAGACCCGCCAGCATCCCCACCAGCTCTGTCCATGCTTCCACATGCGGCCGCAGCGGTGCATCGGGCGTCCAGGATGCCCGCAGCTCGATCTGCGCGCCGTCACCCTCCTCCGCAAGCCCGCCGAACCCCTTCGACAGCATCTTCGTGGAGGTGCCCGATTCCAGTCGGTAGCGGGCATCGCGGGAATCCAGCGCATCGACCAGCCAGGACCATGCGACATCGGCGAGCAGCGGATCCGTGCCGATCTCGGGCTCCAGCGGCGCCTGTGCGAAGGCGACGATCCGCCACGCGCCGCCCCAGGCGGTGGGCTCATCCGGATCGTGCAGCAGCACGAAGCGTCCTGTCCCATAGATGGAGTCGCCGTGGTCGTCGGGTCGCACGTCGGCGGCGAGCGCCAGAGCGAACGGCGCCAGGCCGGCCGGGGAGGGGATCTCGCGAACGACGATGTCGGAACGGAAGGCCGTCTCGCGCAGCTCTGCCGTCGCGGCTTCGAAGAGCGCTTCGGCATCGGGGTGTGCTGTCACGTGGACAGGCTAGAGTCAGGAGGCGATGAAGAGTCTCAGGCACGCCGTAGCCATCGCCGTCCCCGCACTGCTGGCCGTCGGCGCGGCGGTCGCTGCAGTGACGGCGGGGGCCGTCTTCGCGACCGCACGCCGCGTCGTGATGCCCTCGATCCGTCGCAATGACACGCAGATCCTCGCTGTCGACACGGGGGCGCAGACGATCGAACTGACCCGGACGCCCGACACCGAGCTGCCCGGACGGTACGGGCTGTTCACCAGCGGCACCTACGACTACGTCAAGCTGGGTGCCGTTCTGAGCGCCGATGCCGCAAAAGTACGTCGCAAGCTGCTCACGCAGATAGAGCCGGGCGCGCAGGTGGATCGGGACGCCGCGTTCAGCGGCTGGTACTACGTCACGCCGGGTGAGCTGCACCTGCCGTGGGAGAGCGTGTCGATCGGCTCGCCAGCGGGGCCGTGCCCGGCCTGGTTCTTCCCGGCATCCGTGGAGTCGCCGACGGCATCCGCCGACACCTGGGTGATCCAGGTGCACGGTCGGGGAACCACGCGCTCGGAGTGCCTGCGAGCGGTGCCGGTGTTCCACGGGATGGGATTGCCGACGCTGGTGGTGTCGTATCGCAATGATGGGGAGGCGCCGCGCTCCCGTGGCGGCAGCTATGCCCTGGGCGCATCCGAGTGGCGAGACGTGGACGCCGCCATCGAGTACGCCCTCCGGCATGGTGCCGCACGTGTGGTGCTGATGGGGTGGTCGATGGGCGGAGCGATCGCACTGCAGACCGCGGTGTCGTCGGAGCACCGGTCGCAGATCGCCGCCCTGGTGCTGGACTCCCCGGTCGTCGACTGGCGCACGGTGCTGCGCTTTCAAGCACGCGAACAGGGGCTTCGCGAGCCGCTGCCTGCTC
The DNA here is from genome assembly GCF_030296555.1 of Microbacterium suwonense. Taxonomy (NCBI): domain Bacteria; kingdom Bacillati; phylum Actinomycetota; class Actinomycetes; order Micrococcales; family Microbacteriaceae; genus Microbacterium; species Microbacterium suwonense. The sequence goes on from NZ_AP027728.1 coordinate 795,403, forward strand.
TGGCGATGGGGGTTCTTGAGAACGGCTTCACCGCTCGTCTGAGCGGCGCCGAGGAGGCTATCGCCTTCGATCGCCTGGACATGGTGGCGCGGGCATCGGAGCTGGAGGCGCCGATACTGATCCTGCACAGCGACGAGGACGGGTTCGTTCCCGCCGACGCCTCGCATGCGCTGGCTGCCGCGCGGCCCGATCTGGTGACCATGCCGTCGTTCTCAGTGGCACGGCACACGAAACTGTGGAACTACGATCAGAGCGGCTGGACGAAGGCGATCGTGGAGTGGATGACCGCCCATGGGCTGGGTGCATCCGGATCCTGAGGTCTCGATGCTTGAGCCTGTCGGTGCTCGGCTGGGTCAGCGCTTCTGTGCGACCTGTCGCTTCGCGCGCACGAGCATCCCGGTCATCCCGGCGATGCGCAGCGGAGAGACGGCCTGGGTCAGGCCGATGGTCTGCGGGTAGTCGCCCGGGATGGCGAGCACCTCGTCGGCCGTGAGCCCGGTGAGCCCTTGCACCAGAATGCTCGCGAATCCGCGCGTCGTGGGGGCCTCCGGCGGCGCCGTCGCGTGCATGGCGACGACGCCGTCGGTGACCTCGACGTTGATGAACACAGGGGACTGGCACTCCGCGACCCGCTCGTACATGTCGACGCGGTCGGCGAGATGCTCCGGCACTGGAGGCAGCTCGCTGGAGTACTCCAGCAGCAGCTCGAGGCGCTCCCCCTGCGGGAGGTCCAGGAACTCCTCGCGAACCTCGGCCAGGCGTTCGGGAAGATGCGTGTCAGTCACCCTGCGATTCTCCCACGCTCAGAGCGAGCCGGGCTCCGTGCCAGCGACGATCGGGACGCGCACGGCGCTGCCCCACTCGGTCCACGAGCCGTCGTAGTTGCGCACCTTGTCGTAGCCGAGCAGGTGCTTCAGCACGAACCAGGTGTGGCTGGAGCGCTCACCGATACGGCAGTAGGCGATGACGTCCTCGCTGTCCTTGAGGCCGGCCTCGTCGCGGTAGATCGCCTCGAGCTCCGCGCGCGGCTTGAAGCCGCCGTCTGGGGCGACCGCCCTGCTCCACGGCACGCTCTGCGCGGTGGGGATGTGACCGCCACGCAGCGAGCTCTCGTCGGGGTAGGCGGGCATGTGGGTGCGCTCACCGGAGTACTCCTCGGGGAGCGCACGTCGACCAGCGGGCCCTTGCCGATGAAGTCGAGCACGTCTTCCTTGTAGGCGCGCAGCGTCGAGTCGTCGCGCTCGACGACCGGGTACTCGGTGGCGGGGCGCACGGTCTTCTCCGTGGTGATCTCACGGCCCTCGGCGATCCACTTGTCACGGCCGCCGTCCAGCAGTCGCACGTCTTCGTGGCCGAAGAGCGAGAAGACCCAGAGGGCGTACGCGGCCCACCAGTTGTTCTTGTCGCCGTAGATGACGACGGTGTCATCGCGCGAGATTCCCTTGCGGCCGAGAAGCTCTGCGAAGCCCGCACCATCGACGTAGTCGCGCACGACCGGGTCGTTCAGCTCGGTGTGCCAGTCCACCTTCACGGCACCGGGGATGTGCCCGGTCTCGTAGAGCAGCACGTCCTCGTCGGATTCCACGACCACCAGGCCCGGCTTGCCGAGATTCGCGGCGAGCCATTCAGTGGTGACGAGTCGTCCGGGTGCAGCGTATTCGGAGAATTTGTCGGATGAGTTGTCGTGCTCGACGGTCACGGGGTGCTCCTCTGTATTCAGGACGCGGAGTGTGGGTAGGCGACGGCGTAGTGTTGAGCCGTCCCCTCTGACGATAGATCCCTTTGACGGTGCACGCACCCGGATCGTAAGACTTTGACTTCTGACCTCAGGAACGTGATGACCCAGCACACCAGCACGGGCGTCGTGCACCTCACCGAACGCACGCCGGCCGTCACCGGAACGGAGATGCTCGCGAGTCTGGTACCGCCGCCGCAGTTCGACGAGGCGACGTTCGACAGCTATCGAGCCGATCCGTCCTATCCCTCGCAGGAGGCCGCGAAGCAGACCCTGCAGCGGTTCACCGGCCGGGCCGCACCGACGAAGAAGACGGGCCTGTTCCGCCGCGCCCCGAAGGAGGCGCCGATGAAGCCCGGTGTCTACCTGGACGGCGGCTTCGGAGTCGGCAAGACGCATCTGCTGGCATCCGTGTACCACGCACTTCCCGCTCGCCGGAAGTACTTCGGCTCCTTCATCGAGTACACCGCCCTGGTCGGCGCACTCGGCTACCGCAACACCGTGGATCTACTGCGCGGTGCGGAGCTGCTGTGCATCGACGAGTTCGAACTCGATGATCCGGGCGACACCATGGTGATGACCCGGCTGCTGGGCGAACTGGTGGCATCCGGCACCAAGCTTGCGGCCACGTCGAACACGCCGCCGAACGCGCTGGGCGAGGGGCGGTTCGCCGCGCAAGACTTTCTGCGTGAGATCCACGCGATGTCGGACAGCTTCGAGACCCTGCGCATCGACGGCGTCGACTACCGTCAGCGTGCGATCGACGGAAGCGCAGTGGCGATGCAGGAGACGGAGTACACCCGCTGCATCGCGGACGCCGCGGCGGACGGGGTCGCATCCGACGATGCGTTCACCGATGTCATCCGTCATCTGGCGCAGGTGCACCCGTCGCGCTACATCCGTCTGATCGACGAGCTCGACCTGGTGGGCCTGCGCGAGGTGCAGGTGCTCACCGATCAGTCCGAGGCGCTGCGCTTCGTGGCGTTCGTCGACCGTGTGTACGATGCGCAGCTGCCGGTGGCGGCGACCGGAGTGCCGCTGGACGAGGTGTTCGCCGAGGAGATGCTCGGGGGCGGCTACCGCAAGAAGTACCTGCGGGCCGTGTCCCGTCTGAATGCCCTCACACACTCGGCGAGCGAGCTGTCCGCCCGCATCGTGTAACCCGATCGTCACACCCGCAGTGCTCCCGTAACACGTCCGCAACATCGCGCACGCACGGGTGAAACATCCGCCTCGCAGAATCTCCTCATCGGTTCGACGGAACCGGTTTCGAGGGAAGAGGTTCGATATGGATGCTGCCGGAAACATCTCCTGGGCGATCACGGCCACCGCACTGGTGCTGCTGATGACGCCCGGCGTGGCGTTCTTCTACGGCGGTCTGGTGAAGGCCAAGAGCGTCATCAGCATGATGATGATGAGCTTCGGAGCGATCGGGCTGATCGCAGTGCTGTGGATCCTGTACGGCTTCTCGATGAGCAGCGTGTCGGATCCCGGGCAGTTCGCTGGCAACCCGTTCGCCGACTTCGGGCTCGTCGAGACGGCCGCCGGCGACGGCGCGAACGTGGCACTGCTGAGCGTCGCCTATGGCGCGACCTTCGCGATCATCACGGTGGCGCTGATCTCGGGGGCCATTGCGGACCGCGCGCGGTTCGGCCCGTGGCTGATCTTCGTGGGCGTGTTCGCTACGATCGGCTATTTCCCGATCGCCGCCTGGGTGTGGGGCGGCGGGTGGATCACGCACCTGGGCACCACCCTGTTCGGCGCAGACAGCGGCATCGCCGTGATCGACTACGCGGGCGGCACCGCCGTGCACATCAACGCCGGGGCGGCCGCGCTGGCATTGGCACTCGTGCTCGGCAAGCGCATCGGCTTCCACAAGGGCATCCAGAAGCCGCACAACGTGCCGCTGACGCTGCTGGGCGCGGCACTGCTGTGGTTCGGCTGGTTCGGCTTCAACGCGGGAGCCGAGTGGCTCTCGGGCGATATGGGCAACGTCGGGCTGATCGGCATCAACACGCTGGGAGCGGCTGCGGCCGGGATCCTGGGCTGGATCCTCGTCGAGAAGCTCAAGGACGGACGCCCCACTTCAGTCGGCGCGGTCTCGGGCCTGGTCGCCGGGCTGGTCGCGATCACCCCGGCGTGCGCGAACCTCACACCGGGCTGGGCGCTGCTGCTGGGAGCACTGGCGGGCATCGCCTGCGCGCTGGCGGTGGAGCTGAAGTATCGGATGGGCTTCGATGACTCGCTCGACGTCGTCGGGCTGCACCTGGTCGGCGGGCTGCTCGGCACCGTGTATCTGGGCTTCTTCGCCACCGGGCAGGGCCTGTTCACCGGTGGCGATCTGCGGCTGCTGGCCGTGCAGGTGATCGCCTCCGGGGAGTGCTGGTCTACTCGTTCGTCGTCGCGTACGTCACGGGCTTCGCGATCGAGAAGACGGTCGGGTTCCGCGTGAACAGCGAGGAGGAGGTCGCCGGCGTCGACCTCGCCGTGCACGGCGAAGAGGGGTACGCGTTGGTGGAGTAGCACCCGGTTAGGGTGGGCAGGTGAGTACGACGCGACGCATCCTGTCCACCCTCGCCGGTGTCGTCACGAAGATGCTGGCGAAGGAGAATCCGAGATCCCCGAATCGCTCCACGCGTCCGACGGCGACGCTCCGGCCGGAGGGGCGCAGCAGAACCCGCGCTCCGCACCCGGACTCCAGCGCTGTTCGCGGTGATGAAGTCGAGGCCGGCCGGATGCCGGGAGCGGAGACTGTGCAGGTCGATCCGCAGCGCATCCACGACGTGGCGGTGCGGTATTCGCCGTCGCACAACGGCGCTCCCGACTCCGGCGAAGTCATCTGGACGTGGGTCCCCTACGAGGAGAACGACGGCCGGGGCAAGGATCGTCCGGTGCTGGTGATCGGCCGGCAGTCCTCAGATCGTGTGTACGCGGTGCGGATGACAAGCAAACCGCACGACGGTGACCGGGATTACCTCCCGATCGGGTCCGGCGGCTGGGACTCGCAGGGTCGCGAGTCGTGGGTGGACATCGAGCAGCTGTACAGCGTGCACCATGACGGGATGCGGCGAGAGGCTGCCGTACTCGACCGGCGGCGTTACGACCGGGTCGCCGAGGCGCTGATCGCACGGTACGGGTGGGCGCGCGCGTGACCGTCCGGGTTGCGCCGAGTCCTGCGTGCGGATGGAGTGTCGACGGATGCGGTAGGGTTTTCACCATGACAAACCGTTGGTATGCGTATTTCGAGTCGGCTCTGGAGGGGCCGGCGCCGGAGTAGCGCGCACCGACACCTTCAGAGCCGACAGGGCAGAGCATTGCGCTCTGCCCTTCGCCGTTTCGGCGGGCTCTGTCACCGGGTCCGCCCTCACCAGGAAGAGGACCCATGAGCATCATCGACACCGCCAGCACTTCCGATCTGCACGTCGCCGACTTCACGGCGCTGCCGGCGCCCGCCGATATCGCCGCCGATCTGCCCCTCGGGGGTGAGCGAGCCGCACTCGTCGCCCGCACACGCGATGAGGTGCGCGCGATCATGGCGGGGGAGGATTCGCGACTGCTCGTCGTGGTCGGGCCGTGCTCCATTCACGACACCGACGCCGGCCTGGAGTACGCCGGGCGTCTGGTCCGCGAGGCGGAGCGGCACCGTGATGAGCTGCTCATCGTGATGCGCACCTACTTCGAGAAGCCGCGCACCACGGTCGGCTGGAAGGGTCTCATCAACGACCCGCACCTCGACGGCAGTCACGACATCGAGGCGGGGCTGCGGATGGCGCGTGGTTTCCTGCGCGATGTGACGGCGCTGGGGATGCCGTGCGCCACAGAGTTCCTCGAGCCGATCAGCCCGCAGTACACCGCCGATCTCATCTCATGGGGCGCCATCGGCGCGCGCACCACGGAGAGCCAGATCCATCGGCAGCTCGCCTCGGGCCTGTCGATGCCGATCGGCTTCAAGAACGGCACCGACGGCGGGCTTCAGGTGGCCTTGGACGCGGCATCTGCGGCATCCGCTGCTCAGGCCTTCCTCGGTATCGGCGCCGACGGGCGCGCGAGTCTGGTCACGACGACCGGCAATCCCGACACCTCGGTCATCCTCCGTGGCGGTGCGGACGGGCCCAATTACGGGGCAGCCGAGGTGCGAAAGGCTGCGGAGCGGCTGGGCGCCGCCGGGCTGACACCCCGGCTGATCGTGGACGCCAGCCATGCGAACAGCGGAAAGGACCACGTGCGTCAGGCGCAGGTCGCGGCGGAGCTCGCCGAGCAGATCGCCGCCGGCGGATCCGCAGTGGCAGGCGTGATGCTGGAGAGCAATCTCGTCGCCGGTGCGCAGAAGCTCGATGTGTCAGCCGGAGCAGAGGGCCTCGTCTACGGTCAGAGCGTCACGGACGCCTGCATGTCGTGGGAGGTCACTGCGGGAGTGCTGGAGAGGCTCGCCCGGGCTGCGAGGTGAGGGAAAGCGAGCAGCACCATGTCGACGAGCGCCTCGGGCGCGCGGGTGAGCGGATCCGTCGCGGGCAGGTCGAACTCCTGCTCGATGGCATCGATGGCATCGCCGATCTCCTCGCCCGTCATGCCCTCGTGGTTCACGGTCACCCCGATCACCTCGACATCGGAGAACGCCTCGATCAGGGCAATCTCGCTGGCGAGAGTGGGCATCGGGATCGTCGGGAAGTCGCCGAGGACGACCCGCCGCGGCGCGTGCTGCACGATCGCCGCAGCCGGGCGGCTTCCGCGGAGGATGTACGCCGAGGTCAGGTAGGCGGGATGGCTGAGCGCGCCCTGACCCTCCACGATGATCACGTCCGGGTTCTCACCCTCGAAGGCGGCGACGACCTGGTTCTCCACCTCGCCCGTGCAGTACTGGGGCACCAGTGCATCGAGCGCGACGCCGTACCGGCCGCCCTGGATGATCGTCGTCTGGCCGGTTCCCACCAACACCGCACGGAGGCCGCGAGCGTTCAGTGCCTGGGTGAGCAGGGTCGCGGTGGTGCGCTTGCCGATCGCACCGTCGGTCCCGAGCACGGCGATGCGCGGGGCGGTGACGTCGAAGATCCGACCGGAGAACTGATGGAGCTGCTCGATGGGGCGTGGGCGGCGCACATCGGTGATGGTCGCCCCGCTCAGAATGCTCGCGGCGACGAACTCCGCGTCGTCTCCGAGGAACTCGTGCAGGCCGTTGACGATGTTCATGCCCTGCGAGAGTCCGTCCAGGAACACCACCCGCTGAGCGGGGAGAGCCGTCCGTCGCTCGGGGCGAGACCGCAGATGAGATGCTCGGGTCTGGCGACGGCGGTGCTGACGGCGTCGGCGAGAGTCGCGACGATCGGGATGCCGGATGCCTTCCCATCCAGGATCACGCCCGCGTCCAGGCCCGCGTATCTGCTGTCGATGACGGCGACGACGTCGTAGCGGTCGGAGTGCCGGACCAGGCCGTTGGCGGTCTTGCCGTCCTGTTCGCCGAACTGTCCTTCGCAGTAGACCACGGCAGGGGAGCGGAACGTCGAACTGGTGACAGGGGTGCGTGCAGCGTCGTTCATCGAAGTCCTCGAATCGTGTCTCACAGAGGAAACGACAAGAAACGGAGGGCCGTGAAGCTGTCGGTCGACGAGAAGTCTTCCCTGATGACCGGCGAGATGCCGATATCCCTGACGGTATCAGGCTGAGGGGTCGCCAGGGTCGGAAACGAAAGAGGCCTCCTGTCCGGCGACAGAATGCCTCTCCATAGTGTGGGCGATACCGGACTCGAACCGATGACCTCTTCCGTGTGAAGGAAGCGCGCTACCAACTGCGCCAATCGCCCCTGTGAAGTTGTCTCGTGCACGTCGGCACAGATCAAGAGCATACCCGATTCGAAGCCATCGGCTCACACTGCGAGAAGCACCGGGCGTGGCGGATATGACCGCGCCGACCGGACACGCCCGGCGACGCAACATGGTTTGGTGCTGGGGTGATCCTGAGCTAATGTATTGCAAGTGCCCGGGACGCCGGGGAAAACTGAAAAACATGCGGATGTAGCGCAGTTGGTAGCGCACAACCTTGCCAAGGTTGGGGTCGCGAGTTCGAGTCTCGTCATCCGCTCGAGTGCAGAAGCCCCTTCGGGGGTTTCCGCATGTGGGTAACGAATCCACCTCTGGTGGCGTGGCCGAGAGGCTAGGCACCGGCCTGCAAAGCCGTTTACACGGGTTCGAATCCCGTCGCCACCTCTCAGTACAACTGAACAGCCTTCTAGGCGCGATTGGCGCAGCGGTAGCGCGCTTCCCTGACACGGAAGAGGTCACTGGTTCGATCCCAGTATCGCGCACAGCATGAAACCCCCGGGCTACCGGGGGTTTTGTTGTTTCTGGGGGAGCGGAGGCGACAGCGTAGACTGGGCGCATGGAATCCGTGTCGATCGTTCTGGTGACCGCAGTCGCCTGTGTCGTCACGCGAACTACGCACGCCTGAGCGGGCAGGGCGCGGCCGCGCCCGAAGCTGAGACGTCTCATTCCATCGTCTATCTGGAGAACCCCCGTGTCAGACAACGCCCAGCCCCGCGCGGATCAGCGCGACGGCTTCGCCCTGTTCACCGATCGATCCGTGATCGCCATGCGCGTGAACGGCGTGCTGAAAGACCTGGCTGCAACCATCGGCGAGACCGACGTCGTCGAGCCGGTCACGATCGACAGTCCCGCCGGTCTCGACATCCTGCGCCACTCGACCGCGCATGTGCTCGCACAGGCCGTGCAGCGCATCCGGCCGAATGCGGATCTCGGCATCGGCCCATTCATCACCGACGGCTTCTACTACGACTTCGGCGTCGACGAGCCCTTCACCCCCGAGGACCTCAAGGCGATCTCGAAGGAGATGCAGCGCATCGTCCGCGAAGGGCAGCGCTTCACCCGCCGTGTCGTCACCGAGGACGAGGCGCGCGCCGAACTCGCGAACGAGCCCTTCAAGCTCGAGCTGATCGATCTGGCCGGCGGCCCCGGCTCGGGGGCGGAGGCCGCCGAAGGCGCCTCCGTGGAGGTCGGCGCCGGTGAGCTGACCATCTACGACAACGTCAGTAAGGACGGCGAGGTCGCCTGGAAGGACCTCTGCCGCGGTCCGCACGTACCCAGCACCCGCATGCTCGGCAACGGCTGGGACCTGACCCGCGTGGCAGCCGCCTACTGGCGAGGCAGTGAGAAGAATCCGCAACTGCAGCGCATCTACGGCACAGCCTGGCCGACCAAGGACGAGCTGCGTGCCTACCAGGAGCGCCTCGCCGAGGCCGAGCGCCGCGATCATCGCAAGCTCGGCGTCGAGATGGACCTGTTCTCCTTCCCGGATGAGATCGGATCGGGCCTGGCGGTGTTCCACCCCCGGGGTGGCATCATCCGCTACGAGATCGAGGAGAACCTGCGGCGCCATCTGCTGCGCAACGGCTACGACGTGGTGAACAGCCCGCACATCACCAAGAAGGACCTGTTCCAGACCTCGGGCCACCTGCAGACCTACGCGGATGGCATGTTCCCCCCGATGCACCTGGATGAAGTGGTCGACGAGGACGGCAACGTCACCCGCCAGGGGCAGGACTACTACCTGAAGCCCATGAACTGCCCGTTCCACAACCTGATCTACCGGTCCCGGGGCCGCAGCTATCGCGAGCTGCCGCTGCGGCTGGCGGAGTTCGGCACCGTGTACCGCTACGAGAAGAGCGGCACGCTCTCGGGGCTCACCCGCGTGCGGGGACTGACCCAGGACGACGCGCACATCTACGTCGCACAGGATCAGGTGCGCGACGAGCTCACCACCAACCTCAACCTGGTGCTCGAGCTGCTGCGCGACTACGGCCTGAACGACTTCTATCTCGAGCTGTCCACCAATGAGGAGGGAAACCCGAAGTTCCTCGGTGAGCCCGAGCAGTGGACCACCGCGATCGAGACGCTGCGCGAGGTGGCACTGGCCTCGGGCCTGGAGCTCGTCGCCGACCCCGGCGGCGCGGCGTTCTACGGTCCGAAGATCTCGGTGCAGGCACGGGACGCCATCGGCCGCACCTGGCAGATGTCGACGATCCAGCTGGACTTCAACCAGCCAGAGCGCTTCGAACTGGAGTACACCGGACCGGATGGCGCCAAGCACCGTCCGGTGATGATCCACCGCGCCCTGCTCGGCTCGGTGGAGCGGTTCTTCGCGATCCTGCTCGAGCACTACGCCGGCGACTTCCCGCTCTGGCTCGCGCCGATGCAGGTGGTCGGCGTGCCGGTGGCCGACCAGTTCGCCGACTACCTCGATGAGGTCATCGGCCGGCTCAAGGCCGACGGGGTGCGTGCCGAGGTCGACCACTCTGACGACCGGATGCAGAAGAAGATCCGCAACCACACCACCGCGAAGGTGCCGGTGATCCTCATCGCCGGCGAGCAGGACCGCGCAGCCGGCACCGTGTCGTTCCGCTTCCGCGACGGCTCGCAGCAGAACGGTGTGCCGATCGAGGACGCGATCCGTCGCATCCGCTCCGCCATCGCATCGCACGTGCGGGTGATGACCTCCGAGGATCTCGCATGACCGATGCGGAGGACGGCCGCCATCTGGCGGGTGTGCCCGACGAGTTCCAGCGGCTGTGGACCCCGCACCGGATGGCGTACATCCAGGCCGGGCCGGAGGCGCTGCGGGAGGAATGCCCGTTCTGCGAGGCACCACAGCATCCGGATGCCGAGCGACTCATCGTTGCGCGCGGTGAGTCGGCGTACGTGCTGCTGAACCTGTTCCCGTACAACTCAGGGCACCTGCTCGTATGCCCGTATCGGCATATCGCCACCTACGATCAGGCGACGCCGGAAGAGGTCGCCGAGATCGGCGCGCTCACCCAGACGGGCATGCGGGTGCTGAAAGATGTCTCCCGCTGCGATGGCTTCAACCTGGGGATGAATCAGGGCGCGGTCGCGGGTGCGGGAGTGGACGCGCACCTGCACCAGCACATCGTGCCGCGCTGGGCATCGGATGCGAACTTCTTCCCGATCATTGCGAAGACCAAGGCGTTGCCGCAGCTGCTCGGCGAGGTGCGCGACGCGGTCGCGAACGCCTGGCCGCAGTGACCCAAAGCCCGTCTATTTGTGCCGTATGTACGCAATCAGGCTGAGAATCGTGCGTTGGACACAAATAGACGGGCTCGGGGAGTCAGCGCACCTGATAGGCCGTGAACTGCAGCCGCGGGTTGGCGTAGGTCTCCTGCGACTGGATCAGCTGCAGCTCGCGGTCTCCTGCGTCGAGGGTGTTCTGCAGCAGGTCGAACACGCTCGACACGGTGCGCTCCAGAGCGATCTTCGCATCGCCGGTGGACACGTAGTGCGCGGTGAACAGCGCCGCAGTCACATCACCGGAGCCGTTCGCCTTCAATGGCAGCTGCGGAGTGGCCACCAGCCAGGCGCCCGTGCCGTCGGCGGCGAGCATCTCGATGGTGCCCTCCTCGCGCTCGGGGCGCTCCACCGAGGTGACCAGCACCGTCGACGGCCCCATCGCCATTGCGGCATCCACCGAGGCGAGCGTGGACTCCAAGTCGCCGGGTTCGGTGCCCGTGAGATATCCCAGCTCGAACTGGTTCGGTGTGATGATGTCGGCGACCGGCACGACGCGATCGCGCAGCAGGTCGGGGATCGCCGGGGCCACGAAGCATCCGGACTTGGCATTGCCCATCACCGGGTCGCACGCGTACACGGCATCCGGATTCGCCGCCTTCACCCGCGCCACGGCGTCGATGATCACGTCCCCGATGCCCTCGCCACCCTGATAGCCGCTCAGCACCGCGTCGATCTGCGGCAGGACCCCGCGCTCCTCGATGCCGGTGATGACCTCGCGCACGTCGTCGGGGGCGATCATCGGACCGCGCCAGGCGCCGTAGCCGGTGTGGTTCGAGAAGTTCACCGTGTAGACGGGCAGCACCTCGACACCGATGCGCTGCAGCGGGAAGACGGCGGCGGAATTGCCGACGTGACCGTGCGCGACGGCCGACTGGATCGAGAGGATCTTCATCCTGCAATCCTCTCATCCGCACACCCCTGCCTTCAGTGTGCGGCGTCAGTGCGCGGCGGACTCCAGATCGTCGAGCAGACGAGACGTCTCCTCATCGGAGAGGTCGTGCACGGTGAGTCGCAGGTGATCGGATGCCGGGGACGCCTCATCGATGCGGAACTCGTCGCCGGTGCGCACCAGCCACCCCCGTCGCATCAGATGCTCGGAGGCGGTGCGCGCCGCCACGGGCAGCCGCACCCAGAGGCTCAGCCCATCGGATGAGTGCGTGGTGATGCCGCGCTGCGCGAGCGCGTCGATGAAGGCGCCGTTGCGGGCCGCATAGTGCGCGGCGGCGTCGGCGATGCGCCGGCGCGCCTCCGCATCCGACAGCTGCGCGTGCGCGAGGCGCTGCAGCAGGTGGCTCACCCAGGTGGTGCCGGGGTTCAACCGCATGGCGAGGCGTTCGGCTGTGGTGGGATCGGTCGCGGCGAGGGCGAGGCACATGTCGGGGCCGAGGAACTTCGACACCGAGCGCAGCAGCGCGTAACGCCGGTGCCCCGGGCCCACCAGTGAGGCATACGGGTGGGTGGAGAGCATCGAGAAATGGTCGTCTTCGATGACGAGCACGTACGGATGCGGACGCAGTACCTCGCGCAGGGCCGCCGCGCGGGCGGGGAGAGCGACACCCCGGTCGGGTTCTGCGCGCGCGGCGTGGTGATGATGGCGCGAACGCCGGCATCCAGCGCCGCCTGCAGGCCGTCGACGGTCATGCCCTCTTCATCGACGGGAACCGGAACAGCGCGGTACCCGCCCAGCCGCACCGTGTGGATGCTGGCGAGGAAGCACGGGTCCTCCAGCGCCACGGCGTCATCGCGAGTGAGCGCTTGAGCGAGCAGTCGCTCGACCGCATCGACGGCGCCGCTGGTGACGGTGATGCGCAGATCGTCGCGAGGCAGATCGGCGAGGATCCACTCGCGCGCCCACGCCTCCAGTCCCGGGTCGATGACGGGTTCGCCGTACAGGACGGGCCGTCCGACGATGCCCGCCAGTGCCGGGGTGGGGTCGGGGATCAGTCGCGGGTCGGGGTTGCCCGAGCCGATATCGTGCAGCACGGTGTCGGCGGCGATTCCCTCCTGCGCGACGTGCGCGGCACCGGCGATGAGCGTTCCACCGCGCCCTCGGGAGACCACCAGGCCTGCTTGAGCGAGCTGGCGGTACGCGGCGACGGCGGTGTTGCGGTTCACGCCGAGCGTGCTCGCCAGCTCTCGGACCGGAGGAGAGCATCGCCGGGGCGCAGCGTTCCGCGTTCGCGCAGCCCACGGATGCTGTCGGCGATCTCCGCCGCGGTCGCCCCGCTGATATCCGTGCTCATGACTCGATCCTATGGTGCTATCTTTTGACATAGGTCAAACAATTCTTTGTATCGAAATTGCTCATTTCCCGAGGAGAGACGATGGCAACCACCGAACAGACCGCCTCAGGGCAGGCACCGACCACCGGTTCCCAGCGCGTCAAGCGCGGACTCGCCGAGATGCTGAAGGGCGGGGTCATCATGGACGTCGTCACGGCGGACCAGGCGAAGATCGCCGAGGACGCCGGTGCCGTCGCCGTCATGGCCCTCGAGCGGGTGCCCGCCGACATCCGCGCCCAGGGCGGCGTCTCGCGCATGAGCGATCCCGACATGATCGACAGCATCATCTCGTCGGTCTCCATCCCCGTCATGGCGAAGGCCCGCATCGGGCACTTCGTCGAGGCGCAGGTGCTGCAGGAGCTCGGCGTCGACTACATCGACGAGTCCGAGGTGCTCTCGCCCGCCGACTACGTCAACCACATCGACAAGTGGCCGTTCACCGTGCCGTTCGTCTGCGGTGCCACTCACCTCGGCGAGGCGCTGCGCCGCATCAACGAGGGTGCGGCGATGATCCGGTCCAAGGGCGAGGCCGGCACGGGCGACGTGTCGGAGGCGATGAAGCACATCCGCAAGATCCGCGGCGAGATCGCTGCCCTCGGCGCACTGTCGAAGGATGAGCTGTACGTCGCGGCAAAGGAGCTGCAGGCCCCGTACGAGCTGGTCGCAGAGATCGCCGAGACCGGTCAGCTGCCGGTGGTGCTGTTCGTCGCCGGCGGCGTCGCCACACCCGCGGATGCCGCGATGATGATGCAGCTGGGCGCGGACGGCGTGTTCGTCGGCTCGGGCATCTTCAAATCCGGCGACCCCGCCGCGCGCGCAGCGGCCATCGTCAAGGCGACGACGTTCTACGACGACGCCAAGGTGATCGCCGACGTCTCGCGCGGTCTCGGCGAGGCCATGGTCGGCATCAACGTCGCCGACCTTCCTGCGCCCCACCGCCTCGCCGAGCGTGGCTGGTAACCCCAGAGTCGGCGTACTCGCGCTGCAGGGCGATGTGCGGGAGCACGTCGCCCTGCTCGAGCACCTCGGTGCAGAGGTCCTGCGCGTGCGCCGCCCCGAGGAGTTCGCCCTGGTCGACGGGCTGGTGATCCCCGGTGGTGAGTCCACCGTCATCGACAAGCTTTCTCGCCTGTTCGAGCTGGCCCAGCCTATTCGTGACGCCATCGGCAACGGGATGCCCGTGCTCGGCACCTGCGCGGGGCTGATCATGCTCGCCGACACGATCGTCGATGCGATCGACGGCCAGCAGACCTTCGGGGGTCTGGACGTCGTCGTGCGCCGCAACGCCTTCGGCAGGCAGACGGAATCGTTCGAAGTCGACCTCGACATCCCCGAGCTCGGTGCGGATCCGGTTCACACGACGTTCATCCGAGGACCGGTGGTGGAGCACGTCGGAACGGATGCGGCAGCACTGGCTGCCCTCGATGACGGGCGGATCGTCGCCGTGGAGCAGGGGAACCTGCTGGGCATCAGCTTCCATCCCGAACTCAGCGGCGAGCCGCGTTTCCACCAGCGGCTCCTGGATCGCGTGGCTGCGCGACACTGAGCCCGGGCACCGGGGCTGAAAGCGCAGGACCTGCGATTCGTTAGACTGGACGACGCCCTGGAGGCGACTCCGGGCGGACGAGACGAGCGGAGACATATGTCCGGGCATTCCAAGTGGGCCACGACCAAGCACAAGAAGGCAGTCATCGACTCGCGTCGTGCCAAGGCGTGGGCCAAGCTCATCAAGAACATCGAGGTCGCGGCCAAGTTGGGCGGCGCCGACCTCGCGGGCAACCCGACGCTGTACGACGCGGTGCAGAAGGCGAAGAAGACCTCCGTCCCCAAGGACAACATCGATCGCGCGGTGAAGCGCGGCGCCGGCATCGGCGGCGAGTCCGTCGAGTACTCGTCGATCATGTACGAGGGATACGGCCCGAACGGCGTGGCGCTGATGATCGAGTGCCTCACCGACAACAAGAACCGCGCGGCAGCCGAGGTGCGCACGGCGCTCACCCGCAACGGCGCTACTCTGGCCGACCCCGGATCGGTGGCGTACAACTTCAGCCGCAAGGGCGTCATCGTCGTCGGCGCGGAGGGAACCACCGAGGACGACGTCATGATGGCGGCCCTCGAGGCGGGAGCCGAGGAGATCGAGCCCCACGCTGCGGGCTTCGAGGTGATCACCGAGGCGACCGACCTGGTCGCCGTGCGCTCCGCACTGCAGGAGGCCGGCATCGACTACGAGTCCGCGGATGTCGAGTTCGTTCCGAACCTCAAGGTGGAGATCGATGCCGAGACGGCCCGCAAGGTCTTCCGCATCATCGACGCCCTCGAAGACAGCGACGACGTGCAGAACGTGTTCAGCAACTTCGATCTGAGCCCCGAGGTGCAGGCCGAGCTCGAGAACGACGACGACGAGGGATAGCCGTTTCCTGCACGACGACCTCACGGCCCCGGGCGCGCCTGCGCTCGGGGCCTTTTCGCGCCCGTAGCCTGGGGGAGTGGCTTCTTCTCTGCGCGTGCTGGGCATCGATCCCGGTCTGACCAGGTGCGGAATCGGCGTCGTCGATGTCGACCGCACCCGACGCGCGACCCTCGTGCACGTCGGTGTGGTGCGCACCCCGACGGATGCCGATCTGTCCACGCGCCTCGCGGCGGTCGCCGCGGGAATCCGGGCCGTCATCGAGGAGCATCACCCGGATGCCGTGGCCGTGGAGCGGGTGTTCGCCCAGCACAATGTGCAGACGGTGATGGGCACTGCCCAGGCATCCGGCGTGGCACTGCTGATCGCCGCCGAGGCGGGGCTGCCCGCGGCCACGCACACGCCGAGCGAGGTCAAGGCCGCCGTCACCGGTTACGGCTCGGCGGACAAGCGTCAGGTGCAGTCGATGATTGCCCGCATCCTGCAGCTGGATGCACCGCCGCAGCCGGCCGATGCGGCCGACGCCCTGGCGATCGCACTGTGTCACGCCTGGCGCGGGGCGCGGCCGCACCGTCGGCGTCCGGTGCGCTGACTCCTGCGCAGCGGGCATGGGCGAACGCGGAGCGCGGTGCTCGCGTGCCGGCACGCAGGATCCCGCGTTGAGCGCCCACCCCGTGTCGCTCGAACGTATGTACGACCTGGTCGCTAGGGTAGGAGCATGATCTCCTCGCTGCGCGGCACGGTGCTGCACACGGCACCCGGCCATGTCGTCATCGAGACCGGGGGAGTCGGCTTCGCGGTGTTCGTGCCCACTGACGTCGCACACATCGCGACGGTCGGCGATCAGCTGCAGCTGCACACCAGCCTGATCGTGCGCGAGGATGCGCTGACGCTGTACGGATTCGTGGACCGGGACGAGCTGGAGATCTTCGGTCAGCTGATCAGCGTGACCGGGGTCGGCCCGAAATCCGCCCTTGGAGTGCTCTCGCACCTGACCGTGGACCAGATCGCCGAAGCGGTGACGAGTGAGGACGATGCTCCGTTCCGTCGGGTGTCGGGTATCGGACCGAAGACCGCGAAGCTCATCGTCGTGCAGCTGGCGGGCAAGGTGCAGCCGCGCGTGGCGAGCACCCCGGTCGCTGCGGCGACCACGGCGGTCGTGGATCAGGTCGCCGCAGCCCTCGTCGGGCTCGGTTGGAGCGAGAAGGTCGCCGTGGACGCGGCCGCGCAGTCCGCCGAGGACGCCACGGATGCCGAGCGCGAATCCGTCCCCGCGCTGCTTCGCCGCACGCTGGCCGCTCTCGGCCCGGGAGCGAAGCGTGGCTGAGAATCCGCACGACGCCGCAGAGGCGCTGGATGAGACCGAGCTCGCGATCGAGGGAGCTCTGCGTCCCACGAGCCTGGGAGAGTTCGTCGGACAGCCGAAGGTGCGCGGTCAGCTGCAACTGCTGCTCGAAGCCGCGCGCATCCAGGAGCGTCCTGCGGACCACATCCTGCTCGCGGGCCCTCCGGGGCTCGGCAAGACCACGCTCGCCATGATCGTGGCGCACGAGAGCAACCGTCCGCTGCGGCTCAGCAGCGGTCCGGCGATCCAGCACGCCGGTGACCTGGCGGCGCTGCTGTCCAGCCTCACGCCGGGCGAGGTGCTGTTCATCGATGAGATCCATCGGATGGCACGCTCCGCCGAGGAGATGCTGTATCTGGCGATGGAGGACTTCCGCATCGACATCATGGTCGGCAAGGGCGCCGGTGCGACCAGTATCCCGTTGGAGCTGGCGCCGTTCACCATGGTCGGCGCGACCACTCGCTCAGGGCTGCTGCCCAACCCGCTGCGCGACCGCTTCGGCTTCACCGGACACCTGGAGTTCTACGACGAGAGCGACCTGGAGCAGGTCATCGCGCGTTCGGCGAACGTGCTCGGCGTGACGCTCCCCTCCGACTCACTCTCCGAGATCGCGCGCCGTTCCCGGGGCACCCCCGCATCGCGAACCGGCTCCTGCGCCGTGTACGCGACTATGCGCTCGTGCACGGAGGAGGCGACTCGGCCTCGCTCGACGACGTGCGTCTCGCGCTGGAGCTCTACGACGTCGACGCCATCGGGCTCGACCGGCTCGACCGCGCCGTGCTGGATGCTCTGGTGCGCCGCTTCCGGGGCGGGCCCGTCGGGCTGAGCACGCTCGCGGTCGCCGTCGGCGAGGAAGCCGAGACCGTGGAGAGCGTGGTCGAGCCGTACCTCGTGCGAATCGGGTTCCTCGGCCGAACGCCCCGCGGCCGCATTGCGATGCCCGAGGCGTATCGGCATCTCGGCGTCGCGCATCCCGAGGGCGGCGCATTGTTCGATGACCTATAATCGCTGAAGGCTTCCCGGACTCTCCCACGCACTGCCGCGTTCGGCGTGCACTTTGAAAGGCTTTCGCTCTTATGGAAATCATCCTCTTCGGTCTTCTCGCCGTGATGCTCGTGTTCATGTTCATGAACTCCCGGAAGCGTCAGAAGCAGATGAAGGCGCAGCAGGAGGAGAAGGCCACCAAGACCGTCCCCGGTGCCAAGGTGCTGCTGCAGGGCGGTCTGTACGGCACGATCGTGTCGTACGACCCGGTCGACCTCGACAAGCCTGCCGAGGTCGAGCTTGCTCCCGGGGTGGTCATCGAGGTGCACAGCCAGTCGATCCTGCGCATCGTCGACCCCATCGACTCCGTCGACGAGGACGAGACGGATGCCGAGGACGAGGTCGTCTACGACTCGGACGAGACTCCCGCCGTGACCAGCGAGGACGGCATCGAGTCGATCACGGTCGAGACGCCCGAGGAGACCAAGGCACGGCTCGAGCGCAACAACGACAACTGACGCCTGGCGTCCTCACTCGCGGAAAGCAAACCACGTGGCATCCACATCCCCGACCCGTCATGCGTGGCGGGTCCTCCTCGGCCTGCTCATCGTCACAGCCGTGCTGTTCGGCATCAACTCCCTGGGCGTGTACGTCTTCAAGACCGACGCGGGCGAGCCCGCGAGTTCGTGGGCACCTGAGCTGGCACTCGATCTGCAGGGCGGCACGCAGATCATCCTGCAGGCGACGACGCCCGACGGCTCCGCTCCATCGTCGGATCAGCTCAACCAGGCCGCGTCGATCATCCGCCAGCGCGTGGACGCGTCCGGCGTGGCAGAGGCCGACATCACCACTGAGGGCGGACGCAACATCGTCGTCCAGATCCCCGGCCCCGCAGACAAGGCCACCCGCGACCGCATCCAGGCCAGCGCCAAGCTCGAGTTCCGTGCCGTACTGGCAGCGACCGCACCGTCCACCGAGTTCATCGGCGAGGACGGGAAGAGCACACCGTACCCGACTCCGGCCGAGACGCTGGAGGCCACGCCGACGGCCACGCCGACGGATGCCTCCGACCTTGCCTGGGTGACGCCCAAGCTCGAAGCGGAGCTGATGGCCTTCGACTGCAATGCGGAGCAGGATGAGAACCCCCGGAGGACGAGCCGCTGATCGCTTGCGAGTCCGACGGGTCAGCGAAGTACATCCTCGGCCCGATGGAGCTCGACGGAACGGTCATCAACGATGCCACCGCCGGCCGTGAGCAGCAGTCCGGCAAGTGGACGGTCAACCTCTCGCTGAACGGCCACGGCACCAAGGTCTTCGGTGAGATCAGCCAGCGGCTGAACGCCAACCGCATCGCCAAGCTCAGCCCCCGCGACCAGTTCGCGTTCGTGCTGGACGGCAAGGTCATCTCGGCGCCGGTCATGCAGGCGACGATCCTCAACGGCAAGCCGAGCATCTCGGGCAACTTCACGCAGGAGAGCTCGAAGGCACTCGCCGATCAGCTCAGGTACGGCGCGCTGCCGCTGAGCTTCTCGGTGCAGAGCTCCGACACGGTCTCCGCCACCCTCGGATCGCAGCAGCTGCAGTACGGCCTCATCGCCGGCCTCATCGGCCTCGGTCTGGTAGCCCTCTACTCGCTGATCAGCTACCGGGCACTCGGCTGGGTGATCATGGCCTCGATTGCCGTGATGGGTGTGCTGACGTACATCATCATCGCGATCCTCGCCTGGCGGATGGGCTTCCGGCTCTCGCTGGCGGGTGTGGCCGGTCTGATCGTGTCGATCGGATTCACCGCGGACTCGTTCATCGTGTACTTCGAGCGAATACGAGATGAGCTGCGCGATGGCAAGTCGATCACCGCCTCCGTCGAGGACGGCTGGGATCGCGCGAAGCGCACGATCTACATCTCCAAGTCGATCAACATCCTCGCCGCCGTCGTGCTGTTCATCCTCGCCGACGCCACGGTGAAGGGCTTCGCCTTCACGCTCGGGCTCACCACCCTGATCGACGTGTTCATCTTCGTGATCTTCACGCACCCGGTCATGCAACTGCTCGCACGCACGCGCTTCTTCGGAGGCGGGCACAAGCTGTCCGGCCTGGATCCGGAATCGCTCGGCGCGGTCTACCGCGGTCGGGTGCAGTACCGACAGGCGTCGATCGCCTCCACCGGACGTGCCGCCCGGAACAAGGGCGCCCGTGGCGAGGCCGAGAAGCGCCAGACCATCGCCGAGCGCAAACGCGCCGAGGCACTCGCAGCTCAGGGATCCGCGGATGCCGGAAAGGACTCCGACTCCTGATGTTCTCCATGAATGAGTTCGGCAACAACCTCTACTCGGGCAAGACCTCCTTCCCATTCGTCGGACGTCGTCGGCTGTGGTTCATCATCGCGATCCTGCTGGTGATCGGCTCCGCGCTCGTGCCGCTGATCCGTCCCATCCAGTTCTCGATCGAGTTCACCGGTGGCGCGCAGTTCATGGTCGTCTCGCCGTCGTCGACGGATCAGGGGCTGGCCACCGACGCGGTGCGCTCGATCGTTCCCGACGCCACCACCAAGGTCGTCATCGTCAACAACAAGGACGTTCGCGTCCAGACCGACCAGATGTCGCCCTCGCAGACGCAGGACGTCAAGGCGGAGCTGGCGCGGGCGTATGACGTGGATGTGGACGAGGTCACCGATTCCTTCATCGGTCCGGCCTGGGGTGAGAACGTCACCCGTCAGTCTCTGTGGGGCCTGGCGATCTTCCTCGCGCTGACCTTCCTGATCCTCGGCATCTACTTCCGCACCTGGAAGATGTCGGCGGCGGCGATCCTCGGACTGCTCGACGTGCTGATCATCACCGTCGGCATCTATGCACTGGCTGGATTCGAGATATCGCCCGCAGCCGTCATCGGGTTCCTGACGATCCTGGCGTACTCGCTTTACGATACGACGGTGGTCTTCGACAAGGTGCGTGAGAACACCACCGAGGATGCGAACCAGACCTCGCGCACCTTCGGCGAATCGGTGAACCTCGCGGTCAACCAGACGCTGGTGCGCTCGATCAACACCTCCGTCGTCGCCGCGCTGCCGGTGGGAGCGATCCTGTTCATCGGCTCGTTCTGGTTCGGAGCCGAGACGCTGACCTCAATCTCGCTGTCGATCTTCGTCGGCATCCTCGTCGCGACGTACTCCACTCTGTTCGTCGCCGCACCGCTGTACGCGGCGTTCCGCCAGGGCGAGCCCGAGATCCTCGCACATGACAAGAAGGTGCTGCAGGCGCGCGAGCGCTCCACCACGTCTGTGTGATCCTGCGCGGGGATCGGGGCGTGTCGGTCCCCGCGTAGGATGATCACATCGCGCGACAGGAGCACAGATGGCGGATTCGCAGGTCACATCGCAGGGGTCCAGTCTGCGCAGGCTGGTACCGCGCATCTTCTCGCGCGCCCCCGCGTCAATGACCTCGACACCCTGATCCGCACTGTCCGCGCGAATCATCCGCGCGGCGACCTGCCGGTCATCGAGCATGCCTACCGCATCGCCAGAGAGAAGCACGAGGGCCAGTTCCGGCAGAGCGGCGAGCCCTACATCACGCACCCACTCGCTGTCGCGAAGATCCTCGCGGATCTCGGCCTGGGACCGCGTGCAGTGGCCGCCGCACTGTTGCACGACACGGTCGAGGACACCGGCTACGCCCTCGCAGAGCTGACGGAGGAGTTCGGCGACGAGGTGGCCATGCTCGTCGACGGGGTCACCAAACTCGACAAGGTCAAGTACGGCGAGAGCGCCCAGGCTGAGACCGTCCGCAAGATGATCGTCGCGATGTCCAAGGACATCCGGGTGCTGCTCATCAAACTCGCCGACCGGCTGCACAACGCCAGGACATGGGGTTTCGTGCCCCCTGAGAAGGCCGCGCGCAAAGCCAAGGAGACCCTGGAGATCTACGCGCCGCTGGCAAACCGCCTCGGTATCCAGACCATCAAGTCCGAGCTCGAGGATCTGTCCTTCGCGGTGCTGAACCCGAAGATCTACGCCGAGATCAACAGCTTGATCACCCAGCGCACGCCGCAGCGCGAGCAGTATCTGCAGCAGGTCATCGATGCCGTCGATGAGGACCTGCGCGAACTGCGCATCCGCGGCAAGGTGTTCGGGCGGCCCAAGCAGCTCTACTCGGTGTACCAGAAGATGGTCGTGCGTGGTCGGGAGTTCGACGACATCTACGATCTGATCGGCATCCGCGTGCTGGTGAACTCGGTCCGCGACTGCTACGCGGTGCTCGGAGCGATCCACGCACGCTGGACGCCGCTGCCCGGTCGCTTCAAGGACTACATCGCCACCCCGAAGTTCAACCTGTACCAGTCTCTGCACACCACGGTGATCGGCCCGTCCGGTCGCACGGTCGAGATCCAGATCCGCACCCACGAGATGCACCAGCAGGCGGAGTTCGGCGTCGCCGCGCACTGGATGTACAAGGAGCGGATGAACGGCGGCAAGGTCGACACACGCAAGGCGGACGCCGACATGGCGTGGCTCGCGCACATCTCGGACTGGCAAGCCGAGACCGCCGACCCCAGTGAGTTCCTCGACTCGCTGCGCTTCGAGATCGGCGCGAAGGAGGTCTACGTCTTCACACCGAAGGGTCGGGTGATCGGCCTCCCCGCCGGAGCGACGCCGGTGGACTTCGCCTACGCCGTGCACACCGAGATCGGCCATCGCACCATGGGTGCCAAGGTCAACGGCAGGCTGCTGCCGCTGGAATCCGAACTGCACAGCGGCGACGTCGTCGAGGTGTTCACCTCGAAGAACCCGGATGCCGGACCCAGCCAGGACTGGCTGAGCTTCGTGAAGAGCACTAGGGCCCGCAACAAGATCCGCGGCTGGTTCACCAAGGAGCGCCGCGAGGAAGCCGTCGAGCAGGGCAAGGAGGCCATCGCCCGCGCGATGCGCAAGCAGAACCTTCCCCTGCAGCGACTGATGAACCAGGAGTCGTTCGCCGAGGTCGCCCGCCGCTGCGCTACGAGGACGTCTCGGCCCTGTACGCCGCCGTCGGCGAGGGACATGTCTCCACCCAGTCTGTGCTCGAGAAGGTGACGGCTCTGGTCGCGACCGAGCCCGACACCAGCACCGGCGCCATCCGGCTGCCGAATCAGACGCCCAGTCGCGAGGCTCGGGCCGGTGACTCCGGAATCCTCGTTCGCGGCGCCTCAGACATCCTCGTCAAGCTCGCGCGCTGCTGCACGCCGGTTCCGGGTGACGAGATCGTCGGATTCGTCACACGCGGCAGCGGGGTCTCGGTGCATCGTCAGGACTGTGTGAACGTCAAGGCACTCAGCAGCGATCCCGAGCGGTTCATCGACGTGGAGTGGGCGCCGACGACGAAGAGCGTGTTCCGGGTGCAGATCCAGGTCGAGGCGCTGGACCGGGCGGCACTGCTCTCTGATGTCACGCGGGTTCTCAGCGAACACCACGTGAACATCCTCTCGGCGAGCGTGACGACGACCGACGAGCGCCTCGCACTGAGCCGGTTCGTCTTCGAGATGGGCGATTCCGTGCATCTGGACCGGGTGCTCAACGCCGTGCGTCGCATCGACGCGGTCTACGACGTCTATCGCGTCACGACGTCCTGAGGTCGCCGGCCGCGGCCCCTGCCTCTTCTACGAACGCGGCGACGATCCGCCTGGCTCGTCGAAGTCCTGGACGGCGCACCGCACGATCCAGCTCATCCGACAGCTCGCCGATCAGCGCGGGACGAACCAGCAGCAGAGCACGCAGCCAGGGATCATCGACCTCAGCCAGGGCCGCGGCGAAGAGCAGCTCCAGCGCCGTCGCCGACACTGTGGTCACGCTGACGCCGCCGATCACCTGCACATCGTCTGCGACCGCCCGGCGCTCATGGTAGACGACGCGCTGTGAGACGCTGGCGCGCATCCGGGTCGGTTTCGTCCGGCGCACATGGTGGATGCCAGGTGGGCGATCGCCGGCACCGTGGATCCACGCCGCCGTCGGGCCGCACGCGGCCATGTGGGCCGGGACGAGCTCGGCGATGCTCATCGCCCTGGCCTCCGCCGCCTCGACGGTGTCGACGGGCATGAATCCCTCACCGACCTCGATGACGAGACCGTCCAGACGGGCCGAGTTCAGCTCGGGGAGAGAGAGCCGGTCTCCCGGACGATAGAAGAATGCGGGGTGCACCTCAACAGTATGAGCCGCGCCCGTCCGCTGTGCGGGTGGGCGCGGCTCAGCCTGTGGATAACGTGGGTCAGCCGCCGAGCGCGCTGAGCCAGGATCGACGGGCCGCCAGCGCCTCGGTGGCTTCCTTCACGGCCTTCTCATCGCCGGCCTTCTCCGCCTCAGCGAGCTCCTGCTCGAGCTTCTCGATCGCGTCCACGAGCTGCGAGCTCATGTCTCCCACGCGCGCCTTCGTCTCGGGGTTGTTCTTCTTCCAGTCGACGTCCTCACGGGACTTGAGCGCCTGCTCGATGGAGCGCATCCGATCATCGAGTGCGCGCTCGCGATCACGTGGGAAGATCCGGCCCACGTCATCCCATTCCCGCTGGATGCGCGTGAGCAGGGCTCGTGCGCGCTTGAGGTTCGGTTCGTCGGCGACTGCCTTGGCCTGCTCCAGGAGCGCTTCTCGCGCCTCGATCCGCGGAGCGGAGTCGGCCTCCTCGGCGGCGGCCTGCTCGGCGCGGGCTGCGTACAGCGCGTCTCCGGCGGCCTTGAATCGCGCCCACAGGGCGTCGTCGGCCTTGCGTCCCGCTCGACCGGAAGCCTTCCACTCGTCCAGCAGGCCTCGATACGCCGGTATGCCGTCGACGCCGCGGGGCGCCAGTGCCTCGGCGCGCTCGACGAGGCGGGACTTGGCGTCGCGCGCCGCACGATGCACGTCGTCCAGCTCGGAGAAGAACGCGCGGCGTGCCTTGTCAACGGTCGACCGCGCCTCGCGGAAACGCTTCCACAACTGCTGCGCCGTGCCCTTGGGCAGGCGCGGACCGGTCTGCTGATGCGCCTGCCACGCCTCGAACAGCTCGGTCATCTCGGCGGTGACCTGCTTCCACTGCACCTTCGTGAGGTCGCGAGCGGCGATCGACTCTGCACGCTCCACGATGCCCGTGCGCTCGACGATCGCGGCGTCGAGCGCCTCCTTGGCAGCCTCCGCTTCCTTCGCCGTGGCCTCGGACAAGGACTCGATCAGGGTCTCGACGCGACTGCGGAGCCCGGCGAGGTCACCGACGGCAGCAGCATCCGTCACCTCGCTCTGCAGGCGCTTGGCCTGCTTCGTCAGATCGGATGCCGAGCTTCCGCCCGCCTGAGCGCGTGTCTCCAGCGTGCCCAGTTTGACGGCGAAGTCGTCGAACTTGCGGGCGTAGTATGCCAACGCCTCCTCGGGGGTGCCATCGGGGTACTGTCCGACCGGGCGCCATTCGTCTCCGTCGCGAACCTCGACGGTGCCGTCCTCGGCGACGCGCCCCCACTCGGAAGCATCTGAGGGGACGGGAACGGGAACCGCGGGTGCGGCGGGAGCGGCGGTCACCCGCGGCATCGGCCGACGCGGCGGCGCGGGGATCGGCGGGGTGGGCTTGGGTGCGTTGTCGTCAGACACGGTGTTCTCCTTGCGCGGTCTGTCCGCGGGAGTGGGAAAGGACTCCGCTCAGCCTAGTTCACGAGCCGGTGGTCTGTGCGGGGGCCGAAGACGGGGCGCTCACCTGCGCGTGCACGGTCTGACTGACGATGGCGCCGACCACGATCAGTCCGCCGACGACAACGGCGATGACGGTGTCGCGCACCCGTCTGCGCTTCTGATTCGCGTGCCATGTGGTGCGCGCGGCATAGAGCCGCGCACGTTCCGCCTCCGTCCGCGCGCGCTGCGCGTCGCGGGAGCCGCGTGCCGCCATCTCGTTCCTCTCCGACAGGCCATGACGCCGATGGGCGCCCGAACGCTGTCGAGCCTACCGGGGCACGCCGCTGTCGGTCCCCGCGGCTAACCTGGAGCGATGACCTCCGCTCCTCTGCTCTCGGGCCAGACGCCACTGGCCGTGCGCATGCGGCCGGTCACGCTCGACGAGGTCGCGGGACAGGCGCATCTGCTGCGCGCAGGTTCGCCGATCGTCGCTCTGGCGGATCCGGATGCGTCTTCGCCCGGTGCTGTCTCGATCATCCTGTGGGGCCCGCCCGGCACCGGCAAGACGACGCTGGCTCAGGCGATCGCCCGGTCCTCCGGGCGTCGTTTCGTGGAGCTCTCCGCCATCACCGCCGGGGTCAAGGACGTACGCGAGGTGATGCAGGAGGCCATCACCAACCGCGACCTGTACGGCCAGACGACGATCCTGTTCCTCGATGAGATCCACCGGTTCACCAAGGCCCAGCAGGATGCGCTGCTCCCGGGGGTCGAGAACGGCTGGGTGATCCTCATCGCCGCCACCACCGAGAACCCGTCGTTCTCGGTGATATCCCCGCTGCTGTCGCGGTCGCTGCTGCTCACCCTGCAGCCGCTCACCGACGACGACATCGGACTGCTCGTGGATCGTGCGGTCTCCGATGCGCGGGGGCTCGCCGGTGCGGTCGCCGTCGCCGACGATGCACGTGCGTCGCTGATCCACCTCGCCTCCGGCGATGCGAGGCGGGCGCTGACCGGGCTGGAGGCGGCGGCTTCGGTGGCGATGTCCCGAGGCGAGGCCGAGGACACGGTCGAGGTGAGCGCCGACGACGTCGCGCAGGCGGTCGATCGTGCGCTGCTGCGCTACGACCGGCAGGGCGATGAGCACTACGACGTGATCAGCGCGTTCATCAAGTCGATCCGAGGCTCGGATCCGGATGCCGCGGTGCACTACCTGGCGAGGATGATCGAGGCGGGGGAGGATCCGCGCTTCATCGCCCGCCGTCTGGTCATCTCCGCTGCGGAGGACATCGGCCTGGCAGATCCACAGGCGCTCACGATCGCGACGGCGGCGGCGGATGCCGTGGCCTTCATCGGGATGCCGGAAGGGCGCATCCCCTCGCCGAGGCGACCATCTATCTGGCGACCACAGCGAAATCGAATGCGGCGTATCTGGCCGTCGACCAGGCGATCGCCGACGTACGTGCGGGAGGCTTCGGACGCGTGCCGATCCATCTGCGCGACGCGCACTATGCGGGCGCGAAACGGCTCGGCCACGGCAAGGGATACCGGTATCCGCACGACAGCGATGCCGGCATCCTGCCCCAGCAGTATCTGCCGGACGAGCTGGTCGGCCGCCGCTACTACGAGCCGAAGAACCTGGGCGCCGAGCGCGACGTGTCCGCTCGTCTCGAGCGCATCCGGCGGATCCTCGGCGGACGGTGAGACGACCGGCGCCGTTCGGACACTCCAGAGTGAGGCGTGACGGGGCGCCGCCGGGGAAGGGTGAGCAGATGGCGAGATGGTCGAGGCGCGGTACCGCGCTGCTGGGCATGGTCGCTGCGGGGCTGATGCTGGCGGGCTGCGCCTCACCACCGGCATCCGGCGGACACTCCACCTCTGTGCCTTCGGCCGCTGCCGAGGGGATGCTGCGGACACCCCGCGCCGTCACCGTGCTCGATGCCGGCGATGGTGCGAAGCTGTGCCTGGGCGCGATTGCGACGTCCCTGCCGCCGCAGTGCGGCGGCCCCGGCGTGATCGGCTGGGACTGGGCCGAGTGGTCGGGCGCGTACACCGAGGCCGCAGGGGTGCGATGGGGGAGCTTCACCCTCACCGGCAGTTACGACGCAGACGCGTTCACCTTCCGTCCGGCAGACGTGCGTCCCGGGAATGAGGGAGGGGCGACCTCAGCCGGATCCTGGTCGGGAGAGGCGGACTTCTCCACGCCGTGCGATCCTCCTGAAGGCGGATGGCAGGTGCGCGATGCCGCACGCACGACGGCGGAGAGCATGCAGCGGGTCTTCGAACGGGCGATGACGCTGCCCGGGTACGCGGCCTCGTGGGTCGACCGCTCCCGCATCCCGTCCGTCGGCGCCGAGGCCACTCCCGAACAGCAGCTGGCGGAGACCGCGCCGCACCCGGAGCTCACGATCGTCAACGTCACCGTCGTCGGCGACGTCACGGCAGCGGAGACCGCGCTGACCGAGGTCTGGGGCGGGATGCTGTGCGTCACCGCCGCGGAGCGCACCGAAGCCGATCTGCTGTCCGTCATGAGTGAGCTGATGCCGCAGAGCGGCAGCCATCAGGTTCTCATGGCTGCTCCGAACACCAGGGCGGGGCGCATCGACCTGCAGGTCATCCACGACGATGGCGCTCTCCAGCAGGAGATGGATCAGGCCTACGGGGTCGGCACGGTCATCGTGAGATCCGTGCTTCAACCGGTCGGATGAGCAGTGCAGGTGGATCTGTTAGCATTGAGCGGCTCGAAACCCAGTTTTCGGGCATCCCTCCACTCCTGAACCACTTCTCGACGCGCCCCGGCGTGCGCGGCCCGAAGGCGGAATCGAGGCGATACGCCCGTGAGACGTGAAAGACGCGTCCACGTCACGGAAGGAATACTTCGTGGTCACGAAGTCCCAGGACCGCCGCAAGGTCCGTCTCAGCCGCGCGCTGGGCATCCCGCTCACCCCGAAGGCCGCCCGCTACCTCGAGAAGCGTCCCTACGCTCCCGGTGAGCACGGCCGCACCAAGCGCAAGGCCGACAGCGACTACGCCGTCCGGCTGCGCGAGAAGCAGCGTCTGCGCGAGCAGTACGGCATCCGCGAGAAGCAGCTGCGCATCGCGTTCAACGAGGCCCGCCGCAAGGACGGCCTGACCGGTGAGAACCTGGTCGAGCTGCTCGAGATGCGGCTGGATGCACTCGTCGTGCGCGCCGGCTTCGCCCGCACCACCGCACAGGCCCGTCAGCTGGTCGTGCACCGTCACATCCTCGTCGACGGCCAGCTCGTCGACCGCCCGTCCTTCCGCGTGAAGCCGGGCCAGCTCATCCACGTCAAGCCCAAGAGCGAGGGCCTCGAGCCCTTCCAGGTCGCAGCCGCCGGCGGTCACGCCGAGGTGCTGCCTCCCGTTCCCGGCTACCTCGAGGTCGAGCTCGACAAGCTGCAGGCACGCCTGGTTCGTCGCCCGAAGCGCGCCGAGGTCCCCGTGACCTGTGAAGTGCAGCTCGTCGTCGAGTACTACGCGGCTCGCTGACGCGTCCAGCGCACAGCAACGCGAGAGGCGCCGGGGAATCCCCGGCGCCTCTCGTCGTAGGATGGCGGAATGAAGAATCTGCTCTGGTTCCTGATCGGTGTGATCGGCGGGTTCGTCGCCGCGCACTTCATGAACAAGGACCCGCGTGGTCAGGAGATCTTCGCCGACATCGACGCGCGCATCTCGGAATTCGCCGGCGTTCTCGGTGAGGCGTACCGCCAGCAGGAGGCACGCCTGGCGGAGCCCGCAGACGACTGACCACGAACCATTCCGCCGCGTCCCAGGGCGCGGCTCCGCCACGCAAGGACACCTGAGAGCACTATGAGAACTGCGGACATCGCGCAGCGCTACCTCGACTTCTTCGAGAAGAACGACCACGTCATCGTCCCATCCGCGTCACTGGTCAGCGACGACCCGTCGCTGCTGTTCACAGTGGCGGGCATGGTGCCGTTCATCCCCTACCTCACCGGAGTGGTTCCTTCTCCTCACCCGCGCATCGCAGATCTGCAGAAGTGCATCCGCACCAACGACATCGAAGAAGTCGGCAAGACCGCGCGGCACGGCACCTTCTTCCAGATGCTCGGCAACTGGTCCTTCGGCGACTACTTCAAGGAAGGCGCGATCCGCTACGCCTGGGAGCTGCTCACCTCCTCCGAGTCGGACGGCGGACTCGGCTTCGATGAGAAGGATCTCTGGGTCACCGTCTATGAGACCGACGACGAGGCCGAGTCGATCTGGCGCGACATCATCGGCTTGAAGCCCGAGCGGATCCAGCGGCTGGGCCGCGCCGACAACTACTGGAACACCGGCCAGCCCGGGCCCGGTGGGCCGGACTCGGAGATCTTCTTCGATCGCGGTCCCTCCTACGGCAAGGACGGCGGCCCCGCCGTCGACGACACGAGGTTCCTGGAGATCTGGAACCTCGTGTTCATGCAGGACTTCATCGAGAACGTCCGCAGCGGCACTGAGTTCGACATCACCGGCGACCTGCCGCAGAAGAACATCGACACCGGCATGGGACTGGAGCGCGTCGCGTTCCTGAAGCAGGGCGTCGAGAACATGTACGAGTCCGACCAGGTGCGTCCGGTGCTCGACCGTGCCGTCGAGCTGTCGGGTCGTCGCTACGGCGCCGTTCACCAGGACGATGTGCGTTTCCGCGTCGTCGCCGATCACGTGCGCTCCTCGCTGATGCTGCTCTCCGACGGCGTTCGCCCCTCGAACGAGGGCCGCGGCTACGTACTGCGTCGTCTCATGCGGCGCAGCGTGCGCGCGATGCGGCTGCTGGGCGTTGACGAGCCGGTCTTCCCCGAGCTCTTCGCCGCCTCGCGAGATGCCATGAAGGTGACCTATCCCGAACTGGAGCGGGATTGGTCGATCCTGTCGGCCGCGGCGTTCGCCGAGGAGGAGACCTTCCGTCGCACTCTCGCACAGGGGTCGACCATCCTCGACCTGGCGCTGGGCGAGACGAAGAAGGCGGGCGGGACGACGCTGAGCGGATCCGAGGCGTTCCTGCTGCACGACACCTACGGCTTCCCGATCGACCTGACCCTCGAAGTGGCCGAGGAGGCGGGTCTGGACGTCGACCGCTCAGCGTTCGATGACCTCATGCGCGGGCAGCGCGAGCGTGCCAAGGCCGATGCGCGCAACCGCAAGCGGCAGTTCGCCGACGTGTCGGTATACCGGCAGTTCCGTGCGCTCGGTGAGACCGGCTTCGCCGGCTACACGGAGCTGCAGACCGAATCCCGGGTGCTGGGGATCATCGTCGACGGCCACCCGGCGCAGACGGCCGCGGAGGGCGACGTGGCCGAGGTGATCCTCGCCGAGACGACCCTGTACGCCGAATCCGGTGGCCAGGTCGCCGACAAGGGCACGATCGTAGGAGCAGGGTTCGAGCTGGACGTCCTCGACGTGCAGCGCCCCGTGGCCGGTCTGATCAGTCACACCGTGCACGTCGACTCCGGCAGCGTGGCCGTGGATGACCACGCCACCACCGTGGTCGACGCGGCGAATCGGCGGGCCGCCCGGCAGGCGCACTCGGCGACGCACCTCGTGCACGCGGCACTGCGCGACACCCTGGGCCGGACGGCGACCCAGGCGGGGTCGTTGAACCGCGCGGGCTACATGCGCTTCGACTTCTCCTGGGCCCAGCCGCTCTCGGCGGAGACGCGCTCCGAGATCGAGGACATCACCAACCGTGCCGTGAACGACGCCCTCGAGGTGACCACCCGCATCGTCTCGCTCGACGAGGCCAAGGAAGCCGGCGCCATGGCGCTGTTCGGTGAGAAGTACGGCGATGTGGTGCGGATGGTCGACATCGGCGGGCCGTGGTCGCGTGAGCTGTGCGCCGGTACGCACGTGTCCTCGAGCGCGGAGATCGGGCTGGTCAGCGTCGTCGGAGAGTCCTCGATCGGGGCGTCCAACCGTCGCATCGAGGCACTGGTCGGCCAGGACGCCTTCCGCGAGCTGGCCGCTGAGCGCACTGTCGTCTCTCAGCTGTCCGCTGCATTGAAGGCGCCTCGCGACCAGCTGTCGACGCGCATCGAGGAGCTGCAGGCGAACCTCAAGGCCGCCGAGAAGCGCATCGCGCAGTTCGAGGCGAAGGAGCGCGCCGGCCGAGTTCCCGCCCTCGCCGAGGCCGCGCAACCGGTCGGCTCCTACCGGGTGGCTGCGACGTCGCTGGGCGAGGTCGGCTCGGCCGACGACGTGCGCACGCTCGCGTTGAGCGTGCGCGAGCGCCTGGGGGCGGATGCCGCCGTCGTGGCGTTCGGGGGCGTGGCCAACGGCCGCCCGATCGTCGTGGTGGCGACGAACGACGCCGCACGGGCGGCCGGGGCAAAGGCCGGTGCGCTTGTGCGCATCGCCGCAGGCGTGCTCGGCGGCGGGGGAGGCGGCAAGGACGACGTCGCACAGGGAGGCGGCACGGATGCCTCCGCCCTGGACGCCGCGTTGGCGGCCGTGGTCTCGGAGCTCGCAGGGGCGTGAGCGGATTCCGTCGCGGGACGCGCCTCGGCATCGACGTCGGGAAGGCACGTGTCGGGGTCGCCCGCTGCGATCCGGACGGGATGCTCGCGGTTCCAGTGGAGACCGTGCCGCGTTCGCAGACCTCGATCGATCGGCTCGCCGAACTGGCACGGGAGTGGGAGCCACTGGAGTTCGTCGTCGGCCTGCCGGTCAACATGCGCGGAGAGGACACGGCATCCACCACGGATGCACGGGAGTTCGCGGGACAGCTGGCGAAGCGCACCGGGATCTCGGTGCGCCTGGTCGATGAGCGGCTGAGCACGGTGAGCGCGCATGCCGCCCTGCGCTCATCGGGAAGATCTCAGAAGAACTCTCGTAGCATTGTCGATCAGGTGGCCGCAGTCGTGCTCCTGCAGCAGGCGGTGGACACCGAGAAGAGCACCGGAAACCCCGCCGGTGTGCTGATCGAACTGGATGAGGAGCCCTCCGACGATGCCTGATCCTGACGAGTCCTCACCGTCATCGGGACTCGGCGACCTGTTCGACCACCTGCCGGCGGCGGCTTCGTCGCCGCACCGCGCACCCGAGAGCGGGGACCGACCTGCACCCGGCTCACGCCGCGCGCGTCGTGAAGCGCAGCAGCAGCAGCCGGATGCCGCACGGGCATCGACCACACCGGATGCCGCAGCGGACGGGCCCGACCCGAGTCAGCCTTCCCCGGCTGAGCCCGGAGCACCGGAGATCGCTGCGCAGAACCCCGTCGAAGAGAGCCCGCTGGACGCGATCTTCGCGCCGGAGCGGCACGTGCGCGTGCCGAAGCGGAAGCGCGGCCGCGGATGTCTGATCGGACTGATCATCGTCCTGGTCGTCCTGGGCGGGATGGCCGCAGGGGGCGCCTGGGTGTACAACACGTACCAGGACAAGATCAACGACATGATGGGCTGGGGCGAGCCGAAGGACTACGAGCCAGGCCAGGCCACCGGCGAGGCACTCGTCACGATCAAGAAGGGCGATACCGGCTCTCCGGTGTCGACCGCGCTGTTCCAGGCCGGGGTCACGAAGACCGATCGCGTGTTCTACGAGTACCTGCTCAAGGAGAACCCCGGAGCAACCTTCTACCCGGGCGTGTACAAGCTGCAGAAGAAGATGACCGCGGCGGCCGCGCTGGAGGCGCTGGGCGACCCGGAGACCCGCATGGAGAACACCGTGCGGATCGCCGAGGGCGGCACCGTCGCCTCCTCCCTGCCACGCATCGTCGACGGCGTCGGCATCCCGCTCGACGAGTTGGAGGCCGCTGTCGCCGATCCCGCGGCGTATCGAGTGCAGGCGAAGAGCCTGGAGGGATGGCTGTTCCCCGCGGTCTACACCTTCGACCCGGGGGTGACCGCCGACGAGGTCATCCAGCGGATGGTGGATCGCACCCGTGAGGCTCTGAAGAAGGTCGGTGTGCCGGATGCCGACGCACAGCGCGTGCTGACCATCGCCTCGATCATCGAGCGCGAGGCGCGCACACCCGACTTCACCAAGGTCTCGCGGGTCATCGAGAACCGCCTCGACATCGGCATGAAACTGGAGATGGACTCCACCTCCCAGTACGGCGCGGGCGAGCTGCACGCCGGCTCCTCCAACACGTCCGAGAACGCGCAGCGTCAGGAGAACGACTGGAACACCTACGCGATCGAGGGGCTGCCCGCGACGCCGATCGCCAACTCCAGCGAGGCGGCGATCGATGCGGCCATGCATCCCGCCGATGGCCCCTGGCTGTTCTTCGTCACCGTCGATCCCGACAACGGGACGACGATCTTCTCCACGACCCTCCAGGAGCACAACAACGCGATCAAGAAGCTCGGCGAGTGGTGCCGGGCGAACGGCAACCCGGCCTACGCGTGCAAGCAATGACCGAGCGCACCAGGCTCGCGGTGTGGGGCGACCCCATCGGGCACAGCCGCTCACCCGCGCTGCACGCCGCGGCTTATCGCACGCTCGGACTGCACTGGACGTACGACCGCCGACGGGTGGATGCAGCAGGGTTTCCCGCGGCACTCGATGCGCTGGACGCCACTTGGCGCGGACTCTCGCTCACCATGCCGCTCAAGGAGGCAGCGCACGCGGCGGCCGACCAGTTGGATGCGCATGCGCGCCTCACCGGGGCGGTCAACACACTGCTCCTGGGATCGACGCTGCAGGGGTTCAACACGGATGTCGGCGGGATCGTCGACGCGTTCACGAATGCCGAGGTCCAGGGCATCCGCTCGGTGCGAATCCTGGGGGCCGGTGCCACCGCGGCATCCGCTCTGGTCGCCGCACATGAGCTCGGCGCCGAGATCGTCGACGTGCGCGCCCGCCGTCCTGCTGCAGCAGGTCGCCTGGAGCGCATCGGCTCAGAGCTGGGCGTCGCCGTCGCCGTCCATCCGTTCGATCATCCCCCGCAGGAGGTCGATGCCACAATCGCCACGTTGCCCAGCGGCACCGTGCTCGACCCCACCGTCACCGCGCCGTTGACGTCGTCAGGCGGCGTTCTCTTCGAAGCCGCCTATGCGCCGTGGCCGTCGGCACTGGCCGCGGGGTGGGGCGGTGAGACGGTGATCTCCGGGTTCGAGATGCTGCTGTATCAGGCGGTGCGGCAGATCAGGATCTTCCTGCACGGCGAGCAGGAGCGGGCACTTCCCGACGAGGACGTCATCGTGGCGGTTATGCGCCGTGCGGCCATGGGAGACTAGAGCAATGCTCCGCGTGCTCACGGCCGGCGAATCGCACGGCCCCGAACTCATCGCCGTCATGGAAGGACTGCCCTCGGGCGTCCCCGTCCTCGCAGAAGACATCCAGGCCGACCTGCAGCGCCGCAAACTCGGCTACGGGCGCGGATCGCGGATGAAGTTCGAACAGGACGAGCTGACGATCTCCGGCGGAGTGCGGCACGGCAAAAGCCTGGGCAGCCCGATCGCGCTGCGCATCGGGAACACCGAGTGGCCGAAGTGGACCGAGGTGATGAACCCGGCCCCCACAGAGTTGACCGAGAAGTCCCGCGGCCGCGGCGCCGCGCTCACCCGTCCGCGCCCCGGCCACGCCGATCTGGTGGGCATGCAGAAGTATGACTTCGACGAGGCCCGGCCCATCCTCGAGCGCGCGAGCGCCCGTGAGACGGCGGCGCGGGTGGCACTGGGCGCCGTCGCCCGTTCGTTCCTGTCCGAGCTCGGCATCCGCCTGGTCAGCCACACGCTCTCGATCGGCCCGGTGCGCGTGCCGGACGGCTCGGCGCTTCCCACACCCGACGACGTCGACGCGCTGGATGCCGACCCGCTGCGGTGCTTCGACCCCGCCACGTCCGCCCTGATGGTCGCCGAGGTGGACGATGCGCGCAAGGACGGCGACACGCTCGGCGGCATCGTCGAGGTGCTGGCGTACGGTCTGCCCCCGGGGGTCGGCTCGCACGTGCACTGGGATCGCCGGCTGGACGGGCGTCTCGCGCAGGCGCTGATGAGCATCCAGGCCATCAAGGGCGTCGAGGTCGGAGACGGCTTCGAGACCACGCGCCGTCGCGGCTCCGCAGCGCATGACGAGCTGTTCGAGACCGAGAGCGGCATCACCCGCGGCTCGGACCGCGCGGGTGGCACGGAGGGCGGCATGACCACCGGGACCGTGCTGCGGGTTCGCGCGGGCATGAAGCCGATCGCCACGGTGCCGCATTCACTGCGCACGATCGACGTCGCCTCCGGCGAGGCCGCGACCGCGCACCACCAGCGCTCGGACGTGTGCGCCGTGCCCGCATCGGGCGTGGTGGCGGAGGCCATGGTGGCGATCGAGCTGGCGAACTCGATCCTCGAGAAGTTCGGCGGTGACAGCATCCGCGAGACCCGCCGTAATCTGGACGGCTATCTCGAGGCGATTCCGGAGACGCTGCGCACCGCACCCGCATCGGAGGCGGCGCTGCTCGCCCATGATGAGCTCTCCTGAGCGGCCCGACCACCCGCTGACTCTGGTGCTCGTCGGCCCGATGGCCGCGGGCAAGACGAGCGTGGGCCGCAGAGTAGCCCGGCTGCTCGAGGTGCCGTTCATCGACACCGACAAGAGGATCGCGGCCGAACATGGCCCGATCCCGCAGATTTTTGCTGAACACGGCGAACAGCACTTCCGCGAGCTGGAGCGCGCCGCAGTCGCCGCGGCGGTCTCCGAGGGCGGCGTGGTCTCGCTGGGCGGCGGAGCGGTGACGGATGCCGGCACGCGCGCCCTGCTCGCACAGCATCCGGTCGTCTTCCTGACGGTCAGCGTCGAGGCAGTGGCGAACCGGATCCGCGGCGCGGGCCGACCGCTGCTGGCCGGCGAGGACGACCCGCTGGAACGATGGCAGGCGATCTTCGCCGCACGCCGCGACTGGTATCAGGAGGTCGCGGACCTCACGGTCGACACATCCCGTCGTCCGATGCGGATGCTGGCGGAGCAGGTCGCCGCATGGAGGAAGGAACAGGAATGAGCGTCAAGACCATCAGCGTGACAGGGCAGGCCGCGTACGACATCGTCGTGGGGCGGGACATCCTCGATCGGGTGCGGACGGCGCTGGATCCCGCTGTGCGGAAGGTGCTGGTGGTCCACCCGCCCACCCTCGCAAACCGCGCGGCCGAGCTGCGCGAGCGGCTGATGGCCGATGGTGCCCTCGAGGTGCTCGTGGCGGAGATCCCGGATGCCGAGCAGGGCAAGCGCATCGAGGTCGCGGCGTTCTGCTGGCAGATCATGGGACAGGCCGACTTCACCCGCACCGACGCCGTCGTCGGATACGGCGGCGGCGCCGTCACCGACCTGGCCGGCTTTGTCGCCGCGACCTGGCTGCGCGGGGTGCAGGTCGTGCAGGTGCCTACCACCGTGCTGGGGCTGGTCGATGCCGCTGTCGGCGGAAAGACCGGCGTGAACACCAACGAGGGCAAGAACCTGGTCGGAGCGTTCTGGGCACCCCGTGCTGTGATCGGCGATCTCGATCAGCTGGGGAGCCTGACTGCCAACGAGGCGACCGCCGGATATGCCGAGGTCGTGAAGGCCGGCTTCATCTGGGCGCCGGAGATCCTGGACATCATCGAAGCCGATCCGCAGCGGGCCGTCGACACCGCCACCGACGAGTTCCGGCGCACGGTCGAGCTGGCCATCGAGATGAAGGCGCAGGTCGTCTCGAGCGACTTCCGCGAGGCGGGTCAGCGCGAGATCCTCAACTACGGACACACCCTGGGCCACGCGATCGAGCACAGCGAGCGCTACCAGTGGCGGCACGGCGCGGCGGTCTCGATCGGGATGATGTATGCGGCGGAGCTGTCGCGCCTGGCCGGCCGTCTGTCGGATGCGGCAGCCGAACGTCATCGCACAGTGCTGGAGTCGCTGGGACTGCCGACCACCTATCGCGCCGGAGCCTGGCAGACGCTGCTGGCGACGATGCAGCGCGACAAGAAGGCCCGCGGCGGAATGCTGCGTTTCGTT
Organism: Microbacterium suwonense; assembly: GCF_030296555.1. Classification (NCBI taxonomy): domain Bacteria; kingdom Bacillati; phylum Actinomycetota; class Actinomycetes; order Micrococcales; family Microbacteriaceae; genus Microbacterium; species Microbacterium suwonense. The sequence continues at coordinate 832,771 of NZ_AP027728.1, forward strand.
CTTCTCGACGACATCGCCAAGCCGACGGTGCTGCAGGCCCCCGACGAGTCGCTGTTGTTCGCCGCGTATCAGGAGGTCGCGGGCTGACCCTCGCCCTCGGTGACGGGCTCGGGAACGCGTACCTTGGGCAGCAGCGCGCAGACCAGGATCGCGATCGCTGACAGTCCGGTCGCCCACCAGAAGGCCGTGGCGAAACCTCCGGCCGTCGCGGTGACGGCTCCGCCACCTGCCGCGGCTTCGAGAATCACGGCGAGCACCGCCGTCCCGAAGGCCCCGCCGAGCTGCTGGCCGAGTCGGGTGAGGATGCTGGCGTGTGGCACGGAGTCACGGTCGAGATCGACGTAGGCGACGGACATGACGGGGATCATCACCGCGCCCATTCCAAAGCCTCGGATCAGTAGCACCGCCATCAGCCACAGTTCGTTCGTGCCCGGTCCTGCGAAGGCGAACGGGATCGTGGCGACGGCGAGCACCAGGAACCCTCCCATCGCGACCGTTCGCGCTCCGATCGAGTCGGTGAGACGACCGGCCAGCGTACGGCTGAGCAGCGCCCCGATGCCCTGCGGGATGAGGAGCAGCCCCGCGGTGAGTGCGTCCGCGCCGCGCACCACCTGGAAGAACAGCGGCAGCAGCAGCATCCCGCCGTACACGGCGACGCTGGAGAGGAACAGCACCACGGTCGCGGAGGCCACGGACCTCGTGCGCAGCAACCCGACGTCGATCAGCGCGGCGGTGCCTCGTCGGATCTGGTGCCAGGCGAACACGACGAGCAGGGCGAGTCCACCCGCGAGGGGCGCCCAGACGTCCAGGCGAGCGGGTCCGCCTTCCGCGGTTGCGTTCGACAGCCCGTAGAGCGCGCCGGCGACGCCGGGCGAGACCAGCAGCACTCCCAGCCAGTCCAGCTGAGGTCTGCCGCGCGGAGAGTCGGAGGGGATGAAGTGCCAGGCCAGAGCGAGTCCGATCAGGCACAGGGGCACGTTCACCCAGAAGATCGATCGCCAGCCGAGGGTGTTCAGCAGCAGCCCGCCGATGGTCGGGCCGAGGATAGGTCCCAGAGCCGCAGGCAGACTCACCATCGCCATCAGGCGCCCCATCGAGGCTCCCTTGGGCACCTGCTGGATCGCGAGGGTCGCCATCAGCGGCATCATCAGGCCTCCGCCGATGCCCTGCACCACTCGGAAGACGATCAGCATCGTGGCATCGCCGGCGAAGCTGCAGGCCACGGAAGTCAGCATGAACAGTGTGAGGGCGCTCATCCATACGCGTTTGCCGCCGAAGCGGGCCTGCGCCCAGCCCACGACCGGGATGGCGACAGCCAGTGCCAGCAGGTAGCCGGTGGTCACCCACTGGATCGTGCTGATCGGTACCCGGAGGTCGACGGACAGCGAGTTGAGAGCGATGCTCATGATCGTGCCGTCGAAGATGACGGCCAGTCCGCCTGCGACGAGCACGAAGGCTGTGACGATGGCGTCGCGGGGGAGTGCGAAGCTCCGGCTGCTGGTCATGCGGCTCCTCATAAGAGACATGTATGTATCTAACGAGGGACGATCGTACGCCGCGGAGATAAGATACACAAATGGACCTTGAGAAGACGTCGCGGCGACGGGGACCGGAGCTCGACGACGCGATTCTCTCGGCGGCCTGGGATCAGCTCGTCGATGCAGGATACGGCAGCTTCACGATCGAGGCGGTGGCGGAGCGTGCGGGCACCAGCAGGTCGGTCGTCTATCGGCGGTGGCCTGACCGGGGTGCTCTGCTGGAGGCGACGCTCGCCGCGAGCCTGAGCCGGGGACGCCCGTCTGTGCCGGACACCGGGTCGCTCCGCTCGGACATGATCGAGCTGCTGCGTCGATCCAACGCCACGCGCGGGCGCCTCGCTCCGCTGCTGAGCGTGCTGATCGCGTCGTACTACTCCGACTACGGGCGCAGTTTCGCAGACGTGCGCGAGATGTTCCTGCAGACCACGGGTCTGCGGCCGGCGACCGAGCAGATCCTCGAGCGCGCCGTGGAGCGCGGGGAGGCCGACCCCGAGCGTCTCTCGCCACGGGTGAAGACCGTCGCGTTCGACCTCTTCCGGCACGAGCTGATGATGACGATGCACGAGGTCGGCGACGCGGTCATCGAGGCGATCGTCGACGAGGTGTTCCTTCCGCTCGTGACACCGCGGTCATGACGCGGGCTCCGGGGCGAAGACGCTGATAGTGTGCGGATCGTGCCCGAAACTCGTCGCCTGCTGCTCGTGAACGGTCCCAACCTCAACCTGCTCGGCACCCGCGAGCCGGAGGTGTACGGCACCGCGACGCTTGCCGATATCGAGCAGCTGGTCGCGGAGGTCGCCGACGGTCTCGGCTACGAGGTCCGCGCTATGCAGAGCAATCACGAGGGCGAGCTGATCGACGCGATCCACGCCGTCCGTGAGGACTGCGCGGGAATCGTCATCAACCCAGGCGGACTGACACACACCTCGGTGGCGCTGCGCGACGCTCTCACCGGCGTCAGCCTGCCGTTCGCCGAGGTGCACATCTCCGACGTCTACGCCCGCGAGTCGTTCCGGCACTTCTCCTACCTGGAGGACGTCGCCGCGGTACGGGTCGTGGGCAAGGGCATCAACGGCTACGCCGAGGCAGTGCGTGAGCTCGTGGTGCTGATCGGCGACTCGGTCCGCTGAGGCCTGATTCACGTTTGACCGCGGGCCGATCTTCGGCATCCGTTAGAATCGATTCTCGGCCACTTTTCTCTGCGCGCATCCGCGCCCGGCCCTCGAACCTTCGACACGAACGGACTCGCACCAGCATGGCATCCACCGCAGACATCAGGAACGGCGTCGTCATCAAGATCGACGGACAGCTCTGGAGCGTGGTGGAGTTCCAGCACGTCAAGCCCGGCAAGGGCGGCGCGTTCGTCCGCACCAAGCTGAAGAACGTCGTCTCAGGCAAGACCGTCGACAAGACCTACAACGCCGGCACGAAGATCGAGATCGAGAACGTCGACCGCCGTGACTTCACCTACCTGTACACCGACGGCGACAGCTTCGTGTTCATGGACCAGGAGGACTACGACCAGATCAACGTGCCCGCCGCGACCGTGGGCGACGCCGCGCACTTCATGCTGGAGAACCAGCAGGTGCAGATCGCCTTGAACAACGGCAACCCGCTGTACATCGAGCTGCCGGCATCCGTCGTCCTCGAAGTCACCTACACCGAGCCCGGTCTGCAGGGAGACCGCTCCTCGGCCGGCACCAAGCCCGCCACCCTCGAGACCGGCTACGAGATCCAGGTTCCGCTGTTCCTCGAGCAGGGCACGCGCGTCAAGGTCGACACCCGCACGGGTGACTACCTCGGCCGCGTCAACGACTGACGCCGGCGACCGACTTTGAGCGCACGCACCAAGGCGCGCAAGCGCGCCCTCGACATCCTCTTCTCCGCCGACGTGCGCGGGGAAGAGGTCTCCGTGTCACTGGCGGCCGCCGCTGCGCGCGCGGCGAACGAGCCGTCACGACAGAGCTCGTGGCTGTACGCCCGCGAGATCGTGGACGGCATCATCGACCATCGCGACGAGATCGACGAGCAGATCACCACGCACAGCCGTGACTGGAAGCTGGAACGGATGCCTGCCGTCGACCGCGCCCTGCTGCGCATCGCGGCCTGGGAGATCTTGTACAACGACGAGGTGCCCACCGCCGTCGCCATCGACGAGGCCGTGGAACTGGCCAAAGAGCTCTCCACAGAGGACTCCGGCGCCTTCGTGCACGGTGTGCTCGCGCGCATCGATCGCTCACGCTGAACTCGGTGGGGCGTTCCGCTGACGTCACCGGCGTGTCGGAGGTCCGAGAGAGCATGCACAGATGAGCATCCCCCGGGTCACCGCGCAGCAGTTGCGCAGCCTGGCCGGCGACGGCGGATACCGGCGCGGAGTGGACTACGCGCGCCGGGGCCGCGTGGAGCGCACCGTGTGGGATGCCGGGTCGCAGACGCTGAACGCTGACGTCTACGGCTCCGAGCCCGCGCCCTACCGGTGTGCGGTGCGGTTCCGCGGCGGCATGATCCTCGCGTCGGCGTGCTCGTGTCCTGTGCGGCTGGCGTGCAAGCATGTGGTCGCCGCGCTGCTGGTGGCGCCCGATGCGGAGGATGACGCCGAAGCCGCCGGTCGGCTGCAGCGCGAGAATCAGCGAGCCGCATGGCGCCGGCTCATCGCAGAGCCCACCGTGACTACTCGGCACTCGGTGCCTCTCGCGCTCGGCGCCGAACTGCGCATCCGTCCGTCGCGTGCACAGGATCGGTGGGGTTCCGCGCCGGCACGAACGGCAGTGCCGCGCGAGCTGGTACGGGAGCACGGTGAGGTGCAGCTGGCCGTGCGACCGCTCATGCGCAGCGAATCGACGGGCAAGTGGATTCAGGGGGATGCCGGCTGGGACGTGCTCCGGCGTCCCAGCGGTCGCTTCGACGCCGCACAGGCCCGCTGGTTCACCGACTTCCTCGCCGTCGCGCGAGATTCGCTGCTCTCGGGCACGGCCACCGACTGGATCCCGCTCGACAGGGTGGAGTCGCCGCTGCTGTGGGAGCATCTGCGCACGCTCGCCGACGTGGGCATCCCGCTGATCGCTGCGCAGAAGCACACGACCGTGCACGTCGCACGGAGCGCGTCCGCCGGCATCCGCATCGCCCCTACCGATGACGGTGGGCTCGTCGTCGCCGCCGACGTGCGCATCGACGACGAGTCCGTGACGGCCCGATCCCTCCGGCCCATCGGCAGCACCGGTCTCTACCGCTGGCAGGTCGTCGGCGCGACGATCGAGGTCGCACTGGCGCAGGTGCCACTCAGCGGCGCTGTGCGTGCTGCGATCACGGCATCCGAACCCATCGCCGTGCCGGCAGGGGACCGCGGGCTGTTCCTCGCGGAGGCGTATCCGGTCATCGCCCGGCAGGCTGCGGTCGAGGCGACCGGGCTGAAGCTGCCCGATCCGATCAGGCCGACACCGGTGCTGCGGGTGAGTTTCGGCGCTTCGGACCGTCTCGAGTATCGCTTCGAGTGGGAGTATGCCGGGCACGGGGCAGTACCGGTCGTGGATACCGCGCCGATCGTGCTCGACGAGCCGGTCGCGCCCGGGCATCCGGTCCGCGACCCGGATGCGGAGCGTGAGACGCTGCGCATGCTGGAGCGCATCTGGGCGTCGGCCACCGATCAGCCCTTCCGGGCACGTGCGGTGCACACCGGTGTCGCCACGGCGGAATGGGCGACCACGGTGCTGCCCGCTTTCGAGGACAGCGACGTGCGCGTGGTCGTCACGGGGCGGCGCAAGAAGTACCGCGAACTGTCCGGATCGCCGCAGATCACGGTGTCCACGGTCGACTCGCCCGATCCGGACTGGTTCGACCTGGGCGTGATCGTGAAGATCGACGGGATCTCCATCCCCTTCACGCCCCTGTTCACCGCTCTCAGCATGCGGCGCACCAAGCTGCTGCTCGTGGATGGCAGCTACTTCTCCCTGGCGCACCCGGCGCTGCAGACGCTGCGTGAGCTGATCGACGAGGCGGCCGACCTGACGGAGTGGGAGACCGCACCGAGGATCAGCAGGCACCAGACCGCGCTGTGGGCAGACTTCGAAGACCTCGCCGATCAGTCCGAGCCGGCCGTGTCGTGGCGGGCTCTCGCCGAAGGACTGCGTGACGTGCAGCAGGTGCCGGCGACGGAGGTGCCGGGCACATTGACCGCGCAGCTGCGTCCGTATCAGAAGCAGGGATTCGACTGGCTCGCCTTCCTCTGGGAGCACGGACTGGGCGGCATCCTGGCCGACGACATGGGGCTGGGTAAGACTCTGCAGCTGCTGTCACTGATCACACACACTCGAGAGACGGGGGAGAAGCGCCCGTTCCTCGTGGTGGCGCCGACCTCGGTGCTGGCCACCTGGCGCAGCGAAGCGGGTCGCTTCGCACCTGGGCTGCGGATGCGGATCATCGAAGGGACGGCGGCACGGCGAGGAGAGCGGATTGCGGATGCCGTGGAGCACGCCGACGTGATCGTCACCTCGTACACACTGCTTCGGCTCGACGACGAGGAGTACGCGGAGATCGACTGGGCGGGCGTGATCCTCGATGAGGCGCAGTTCGCGAAGAATCCCGCGACGAAGGCCCACAAGGCCATCGCGGCGCTGCGCGCGCGGGTGAAGATCGCCGTGACCGGCACGCCGCTGGAGAACAGTCTGACCGACCTGTGGGCGCTGTTCTCCCTCACCGCGCCCGGACTGTTCCCCTCCGCCCGGAAGTTCCGGGAGGACTACGTGCAGCCGATCGAGAAGGGCAAAGTGCCCGAGAACGAGGAGGGCGGCGAGTATCGACAGCTGCGGCTGGAGAGGCTGCGACGCCGCATCCGTCCGCTCATGCTGCGCCGCACGAAGGAGCTCGTCGCCGCCGACCTGCCCGAGAAGCAGGTGCAGGAGGTGTTCGTGGAGCTCTCGCCCGCGCACCGCGCCCGCTACGACGCGGTGCTGCAGCGGGAGCGGCAGAAGCTGCTGGGGCTGCTCGCCGATCTGGACCGCAACCGCTTCATCGTGTTCCGCTCGCTCACCATGCTGCGGATGCTGGCGATCGCCCCCGGGCTGATCGACGCCACCGACGCGGCGATCGGCTCCAGCAAGCTGGACGTGCTGCTGGACTACGTGCAGGAGCTGCGGGCAGAAGGGCACCGCGCCCTGGTGTTCAGCCAGTTCACCAGCTTCCTCGATCTCGCCGCCGAGCGGCTCTCCGCCGCCGGCGTGGAGCATGTGCACCTGGACGGCTCCACGCGGCGGCGCAGCGAGGTGATCGACGGCTTCCGCGACGGCGAGCAGCCGGTGTTCCTGATCAGCCTCAAAGCAGGCGGCTTCGGTCTGACACTCACCGAGGCGGACTACGTCTTCCTGCTCGACCCGTGGTGGAACCCCGCTGCGGAATCGCAGGCCATCGATCGCACACACCGCATCGGCCAGACCCGCCGGGTGTTCGTGTACCGGCTGATCGCCGCCGGGACGATCGAGGAGAAGGTGCTCGCCCTTCAGCAGCGCAAAGCACGGCTGTTCACGGCTGTGATGGACGATGAGGCGCTGTTCTCGCAGGCGCTGACCGCGGACGACATCCGGGGACTGCTCGATTCGTGAGGGGTCGCGGCGCCGAGGTTTGCCCGGCGGTGCACCGGCCGCGCACAACCGGTGCTCGGTAGAATCGAGACCGCCCACAGCACGAGGAGAGATATGCGGATCACGGGACTCGGCCATGCCGGGATGTTCATCGAGACGGTCGGCGGGAACATCATCTGCGACCCCGTTCTCGGACCCTCCTTCTTCGGCTCGTGGTTCCCGTTCCCCGACAATCGCGGGCTCGACTGGGAGCGCTTCGGGCGTGAGGCCGACTTCCTGTACATCTCGCACCGCCACCGCGATCACTTCGATCCGCGGCTGCTGCAGAAGTACATCTCGAAGGACATCGAGGTGCTGCTGCCGGAGTACCCGATCGACGACCTCGAACGCGACATCCGTGCCCTGGGCTATGAGAACATCACCTACGCTCCCGCCGGCGAGATCATCCAGCGCGGCGACCTGAAGATCATGATCACGCCGCTGCGCGCCCCCAGCGACGGACCCATCGGCGATTCGTCGCTGAGCGTAGACGACGGCACCGCCTCGATCCTCAACCAGAACGACTCGCACCCGCTGGATCTGGAGGCGCTGCTCTCGTTCGGCAAGCCCGAGGCGTACTTCACCCAGGTCTCCGGTGCGATCTGGTGGCCGATGGTCTACGACCTGCCGCAGGACGCCAAGCAGAACTTCGCCAAGCTCAAGCGCGAGGCGCAGAACAAGCGCGCCATGTACTACATCGAGAAGGTCGACGCGCCGCACGTGTTCCCGATGGCCGGTCCGCCGATGTTCCTGCGCGACGAGATCTTCCGCTACAACGGCACCGGTCAGGACGACGACTCGATCTTCACCGATCAGAAGGAGTTCCTGGCCCACCTGAAGCAGCACGCGCCGCAGTACGATGGGCAGCTGTTCGTACCCGGAACGGTCGTGGAACTGCACGGCGGCGAGCTGAGCGTCTCGCAGAGCCTGTACACGGATGCCGAGATCGCGCACATCTTCGACGAGAAGTGGGAGTACCTCGAAGAGCAGCGTGCCTCGCGTCAGCAGGAGCTGCGCGATGAGGAGGCGCGCCGGGCCGATATCCTCCCGCCGGACGAGATGCTCGCCGCCATCAAGGAGTGGTGGGAGCCGCTGATCAAGAAGTCCCGCACCATCCGGCTCGGGGTGGGCGGAAACGTGCGGTTCCGGATCGGCGAGCTGGACATGGTCGTCGACTTCCCCAAGGCCAAGGTGCGCGAGTACGCGGGGGAGGAGTGCATCTACTGGTACACGATCCCCGCCGACCTCGTCTCGACGAACATCAAGGACCATGAGATCGACTGGTCGAACTCCATCTTCCTGTCCATGCAGTTCTCGGTGGGGCGCAGCGGAAAGTTCAACGAGTTCCTCACCACTTTCCTGAAGTGCCTCTCGGTGGATCGCATCGAGTACGTCGAGAACTGGTACCAGGAGCAGACCGACCAGACCGAGGATGCCGAGATCGGCGACTGGGTGGTGCAGCGCCGCTGCCCGCATCTTCGCGCGGACCTGACTCGCACCGGCAAGATCGACGAGGACGGCGTGCTCACCTGCAGCATGCACGACTGGAAGTGGGATCTGAAGACCGGCAAGTGCCTGACCACCACCGGCCACCCGATCCGCGTCTCGCAGTGCCCGCTCACCGACGAGGCCCTGCGCGTCGGAGCCTGAGCTACCGACTGAGCAGCAGGCGCTTCAGACTATCCGGACGCAGGTCGATCGTACGCAGTTCGTCCGGCGTGACGAGCTCGACCTCATATGCGCCGCGTGATGGGGCGCTGAACTCGAGGCCGTCAGCGAGCGCGGGATCGATCGACGTCAGCGTCGCGGCATAGAAGATCTCGGAGCGGATGCTATCGAGCTGGCGCTCGAGGACGAGCTCGCCGAGTTCTGCCTCGGCACCCAGTTCCTCGCGCAGCTCACGGCGCAGAGCATCCTCCGGCGATCTGTCGGCCAGCATCACGCTGCCACCGGGCGTCGTCCAGTACGGCTCTTGACCGGGGCGCGTGCGCTTGATCAGCACGAATCGTCCTTCGGCATCCGTCAGCACGGCACGTACACGCAGCAGCGGAAGGCCGAGCTCCAGCACATCGGGAAAGCGCAGCGATTCCCAGAAGGCCACAGCATCGACTCCGCGCTCGACGAGTCCCTGGGTGGCGAGCCACGCTGTCAGCACCATCCCGTGCGTGCCGACGATCAAGTGCTCCGCCTCATACACCAGCAGCCCGTCGTGGAAGCGACGTGCCGCGGCATCCGGCGTCTCCCAACACGCATGCCGGGCGTCGAGACGACCCGCGACCCACGCCCGCCGCGCGTCGCGAAAGCCCTCGTGCACCTGTTCATCGCGATCGACCTCGCGGAAGGAGGAGTCGTAGCCACATCCGTTTCCGCGAGACCCAGCGCAAGCGACACCGTCTGTGCTGCTTTACTCTCGGTACTGGACACCGCGGACGCTCTGAAGCCATCGAGCTCGAGCGCTTCGGCCGCCGCGATGCCCTCGCTGCTGAGCATCCACTCGCCGGGCGGTCGTGACGCATCGACCTCGGGCAAGGCATGTCGGACGAACGTGATGCTGCGAAGCATCCCGCCAGAGTATGGCTCGGTGTCGAAATCCGGAAGGTGCGCGATGGACACGGCGTGTCGCCTGCTCGACACGCCGAATACTGCTCCCGGCATCAGTGATCAGACACAGATCAGAGACAGAGAAGCCATGCTTCGACGTCGTCACGCCGGACTGGGTAGACTGGATGCATCACCCACCTTTAAAACCGTCCTGTGAGGCGGAGAAGGGACGTGGCCATTGTCTGCACGCACAGTGCTGCAAGAAGCCGATATCGCGCGTGCTCTGACGCGCATCGCCCATGAGATCCTCGAATCCAACCGCGGCGCCGAAGGCCTCGTCCTTCTCGGCATCCCGACGCGGGGCGTGACGCTGGCGGACCGGCTCGGTCCGATCATCGCCGGCATCGCCGAGACCGAGGTCCCCGTCGGTTCGCTCGACATCACGCTGTTCCGCGATGACCTGTCGCAGCATCCGACCCGCTCGCCCAAGCGCACCGACATCCCTGACGGCGGGATCGACGGGAAGACGGTCGTCCTTGTCGACGACGTGCTCTTCTCCGGCCGCAGCATCCGTGCCGCCCTCGACGCACTGCAATCCATCGGCCGCCCGGCTGCGGTGCGTCTGGCGATCCTGGTCGACCGCGGCCACCGCGAGCTCCCGATCCGCCCGGACTTCGTCGGGAAGAACATCCCGTCATCACGCACTGAGCGCGTGAACGTGCGGCTGAAGGAACTCGACGGAGCGGACGAGGTGACGATCGAATCATGAGGCACCTGCTCGACACCCGCACTCTCGACCGCGACACCGCGCTGCAGATCCTCGACGTCGCCGAGGACATGTCCGACACCCAGTCCCGCCAGGTCAAGAAGCTGCCGACCCTGCTGGGCAAGACCGTCGTGAACCTCTTCTTCGAGGACTCCACCCGCACCCGGATCTCCTTCGAGGCGGCAGCGAAGCGGCTCTCCGCCGATGTGATCAACTTCGCAGCGAAGGGCTCCAGCGTCTCCAAGGGCGAGAGCCTGAAGGACACCGCGCAGACGCTGCAGGCGATGGGGGCGGATGCCGTGGTCGTCCGCCACTCGGCATCCGGTGCGCCCCGCACCCTCGCAACCAGCGGCTGGATCTCCGCCGGTGTGGTCAACGCCGGCGACGGCACCCATGAGCATCCCACCCAGGCACTGCTGGACGCGTTCACGATCCGCAAACGCCGCTACGGCGCGGACAGCCGCGGACGCGATCTCTCCGGTCTGCGCGTGGTCATCGTCGGCGACGTGCTGCACTCGCGGGTCGCCCGCTCCGGCGTCTGGCTGCTGACGACGCTGGGTGCGGAAGTGACGCTCGTGACTCCTCCCACGCTCGTGCCGCAGAACGTGTCGGCGTGGCCGGTGCGCGTGCTCTACGACCTGGATGCGGCGCTCTCCGAGGCTCCCGATGCCGTCATGATGCTGCGCATCCAGGTCGAGCGGATGCACGCCGCATATTTCCCCACTGAGCGGGAGTATTCCCGGCTGTGGGGCCTTGACGCATTGCGGGCGGCGACGCTGCCGGCGAGTAGCATTGTGATGCATCCCGGTCCGATGAACCGGGGGCTGGAGATATCCTCCGAGGCTGCGGATTCCGCGCGATCGACCGTGCTGGAGCAGGTCACCAACGGAGTGTCGGTGCGTATGGCTGTGCTCTACCTGCTTCTTGCGGGAGAGCGGAACGATGATCGAGAGGAAGTGAGATGAGCCGGACTCTCGTCATCACCGGGATTCAGCTGCTCGGACGCGACAGCGCCGACATCGTGATCGAGGACGGCCGGATAGCCGAGATCGGATCCGGTCTGAGCCGATCCGGCGCGCGCGTGATCGACGCATCCGGGCTGGTCGCCCTCCCGGGGCTGGTCGATCTGCACACGCATCTGCGCGAGCCGGGATTCGAAGCCTCCGAGACGGTGCTCAGCGGAACCAGGGCGGCTGCGGCCGGTGGGTTCACCGCCGTGTTCGCGATGCCCAACACCCAGCCGGTCGCCGACACCGCCGGCGTCGTGGAGCAAGAGCTCGCCCTCGGCGAGGCCGCCGGCTACGCCACCGTGCAGCCGATCGGAGCAGTCACCGTCGGGCAGAAGGGCGAGCGGCTGGCCGAGCTGGGCGCCATGGCCCGCTCCCGGGCTCGCGTTCGCGTCTTCAGCGATGACGGCTTCTGCGTCTGGGATCCGCTGATCATGCGTCGTGCCCTGGAGTACGTCAAGGCATTCGACGGCGTCATCGCGCAGCACGCGCAGGATCCCCGCCTCACTGAGGCGGCGCAGATGAACGAGGGCATCGTCTCCGCCGAGCTGGGCCTGGCCGGCTGGCCGGCTGTCGCAGAGGAATCGATCATCGCCCGCGACGTGCTTCTCGCCGAGCATGTCGGCTCGCGTCTGCACGTGTGCCATCTCTCCACCGCAGGTTCGGTCGATCTCATCCGCTGGGCCAAGAAGCGCGGCGTGCGGGTGACAGCGGAGGTCACCCCGCATCATCTGCTGCTCACCGACGAGCTGGTGCGCGACTACGACGCGCGCTACAAGGTCAACCCGCCGCTGCGCACCGCAGAGGATGTCCAGGCGGTCAGGAGGGTCTCGCCGACGGGACGATCGACATCGTCGCGACCGATCATGCACCGCACCCGGCCGAGAACAAGGCCTGCGAGTGGCAGGCCGCCGCCAACGGCATGGTCGGGCTGGAGAGCGCGCTGCGCGTGGTGCACCAGTCGATGGTCGAGACCGGGATGCTGGAGTGGAGCGACGTCGCCCGGGTGCTCAGCACGACACCCGCGCGGATCGGTCAGCTCGACGGCTTCGGCTCGCTCGAGGTCGGACGCCCCGCACACGTCACCCTGTACGACCCGACCGTGCACGGCGTCTTCACCGAGGCCGATCTGCACGGGCGCAGCCGCAACTCGCCGTACCTCGGCCGCGACCTGCCTGGACGCGTGCAGTGGACCATCCACGGCGGCGTCGTGACCGTCGATGACGGCGAACTGGTGCAGGAGCCCGGCTCGCCGGAGGTGCCGCAGTGAGCCGGGAGCTCGCGATAGCGATCACCATTGCGATCGCGGTGCTCATCCTCGCCGCGATGGTCGTCGGATGGCGACGACGACTCCGCCGCGATTCCGCGCTCACCGCGCCGATCGGGGTGCCCGAGCACGCGGAGGTGACCGGCCGGTACGAGATCCTGTACGTCGCCACGACGCAGCACGATCAGCCGCTGGAGCGTCTCGCGCTGAAGCCGCTGGCCTACCGTGCACGCGGTGAGCTCGTGCTCACGGATCGGGGGTAGCGCTCAGCCTCGACGGTTCGCCGACCGTCTTCATCGCCTCCGCGCAGCTCATCACCGCCGACCGTGCGACCGTCGCGATCGACCGCGTGGTCGAGCCGAAAGGGCTGATCCGCCTGGTATGGCGGATCGCCGATGGCATCCTCGTCGATTCATTCCTGCGCCCCGCATCCGTCGGTCCGCAGCAGATACTTCCCGAGCTGGAGCGACTGAGCACCGGCACGGAGAACGGAGAGCAGTCTTGACCAGTTCCACCCCCGGGGCGTCGTCCCCACTGACGACCGCCGTGCTCGTCCTCGAGGACGGCACCCGATTCACCGGGCGCGCCTACGGCGCCGTCGGCACCACTCTGGGCGAGGTCGTCTTCGCCACGGGCATGTCCGGCTACCAGGAGACGCTGACCGACCCGTCCTACGCCGGTCAGATCGTGCTGCAGACCGCGCCGCACATCGGAAACACCGGAATGAACCGCGAGGACGACGAGTCCTCCCGGATCTGGGTCGCCGGATACATCGTCCGCGACCCTGCGCGCCGCGTCTCCAACTGGCGCGCCGAGGAGTCCCTCGACGACGCCCTGGTGCGCGACGGCATCGTCGGCATCAGCGGCATCGACACGCGGGCACTGACGCGACGCATCCGCGATGCCGGTGCGATGCGCGGCGGCATCTTCTCCGGACCGGATGCCGAGCTCGACGCCGGCGAGCAGCTGCGCCGCGTGACCGACGCCCCCGAGATGGCAGGGCAGAACCTGTCGGCTGCGGTGTCGGTCACCCAGGCGCGTGTGATCCCCGCCGAGGGCGAGCGGATCGGCAACCTGGCCGTGCTCGACCTGGGCGTGAAGCAGTCCACGCTCGACAATCTGGCACGGCTCGGCTTCGAGGTGCACGTGCTGCCGCAGTCGGCGAGCTTCGCCGAGATCCAGGCGGTCGAGCCGGTCGGTGTGTTCTACTCGAACGGACCCGGCGACCCCTCGGCATCCGATGCGCAGGTGGCGGTGCTGCGCGAGGTGCTCGACGCCCGTCTGCCGTACTTCGGCATCTGCTTCGGCAACCAGCTGTTCGGGCGGGCCCTGGGCCTGGGCACCTACAAGCTCACCTTCGGCCACCGCGGCATCAACCAGCCGGTGCTCGACAAGACCACCGGTCGGGTCGAGATCACCGCGCACAACCACGGTTTCGCGGTCGAAGCGCCCCTGGAAGGCACCTTCGAGAGCCCGAACGGATACGGTCGGGTCGAGGTGAGCCACGTGGGTCTGAACGACCAGGTCGTCGAGGGCCTGCGTGCGCTGAACCTCCCGGCCTTCTCCGTGCAGTACCACCCCGAGGCGGCGGCCGGACCGCACGACGCCCACTACCTCTTCGCCCGGTTCCGTGACCTGGTGATCGCAGACATGAACGAGAAGGGCGCCGAGTAATGCCGAAGCGCGAAGACATCACCTCCGTCCTGGTGATCGGCTCCGGGCCGATCGTGATCGGCCAGGCCTGTGAGTTCGACTACTCGGGCACCCAGGCGTGCCGCGTGCTGCGCGAAGAGGGGTGCGGGTGATCCTGGTCAACTCCAACCCGGCCACCATCATGACCGACCCCGACTTCGCCGACGCCACCTACATCGAGCCGATCACCCCCGAGGTGATCGAGACGATCATCGCCAAGGAGAAGCCGGATGCCATCCTGCCCACCCTGGGCGGCCAGACCGCGCTGAACGCCGCCATGGCGCTGCACGAGCGCGGCATCCTGGAGAAGTACGGCGTCGAGCTGATCGGCGCGAAGGTCGACGCCATCCGCAAGGGCGAGGATCGTCAGATCTTCAAGGAGCTCGTGATCGAGGCCGGCGCGGATGTCGCGGCGTCCCGCATCTGCCACACCATGGACGAGATCCTCGCCGGGGCCGAGGAGCTCGGCTATCCGCTCGTGGTCCGCCCGTCGTTCACCATGGGCGGACTGGGCTCGGGCTTCGCCTACGACGAGGAGGATCTGCGCCGCATCGCCGGTGCCGGTCTGCACGACTCGCCCACGCACGAGGTGCTGCTGGAGGAGTCGATCCTGGGCTGGAAGGAGTACGAACTCGAGCTCATGCGCGACACCTCCGACAACACGGTCGTGGTCTGCTCCATCGAGAACGTCGACCCGGTCGGCGTGCACACCGGAGACTCCATCACCGTCGCACCGGCGCTGACGCTCACCGACCGCGAGTACCAGAAGATGCGCGACATCTCCATCGACATCATCCGCGCCGTCGGCGTGGACACCGGCGGCTGCAACATCCAGTTCGCCGTCGATCCCTCCAACGGCCGCATCATCGTCATCGAGATGAACCCACGGGTCTCGCGCTCGTCGGCGCTGGCCTCGAAGGCGACCGGGTTCCCGATCGCCAAGCTCGCCGCCAAGCTCGCGCTCGGCTATCGCCTGGATGAGATCCCGAACGACATCACCGGCGTCACTCCGGCCAGCTTCGAGCCCACGCTGGACTACGTGGTCGTCAAGGTGCCCCGGTTCGCGTTCGAGAAGTTCCCCGCCGCAGATGCCACGCTCACCACCACCATGAAGTCGGTGGGAGAGGCGATGGCCATCGGCCGCAACTACACCACGGCGCTGCAGAAGGCGCTGCGGTCGCTCGAGCAGCGCGGATCCTCGTTCCACTGGGGCGAGGAGGAGCGCTCGGTGGCGGAGCTGCTGGAGATCGCGAAGACGCCCACCGACGGTCGTATCGTCGTGCTGCAGCAGGCACTGCGCAAGGGCGCCACGATCGAGCAGGCCTTCGACGCGACGGCGATGGACCCGTGGTTCCTCGATCAGCTCGTGCTGATCAACGAGGTCGCCGAGCTGGTTGCGCAGGCTCCGGAGCTGGATGCCGAGACCCTGCGCCACGCCAAGCAGCACGGCTTCTCGGATGCGCAGCTCGCGCAGCTGCGGGGGACCACAGAGGCCGAGATCCGCCGGATCCGTCGTGCGCTGGGTCTGCGGCCCGTGTACAAGACCGTGGACACCTGCGCCGGAGAGTTTCCGGCGCTCACGCCGTACCACTACTCGAGCTACGAGTCCGAGACCGAGGTCGCCCCGTCGGAGCGCACCAAGGTCGTCATCATCGGCTCCGGCCCCAACCGCATCGGGCAGGGCGTCGAGTTCGACTACTCCTGCGTGCATGCGTCGTTCGCGCTGTCGGATGCCGGGTACGAGACCATCATGGTCAACTGCAACCCCGAGACGGTCTCCACCGACTACGACACCTCGGACCGGCTGTACTTCGAGCCGCTCACGCTGGAGGATGTGCTGGAGGTGCTCGACGCCGAGTCGCACAGCGGCACGATCCTGGGCGTGGTGTGCCAGCTCGGCGGCCAGACGCCGCTCGGCCTGGCGAAGGGCATCGAGGCGGCCGGCTACACCGTGCTCGGCACGAGCCCGGCGGCGATCGACCTCGCCGAGGAACGGGAGCTGTTCTCGCGCCTGCTCGACGACGCCGGCCTGGTCGCCCCGCGCAGCGGCACAGCGATCGACGTCGACGGAGCCGTGCGCATCGCCGAGGAGATCGGCTACCCGGTGCTGGTGCGTCCGAGCTTCGTGCTCGGCGGGCGCGGCATGGAGATCGTGTACGACACGGCTTCGCTGCGCGACTACTTCGTGCGCACCGCCGGTCAGGTCGTGATCGAGGAGGGCAAGCCGCTGCTGGTGGATCGCTTCCTCGACGACGCCATCGAGCTGGATGTGGACGCGCTCTACGACGGGACCGACCTGTACATCGGCGGCATCATGGAGCACCTGGAGGAAGCCGGAATCCACTCGGGCGACTCCAGCTGCACGCTGCCGCCGATCTCGCTCGGCCGCACGCAGATCGACCGGGTGCGTCAGGCGACGCTCGCGATCGCGGAGGGCGTGGGCGTGCGCGGGCTGCTGAACGTGCAGTTCGCGATCAGCGCCGGCGTGCTCTATGTGATCGAGGCGAATCCGCGTGCCAGTCGCACGGTGCCGTTCGTGTCGAAGGCCCTCGGGATCCCCCTGGCGAAGGCGGCCAGCCGCCTCATGGCCGGGGCCACGGTGGCAGAGCTGATCACGGAGGGCATGCTGCCCGCTCAAGACGGCTCGAAGGTGCCCCTGGGCGCGCCGATCGCCGTCAAGGAGGCGGTGCTGCCGTTCAAGCGGTTCCGCACGCGCGACGGCAAGATCGTCGACTCGGTGCTCGGCCCGGAGATGCGCTCCACCGGCGAGGTGATGGGCATCGCCGCGGACTTCCCGACGGCGTTCGCGAAGAGCCAGGCCGCAGCCTACGGCGGGATGCCGACCTCGGGCACCGTGTTCATCTCGGTGGCCGACTCGGACAAGCGCGATGTCATCCTGCCCGCGCACCGTCTGCAGCAGCTCGGCTTCTCACTGATCGCCACCGAGGGCACGGCCGAGATCCTCGCGCGCAACGGCATCCAGGTCGCGCGGGTCGCGAAGTACAGCGAGACGGTGGACGGTGGAGAGCGCAACATCGTCGATCTGATCAACGACGGCGAGATCGATATCGTCGTGAACACGCCCAGCGGCGGGGTCGCGCGTGCGGACGGCTATGAGATCCGTGCCGCCGCGGTGGCCGCCGACAAGGCCCTGTTCACCACCATGGCTGTGCTGGGCGCCGCGGTGAGCGGAATGGATGCGGCCGGCGACAGCTTCTCGGTGCGCAGCCTGCAGGAGTACGAGTCGGATCGGCGGGCGGCGCGGTGACAGCCTCGTTCGGGTCGCGACTGCGCACGGCCTTGGACGCCTACGGGCCGCTGTGCGTGGGCATCGACCCGCATGCCGCGCTGCTGGAGCAGTGGGGCCTGAACCAGGACGCGGCAGGGCTGCGCTCATTCGGGCTCGCCGTGGTCGAGGCCGCGGCGGGACGTGTGGGGGTGGTCAAGCCGCAGGTGGCCTTCTTCGAGAGGTTCGGCTCGACGGGCATCGCCGCGCTCGAGGATGTGATGGCTGCGGCTCGTGCCGCCGGGCTGATCGTCCTGGCGGACGCGAAACGCGGAGACATCGGCTCCACCATGGCGGGGTATGCCTCGGCCTGGTTGGAACCGGGGTCGCCGCTGGAGTCGGATGCCGTGACGCTGAGCCCCTATCTGGGACCGGAGTCGCTGCGTGAGACCATCACCACCGCTGTCCGCGCGGACAAGGGCGTGTTTGTACTCGCCGCGACCAGCAACCCGGAGGCGGCATCCCTGCAGACCGCACGGACGGTCGATGTGGCGGCGGCCGAGGAGCAGACCGTCGCGCAGCGCGTCGCGCGCGATGTCACCTGGGCCAATGGATCCCTCGCCTTCGAGGGCGGACTGGGCCCGGTGGGACTCGTGATCGGTGCCACGGTCGACCGCGAGGAGGTCGGTCTCGGCGACGACGTGCTCACGGGCACCCCGTCCTCGCTCCCGGGTTCGGCGCCCAGGGTGCGGAACCCGCGGATCTGATCTCGCGCTTCGGCGACATCGCGACGCAGGTACTGGCCAGCGAGAGCCGCAGCATCCTGCGGGCGGGGCCCACTGATCTCGCTGCGACGATCAGCGAGCGCGCGGCACGTTATCAGGAGGTTCTCCATGGCTGATCGCCGGGTCGTCCCCGAAGTGGATCGCGCTGCGGCATCGCGCCGGGCTCTCGAGCGCCGACGTGGCCGCGCGGCGTTGAAGCGAGACCTCACCACGCGCGTGGCCACACCGCAGCAGGTGCTGCGTCAGGCCGTGGAGGATGCCGAATCCGACGCGGCGACCATGCGCATCACCGATTTCCTGATGGCGCTCCCCGCGATCGGCGCCGGTAAGCGCGACCGCATTCTCGAGAAGCTGCACATCTCGCCGGTCAAACGCCTGGGCGGGCTGGGTGTGCGGCAGTTGGCAGCACTCTCCGGCTGGCTGGACGAGCGATTCCCCCGGCACTCCGCACGGCCGGCCCGCAGTCGCCTGCTGGTGCTCGCCGGGCCCACAGCGGTGGGCAAGGGGACTGTTGCCGCGCACATTCGTGAGCACCACCCCGACATCCACCTCTCCGTGTCCGCGACGACCCGCAGGCCGCGGCCAGGTGAGATCGACGGTGTGCACTACTACTTCGTCGACGACGCCGAGTTCGATCGGCTCATCGCCGAAGATCAGCTGCTGGAGTATGCGGTCGTGCACAACACGCACCGCTACGGAACCCCGCGGGGCCCCGTGGAGCGGGCCCTCGCCGAGGGGAAGACCGTTCTCCTCGAGATCGACCTGCAGGGCGCCAGGCAGGTTCGCACCGCCGATCCCGCCGCGACGCTGGTGTTCCTGCTGCCCCCGTCCTGGGACGAGCTCGTGCACCGACTGGTCGGCCGGGGCACCGAGGACGCCCCGGAGCGCGCCCGTCGACTGCGCACCGCCCGCACGGAACTGGCGGCTCAGAACGAGTTCGATTACCTCGTTGTGAACGCCGACGTCGCCACCGCGGCGCAGGAGGTCGTAGAATTGGCCACGGGGTCCGTGCGCCGACCCGGTTCGTGAACCGGGTGACAGGTTCCTGAGCCTGCCGAAGGGCGCGCACCCGATACCGACTTCGCGACACGTCATCAGCCGATGACAGCGTCGCCTGACCAGGAGGTCCACCATGGCCGGACACAACCAGGGCATCATCGACCCGCCGATCGACAACCTTCTCGAGCGCGTCTCCTCGAAGTACGAGCTCGTGATCTTCGCGTCCAAGCGCGCCCGTCAGATCAACGACTACTACTCCGACCTGCACGAGGGCAACCTCTTCGACAACGTCGGACCGCTGGTCGACTCCTCCGTCGAGGACAAGCCGCTCACCATCGCGCTGCACGAGATCAACGAAGACAAGCTTCGCATCCGCCACGCCGAGTGACCTGACGCACCCCGTGAGCCGCCGACGTCCGTCCACGGATGTCGGCGGCTTGCTGCACACTGGCGTCGAGCCGAACCCGGCTCCGCACGACGACAACACCGCTTTGGAGCACCGATGAGCGCGCTGCGCCTGTTCACGTCCGAGTCCGTCACCGAGGGGCACCCCGACAAGATCTGCGATCAGATCTCGGACAGCATCCTGGACGGACTGCTGACCGTCGACCGCGATTCACGCGTGGCCGTGGAGACGCTGGTCACCACAGGGCTGGTGCACGTGGCCGGTGAGATTCGCACCGATGGATACGTCGACATCCCCACGATCGTGCGCGACGTGGTCAACGGCATCGGCTACACCTCCAGCGACATGGGCTTCGACGGCTCGTCCTGCGGTGTCAGCATCTCGGTGGGGGAGCAGTCCACCGACATCGCGCACGGCGTCGACCATGCCCAGGAGCAGCGCGACGGCGGTTCCGTCGACCCGCGCGACGAGCTCGGCGCCGGCGACCAGGGCATCATGTTCGGGTTCGCGACCAACGAGACCCCGCAGCTCATGCCGATGGCCGCCTGGACGGCGCACCGCATCGCAGAGCGGCTCACCGAGGTGCGTCGCTCCGGCGAGCTGGCGTTCCTGCGGCCGGACGGCAAGACGCAGGTCACCCTCGGCTACGACGGCTATACGCCGAAGACGGTCGACGCCGTGGTGCTGTCCACGCAGCACCACCCCGACATCGCACAGGACGAGCTGAAGGCGCTGGTGCGCGAGAAGGTCATCGACCCCGTGCTGGCACAGACCGGCCTCGATCTCGCCGCAGACCTGAAGTACTACATCAACCCCGCCGGCCCCTTCGTCACCGGCGGCCCCAAGGGCGATGCAGGACTGACCGGCCGCAAGATCATCATTGACACCTACGGGGGTGCGGCACGGCACGGCGGCGGCGCCTTCAGCGGCAAGGATCCGTCGAAGGTGGATCGCTCCGGCGCCTACGCGATGCGCTGGGTCGCCAAGAACGTCGTCGCCGCAGGGCTCGCCGAGCGCGCCGAGGTGCAGGTCGCATACGCGATCGGCGTCGCGCGTCCGGTCGGCCTGTACGTCGAGACGTTCGGCACTGGACTGGTCTCGGATGACGCGATCACCCGTGCCATCGATCAGGTCTTCGACCTGCGACCGCAGGCGATCATCGAGGAGCTGGACCTGTTGCGGCCCATCTACGCGCAGACGGCCGCCTATGGACACTTCGGCCGCGAGCTCCCTGACTTCACCTGGGAGCAGACCTCCCGCGCCGACGAGCTGCGGCGCGTCGCCGGCGTCTGAGGGCGGCATGTCCCCGGCGACCGAGGGCGTGGGAGGGCGACGCATCGTGCGCGTGCTCATCGACTCCCCGCTGCCGCAGCTGGACCGGCTGTTCGACTACGTCGTCCCCGACGAGCTCGGGGAGGTGACCGCAGGCGTGCGGGTCAAGGCGCCGCTGCGGACGGCGGGACGCGTGATCGACGGTTTCGTCGTCGAGGTGGCGGAGGAGCCGGATGCGGCGCGCACGCTCTCCGAGATCGACAGCATCGTCTCGCCTGTGCAGGTCATGCCCGATCGCCTGTACCGGCTGGCGCGGCGTGCCGCCGATCGCGCGGCGGGATCGGCATCCGACATCCTGCGACTGGCGATCCCGAAGCGGCAGGTGCGGGTCGAGAAGTCCTGGCGTGCGCCGGAGTCGACCCCGGAACCCGCTGCGGATGCCGTGCAGCGCGCGACGGAGATCATCGCGGTCTACGACGGTCTGCCTCGCGTGCTCTCCGAATCGGGGCGCGCCGCGGTGGAGGCGGTTCCCGTCCAGCGCGGAGACGAGCCGGAATGGGCGCTGCTGCTGGCATCCGCCGCCGTGCTGCAGCTGGCGGACGGACGATCGAGCGTGCTGGTGGTGCCCGACTACCGCGACCAGGAGGTGCTGCTGCAGACACTGGCGCGGATGCTGCCCGACGACGCGGTGGTGCGTCACGACGCGCGCCAGGCGAACCCTGACCGCTATCGTGCCTTCCTGCGCACGCTGAGCGAGGTGCCGTGCGTGGTGGTAGGCAACCGCTCTGCCGTGTACTCGCCGGTCAGGGCTGGTCTCGTCGCTATCTGGGACGACGGCGACCCGCTGCTCGCCGAGCCCCTGGCGCCGTACGTGCACGCCAGAGATGCGGCGCTGCTGCGGCAGGAGGACGAGCAGAGCGCACTGCTGCTGGTCGGGCACACGCGATCCACGGATGCCGAACGTCTTGTGCAGCACGGCTGGCTGCAGGATGTCACCGCGACGCGACGGGTGATCCCGAAGGTTCGGCTGAGCACGCCCGAGGAGCTGGAGCAGACCGGTCAGCGCGTGCCCTCCAGCGCCTTCGCCTCGGCCCGGGCGGCTGCGGCCGAGGGGCCGGTGCTGGTCCAGGTCGCGCGGCCCGGATTCGCTCCGACGCTGGTGTGTGCGAGCTGTCGCACACCGGCCCGGTGCACGCAGTGCGGGGGCCCGCTCGGCGCCCGCAGACGCGGAGCGGTGCCGGTGTGTGGCTGGTGCGGGCGGTCGGCCCATTCCTGGCGGTGCGGCGAGTGCTCCTCCGAGCAGGTCAGGCTGGCCTCCTCCGGCACCGAGCGGACCGCCGACGAGCTGGGCCGTGCCTTCCCCGGCGTACGCGTGATCGTCTCGGACGGCGCGCATCCGGTGCAGCACGTCGACGCGAGGCCCGCGCTCGTGGTCGCCACGCGGGGAGCCGAGCCGCTGGCATCCGGCGGCTACCGCGCGGTGATCCTGCTGGACGGCGCTCGGATGCTGCAGGCGCCCGAGCTGCGCATCGCGGAGTCCTGCCTGCGCTGGTGGGCCAACGCAGCAGCCCTCGCCGCACCGGGCGCCCCCATCCATCTGGT
Organism: Microbacterium suwonense; assembly: GCF_030296555.1. Classification (NCBI taxonomy): domain Bacteria; kingdom Bacillati; phylum Actinomycetota; class Actinomycetes; order Micrococcales; family Microbacteriaceae; genus Microbacterium; species Microbacterium suwonense. The sequence continues at coordinate 855,484 of NZ_AP027728.1, forward strand.
CGGTGTGAACGGCCCGGTCGCGCGGGCACTGGCGACCTGGTCTCCGGCGGCCTACGCCCGCAGCGAGCTGGAGGAGCGGCTTCCGCTGCGGATGCCGCCGGCGGCCCGCGTCGCGCAGATCGAGGGATTGCCGGCATCCGTGCGCACCGCGCTGGACGCGCTGTCGCGCGTGGGAATCTCGGGGAGTCGGTGCTCGGGCCCCTGCCGGTCGGCGATGACGGGCGCGTGCGCGCGCTGGTGCGGTTCAGCTATGCTGCCGGTCAGAGCGTGGCCGGCACTCTGCGTGCCGCCGTCATTGCGGATGCCGCGCAGAGCCGCCGCGGCAGGGGGCGGCCCCGCACCTCGCTGTCCGTGCATCTCGATATCCTCGAACCAGAGATCTGACAGCTGATCAGATCGCCGATCCCTCCGGAGTACCTTCATGCGCCTCGTCTTCGCCGGCACACCGGCCGTCGCCGTGCCGACCCTGCGTGCGCTCACCGAGCATCACGAGGTCGCCGGCGTCGTCACCCGCCCGGACGCGCACCTCGGGCGCAAGCGGACGCTGACGCCGTCGCCCGTGGCACAGGCCGCGGAAGAGCTCGGCCTTCCCGTCATCAAGACCGCGAAGCTGGATGACGAGGCGACCGCGAACATCGCCGGTCTGGATGCCGAGCTGGGCGTGATCGTCGCCTACGGCGGTATCGTCCGCGAGCCCCTGCTGTCGGCGCCTGCCCACGGTTGGATCAATCTGCACTTCTCCCTGCTGCCCGCGTGGCGGGGAGCGGCACCCGTGCAGCGCGCGCTGATCGCCGGCGACGCCGAGCTGGGGGTGAGCGTCTTCCAGCTCGTGCCCGCCCTGGATGCCGGCGACGTGTTCGCGAAGCAGGCCGTCGCCGTGCCGTCCGATGTCACCGCCGATGTCGCCCTCGATCTGCTCGCAGCCGACGGAGCCCGCGTCACCGCCGAGGTGGTGGACGCCATCGCTGCGGGAACCGCGAGGTCACGACCGCAGTCGGGGAGCCGACCCTGGCTCCGAAACTCATGCTGGAGGACGGCGCGCTGGACTGGGCGCAGCCTGTGGCATCCGTCTTCGCGCGCTACCGCGGGGTGACCCCGGAACCGGGTGCGCACACCACGATCGCCGGCGACAGGCTCAAGATCCTCGTCGCGGCGCCCGCCACTGACGCCCCGCCACTCGCACCGGGGGAGATACTCGGCACCAGGACTGCCGTGCTGATCGGAGCCGGCGACGGCGCGCTGGAGGTCACCCGGGTGCAGCCTGCGGGCAAGGGACCGATGAACGCGGCGGACTGGTGGCGAGGTCTGCGGGCAGAGAACACGGTCAGGGCCGGATCATGAGCGGAGATCCCATGGGGCGGAACCGTCACATCCAGCCGGCGCGCTGGGTCGCCTACGACGTGATCCGGGCCGTCACCGAGGACGATGCCTACGCGAATCTGCTGCTGCCGCGGCTCATCGCAGAGGCGCAGCTCGACTCGCAGGACGCGGCGCTGGCCACCGAGCTCGCCTACGGCACGTTGCGTCGCCGGGGCACCTACGATGCGATCATCGCGGCGGCCGCCGGCCGCCCTGTCGAAGACATCGACCCCGCCGTGCTCGACGCGCTGCGACTCGGCGCGCATCAGCTGCTGGCGACGCGGGTCGCCGCGCACGCCGCCGTCAACGAGTCGGTGAACCTGGTGGCCGCCGAGGTCGGACGCGGTGCATCCGGCTTCGCGAACGCCGTGCTGCGACGGATCAGCCGCGACGATGCCGACACCTGGCAGGAGCGAATCGAGCTCAGCGCGCGCTCCGACGACGAGCGGCTCGCGCTGCGCACCGCGCATCCGGTGTGGGTGATCAGGGCGCTGCGACGCGCCCTGGCCGCCGAAGGACGCACCGAGGAGCTCGATGACCTGCTGCAGGCCGACAACGCCTCGCCGGAGGTGACGCTGGCGGCGCTTCCGGGCCTGGCTGAGCGGGGAGAGCCGGCACGCCCGTACGCGCCGACCGCGTTCGGCTCGCCGGGCGGAGACCCGCGGATGCTGATCGCGGAAGCCGAGGGCACGGTGCGCGTGCAGGACGAGGGCTCGCAGCTGGTCGCCCTCGCCCTGGCGGCGGCGGCTCCTGTGCGTGCGGGGGAGCGCTGGCTCGACCTCTGCGCCGGCCCCGGCGGCAAGACCGCCCTGCTGGCCGCTGTGGCACACCGCGAGGGGGCCGAGCTGGAGGCGAACGAGGTCGTGCCGACCAGAGCGGGTCTGGTCCGCGCGGCGGTGCGCCCGCTGCCGATCGACGTGCCCGTGCACGAGCAGGACGGGCGGGAGTTCGCCGCGCAGCACAGCGCCGCTTTCGATCGCATCCTCGTCGATGCGCCCTGCACGGGGCTGGGGGCGCTGCGACGGCGCCCCGAGGCACGGTGGCGCAAGTCGCCCGCCGACGTCTCCGAGCTGGTCGAGCTGCAGACCCAGCTGCTGACCGCCGCGCTCGACGCGCTCGCCCCCGGCGGCATCGTCGCCTACGTCACCTGCTCACCGCACCTCGCCGAGACGACCGGTGTGGTCTCCGAGGTGCTCCGTGTCCGCGAAGACGTCACCCAGCTGGATGCGCAGGCGGTCATGGCGCAGGTCGCGACCTCGCCGATCGATCTCGCCTCCCCGCCGGATCGGCCCGCACTGCACGCGCAGCTCTGGCCGCATCGGCACGGCACAGACGCCATGTTCCTCGCGCTGCTGCAGCGCACCGCCCGGAAGGACGACCAGTGAACCTGCCCGAAGCACCTCGCATCAATCCCAGCATCCTCGCCGCCGACTTCGTCAACATGCAGTCGGAGCTGGCGCGGATCGCGTCCGCCGATTTCGCGCACGTCGACGTGATGGACAACCATTTCGTGCCCAACCTCACCTTCGGTCCGCAGATGGTGCAGCGCATTCAGGAGACCAGCCCGATCCCGCTCGATGTGCATCTGATGATCACCGATCCCGACCGCTGGGCGCCCGGCTACGCCGAACTCGGCGCCGCGAGCGTCACATTCCATCTCGAGGCGGCGGCCGACCCGGTCGCACTTGCGCGCCGTCTGCGCGACATCGGCTCGCGCGCGGGTGTGGCCATCAAGCCCACAACCGCAGGGGAGTCGCTGCACGACATCCTCGACGAGTTCGACCAGATCCTCGTGATGACCGTGGAGCCCGGATTCGGCGGGCAGGGCTTCATGCCCGAGACCATGCCGAAGCTGCGGGCGCTGCGCGACGCCGCCCGGCGACACGGCTCCAACGTCTGGCTGCAGGTCGACGGCGGCATCTCGGATGCCACCATCGCCCACGCGGCCGAGGCCGGCGCGGACACGTTCGTCGCCGGATCCGCCGTCTACGGCGCCGACGATGTCGAGGCGGCCGTCACCCGGCTTCGGGGCTCGCCGAAGCGGCTAGCCTGGAGTCGTGAAGACATTCGACGAGCTGTTCGCCGAGCTCCAGAACACGGCAGCGACCCGACCTGAGGGATCGGGCACCGTCGCGCAACTGGATCGCGGTGTGCATGCGATCGGCAAGAAGATCGTCGAAGAGGCCGCCGAGGTGTGGATGGCCGCCGAGTACGAGACCGACGAGAATGCGGCGGAGGAGATCTCCCAGCTGCTCTACCACCTCCAGGTGATGATGCTCGCCAAAGGGCTGAGCCTGGAGGATGTCTACCGACATCTGTGAGCGCGTCCGAATCCGACCGCTCGAACAGAAGGACATCCATGCTCCGCATCGCCGTTCCGAACAAGGGCTCGCTCTCCGAGACCGCCGCCGAGATGCTCGCCGAGGCCGGGTACTCCGGTCGCCGCGACCCCAAGACCCTGCACGTCATCGACGCCGACAGCGACGTCGAGTTCTTCTACCTGCGCCCGCGTGACATCGCCACCTACGTGGCATCCGGTGCACTCGATGTGGGGATCACCGGACGCGACCTGCTGCGCGATGTGCGTCAGGACGACGCCCGCGAGATCGAGCAGCTGGGCTTCGCACGCTCCACCTTCCGCTTCGCAGCTCCCCCGGGCGCTATGAGACGGTTCAGGACCTCGAGGGCGTGCGCGTGGCATCCGCCTACCCGGGGCTGGTCGGCGACTTCCTGCACGAGCACGGCGTGAATGCCGAACTGGTTCCGCTGGACGGTGCAGTGGAATCCGCTGTGCAGTTGGGCGTCGCCGACGTGATCGCCGACGTGGTCGAGACCGGGACCACGCTGCGTCAGGCGGGACTGGAGATCTTCGGCCCGGTGATCATCGAATCCGAGGCCGTGCTGATCAGCCGGCCGGGTGACGCGCCGGGAACCGCCCGGCTGCTGCGACGACTGCGCGGCGTGATGGTGGCCAGGCGCTACGTGCTGCTGGACTACGACCTGCCGGCGCGACTGGTGGATCAGGCCACAGCCATCGCGGGCGGCCGCGAGTCGCCGACCATCTCGCCGCTGCGCGACCCGGAATGGGTGGCGGTGCGGGTGATGATCCCGCGCAAGGGCATGAACCAGGTGATGGACGACCTCTACGCGCTCGGCGCCAGGGCCATCCTCATCACCGCGATCCACGCGGCGAGGCTCTGATGGCACTCGCCGCACGCGTCATCCCCTGCCTGGACGTGGCCGCGGGCCGCGTCGTCAAGGAGTGAACTTCAAGGATCTGCGCGACATGGGCGACCCGGTGGAGCTCGCCGCACACTACGCCGCGCAGGGCGCGGACGAGATCACCTTCCTCGACGTCACCGCGACCGTCGACGAGCGTGCGACCACATACGAGGTGGTGCAGCGCACCGCCGAGAACGTGTTCGTGCCGCTCACTGTCGGCGGGGAGTGCGCAGCGTGGAGGACGTCGCCCGACTGCTGGCGGTGGGGGCGGACAAGATCGGCGTGAACTCCGCAGCCATCGCCCGTCCTCAGCTGATCGACGAGATCGCCGACCGCTTCGGCGCGCAGGTGCTCGTGCTGTCGCTGGATGTCAAGCGGGCCGGCACGACCGGATCCGGCTTCGTGGTGACCACGCACGGCGGGCGCGCTGAGACGACGATGGACGCCCGGGACTGGGCACGCGAGGCCGTCGAGCGCGGCGCCGGCGAACTGCTGGTCAACTCCATCGACGCCGACGGCACCAGGGACGGCTTCGATCTGGAGCTGGTGGAGCTTATGCGCGAGGTCTCCGCCGTGCCGGTCATCGCCTCCGGCGGGGCCGGCTCCGTCGCCGACTTCGCTCCCGCGATCGCTGCCGGAGCGGATGCGGTGCTCGCGGCGAGCGTGTTCCACAGCGGCCAGCTCACCGTCGGAGACGTCAAGGACGCACTCCGCGCGGAAGGCGTGGAGGTGCGGTGATGAGCGTGTCGGTGGAGAGCGAGATCAGTCGCGTGACCTGGAACGCCGATGGCCTTGCACCTGTCATCGTGCAGCAGCACGACACTCGCGAGGTGCTCATGCTGGCGTGGATGGATGCCGAGGCGCTGCGTCGCACTCTCACCGGCGGCCGTGCCGTGTACTGGTCTCGCTCCCGCCAGGAGTACTGGCGCAAGGGCGACACCTCCGGCAACACGCAGCGCGTGCACGCCGTGGCGGTCGACTGCGACGGCGACACGATCCTGCTCACCGTCGATCAGCACGGGCCCGCCTGCCACACCGGCACGCGCACCTGCTTCGATGGCCGCGAGCTGGAAGTCGCCGCACAGGAAGGAGTGAGGATGCGCTCGCGCGCACGCCTGTACGCGGTACTCGGCTTCCTGCTCGCCGGTGGCATCGGCATCATCTCATCGACGCAGACCTGGATCACCGCCCGTCGCATCGACTCCGGTGAACCACTGCTGGTGGCGGGGGCCGATGCCATGCCGCTGCTGGCGCCGTTGTCCCTGGCCGTCCTCGCGCTGGGAGCCGCGATGTCCATCGCCGGCCGCGCACTGCGTTACGTGTTCGCAGCGCTCGGGCTCGCGGCATCTGTCCCGCTCATCGTCGGCACGCTGCCGCTCGTGCTGGATCCACCGCTCTCGGTCGTGGCCTCCGCCTTCACCGACGCCACCGGGCTCAGCGGTGACGACGCCCTGCGGAGCTCGATTTCGGCGCTGGAGCCCAGCGGCTGGAGCGCCGCCGCGCTGTGCGCCTGGGCGCTGCTGCTGGCGGCATCCGTGTTCGTGCTGGCCACCGCACATCGCTGGCGAGCGGGCTCCCGCCGTTACGAGCAGGCTTCCGAGGGTCGTCATCGGGATGCGGGTCCGCTGGATCCGGTCGACTCGTGGGATGAGCTGTCCCACGGAACCGATCCGACCGGTCCTTCCCGATAGACTGAACACATCGCCGACCTCCCGGAGGAGAACATGACAAACCCGATCGCCGACCCCGGACACGGACACTCGCCTGCGGCCTGGATCGCCGTCGTGATCATGCTGCTCGGCTTCGCCACCGGCACGATCTTCTTCTGCGCCGGGCTTCCCGTCGGCGTGTGGGTCGGAGTCGCCATCGTGGTGATCGGCGCGATCTCGGGCTGGGTGCTCGCGAAGGCGGGCTGGGGAGTGAAGGGCCCGAAGTACACGCCGAAGGCGCACTGATGGTTCTCGCCGACCTGACGGCCGGCGCTGTGGAGGATGCCGGCACGCGTGCTCTCACGCGGCCTCTCGCCACCGTGGAGCGCGACGCGCTCGCGCGCCCTGCTGCGCGTGACGTCCTCGCGGCACTCGCCCCCGCAGACCGCGTCAAGATCATCGCCGAGGTCAAGCGCGCCAGCCCCTCACGCGGCGCCCTCGCGGAGATCCCCGACCCTGCCCTGCAGGCATCGCTGTACCAGCAGGGCGGAGCGTCTGCGATCAGCGTGCTCACCGAGGAGCGGCGTTTCGGCGGCAGCCTGGCCGATCTGGAGGCGGTCACCGCTCGCGTGAGCGTGCCGGTGCTGCGCAAGGACTTCATCGCCACGCCGTATCAGGTGTTCGAGGCCCGCGCCGCCGGCGCCGACCTGGTGCTGCTGATCGTCGCGGGCCTGTCGCAGAAGACGCTTCATGAGCTGCACGCGCTGGTGTGCGAACTCGGCATGACGCCACTGGTCGAGACCCACTCCGCCGAAGAGCTGGAGATCGCCATCGACCTCGGTGCCGACCTGATCGGCGTGAACGCCCGCAACCTGAAGACGCTCGAACTCGATCGGGACCTGTTCGCGAGGCTCTCGGACCGCATTCCCGACACGGCGATCCGGGTCGCGGAGTCGGCGGTGCTCGCGCCCGACGATGTGCGCCGCTATCGCCAAGCAGGGGCGGATGTCGTGCTGATCGGCGAGGCGCTGGTCACCGGCGATCCCGTCGCGACCCTGAACGCATTCCTCGCCGCCGGCGATCTGCCGGTGCGCGACGGAGAGGAGTGAACGTGGGACTGCGAGACCAGCACGGCCCGTTCTTCGGCGAGTTCGGCGGACGGTACATGCCGGAGTCGCTCATCGCCGCGATCGACGAGCTCACCGAAGCGTACGAGAAGGCGATTGCCGACCCGGGCTTCCGGGGGAGCTGGCGACGCTGCTGCACTCCTATGCCGGGCGCCCTTCGCCGATCACCGAGGTGCCGCGCTTCGCCGAGCACGCCGGGGAGCCCGGGTGTTCCTCAAGCGTGAGGACCTCAACCACACCGGCTCGCACAAGATCAACAACGTGCTCGGGCAGGCGCTGCTGACCAGGCGACTGGGCAAGACGCGGGTGATCGCCGAGACCGGCGCCGGGCAGCACGGCGTGGCCACGGCCACCGCAGCCGCCCTGTTCGGCCTGGACTGCACGATCTACATGGGCGAGGTCGACACCGAGCGACAGGCGCTCAACGTCGCGCGCATGCGTCTGCTGGGCGCCGAGGTCGTGCCGGTCAAGACCGGATCCCGCACCCTGAAGGACGCCATCAACGACGCCTACCGCGACTGGGTGGCCACCGTCGAGACCACCAACTACATCTTCGGCACGGCTGCCGGCCCGCATCCGTTCCCGGCGATGGTGCGCGACTTCCAGAAGATCATCGGCGAAGAGGCGCGCGCCCGCTGCTCGCCGAGGCCGGCAAGCTTCCGGATGCCGTGGTCGCCTGCGTGGGCGGCGGGTCGAACGCCATCGGCATGTTCGACGCGTTCCTGGACGACGAGGGCGTGAAGCTCTACGGTGTGGAGGCCGCCGGCGACGGCGTGGACTCACCGAAGCACGCCGCGTCCATCGAACGCGGCCGCCCTGGCGTGCTGCACGGCGCGAAGACCTACGTGCTGCAGGACGAAGACGGGCAGACCGTGGAATCGCACTCGATCTCTGCCGGCCTGGACTATCCGGGCGTCGGCCCGGAGCACGCGTGGCTGTCCGACATCGGCCGGGCGGAGTACATCCCCGCCACCGACGACGAGGCCATGCAGGCGCTGCGGCTGCTCAGCCGCACCGAGGGGATCATTCCCGCCATCGAGTCGGCGCATGCGCTGGCCGGTGCGCTGCGGATCGGTCGCGAGCTGGGGACGGATGCCGTGATCGCGGTGTGCCTGTCCGGTCGCGGCGACAAGGACATGGACACCGCCGCGCGCTACTTCAGCCTGTACGACCAGGAGGATGCCTCATGAGCCGCGTCGAGGACGCCATCCGCAGAGCCCATGACGCCGGGCGTGGCGCCTTCGTCGGCTACCTGCCGATCGGCTTCCCCGATCTGCAGACCAGCATCGATGCGGCACTGACTCTCGCGCGGAACGGCGTCGACGTCATCGAGCTCGGTCCGCCGTACTCGGATCCGGTCATGGACGGCGAGGTCATCCAGCAGGCCACCCAGCAAGCGCTGGCGAACGGCTACCGCACGCGCGACCTGTTTCGCGCCGTGCGCGAGATCACCGCGCAGACCGATGTGCCCGTGGTCGTCATGACGTACTGGAACCCGGTGCTGCAGTACGGCGTCGACCGCTATGCCGACGACCTGCTCGCGGCGGGCGGCGCCGGGCTGATCACGCCCGACATCACCCCCGAGTCTGCGGGGGAGTGGATCCAGGCGAGCACCCGCACCGGCCTGGACCGCATCTTCCTGGCCGCCCCCACCTCCACCGACGAGCGCCTCGACCTGGTGATGTCCTCGTCCACAGGCTTCGTGTACACGGTCTCCACCATGGGGATCACGGGTGAGAGAGCAGCGCTGGATCGCGCCGCCCGAACGCTCGTCGAACGGATGCGCGCGCGCGGCGCGGTCTCGGCCTGCGTCGGAATCGGCATCTCGAACGCGCAGCAGATCGCCGATGTGGTCGAGTACGCCGACGGCGCCATCGTCGGGACGGCGCTGGTGAAGGCGCTGCGCGACGGCGGACTGGAACGCCTCGCCGAGACCACCCGAGCCCTTGCCGGCGGCACCCCGTCGGCGCGATTCGCGACAGGAAACTAGACTCTCTCTCATGTCCCTTGCGCTTCACAGCCTCATCTCGGGCGTGCCCGCCAGCATCCCGAGCCCGCCGGTCAGCACCTTCCCGATCTTCGGTCTCACGATCCACTACTACGCGCTGTGCATCATCGCGGGGATCATCGCGGCCACGCTGATCACGAACCACCGCCTCACCAAGCGCGGTGCCGAGAAGTGGGTCGTCATCGACATCGCGATCCTCGCGGTGCCGCTGGCCATCATCGGGGCGCGCATCTTCCATGTGCTCACCCACCCGAACTTCTACTTCGGCCCCGGCCGGAACACCTGGAACCCGTTCGAACCCGGCTCGGTGTGGGCGATCTGGGAGGGCGGCATCGCCATCTTCGGGGCACTCCTCGGTGGTGCCGTCGGTGCGTACTTGGGCTGCCGGTGGACCGGCATCCGATTCTGGACCTTCGCCGATGCTCTTGCTCCCGGACTGCTGCTCGCGCAGGCCATGGGCCGGTTCGGAAACTGGTTCAACCATGAGCTGTTCGGCCTGCCCACAGACCTGCCGTGGGGACTCGAGATCGAGTCGACGAATCCGGCGTTCCCCCTGGGCTTCCCGATGGCACCCTGTTCCACCCCACCTTCCTCTACGAGGTGATCTGGAATGGCCTCGGCGTGCTCGTGCTGCTGTGGCTCGGGCGCCGACTGCGCCTGCAGTGGGGCAGGCTCTTCGCCGTGTACCTGATCTGGTACGGCGCGGGTCGAATCGTGTGGGAGTCCATCCGCATCGACCCCAGCGAGGTCTTCTTCGGCCTGCGCAGCAACGTCTGGGCAGCGATTCTCGGCGTACTCGTCGGGGTGGTCATCCTGATCGTGCAGACCCGCCGTCACACGGGCTTCGAGGCATCGCCCTACCGAGATGGTCGGATTCGCGCCGACGCGGAGGTAGAATCTGAGCACGATTCCCACGATTACGTCGATCTGAGCGCCCCTCCGGCCGACGAGGTCGACGCAGGAGCACCCGCCACAAGCACGGCTCCCTAATACGCGTGCGTCATTCGACTCGCACGTGATCATCCGATACTGAACGAGCGGGCCAACGCTGTCCCCGGTTTCACTCGACTCTGAGGACGGTGACTGGTGTACTTCCAGCCTCCCTACGGCGCCTCCGGCGCCTACCCCCGAAGCAGGGGATGTACAACCCCGCGTTCGAGAAGGACGCCTGCGGCCTGGCCATGGTCGCGACGCTCCGCGGGGAACCCGGCCACGACATCATCGCGCTGGCGCTCGAGGCGCTGCGCAACCTGGAACACCGCGGTGCGATCGGCTCTGACGCCGGCACAGGCGATGGCGCCGGCATCCTGACCCAGATGCCGGACGCGTTCCTCCGATCGGTCACTGAATTCGAACTTCCGCCCGCAGGCGAGTACGCCGCGGGCCTCGCGTTCCTCCCACGGGAGTCGAGCGCACGCCGCGAGCAGAAGGCGGGCATCGAGCGCATCGCCGCTGACGAGGGCCTCACCGTGCTCGGGTGGCGCACCGTCCCCACGGCCAACGAGCACCTCGGAAAGCTCGCCGACGAGGCGCGTCCCGCCTTCGAGCAGCTCTTCGTGTCGGCATCGGGCGGGGCATCCGGGATCGCCCTGGATCGCGTCGCGTACCGGCTGCGCAAGCGCGCCGGCCATGAGCTCGACGCCTACTTCGTCTCGCTCTCCGCTCGCACACTCGGCTACAAGGGCATGGTCACCACCCTGCAGCTGGAGCCGTTCTACCCCGACCTGCAGGACGAGCGGTTCGCCTCCGAACTCGCGGTGGTGCACTCGCGGTACTCCACGAACACGTTCCCGTCCTGGCCGCTCGCGCAGCCGCTGCGGATGCTCGCGCACAACGGCGAGATCAACACCGTCGGCGGCAATCGCAACTGGATGCGGGCACGCCAGTCCCAGCTGGCCTCCGAGCTGCTCGGCGACATCACGCCGCTGCTCCCGATCTGCACCCCCGGCGCCAGTGACTCGGCGTCCTTCGACGAGGTGCTCGAACTGCTCACCCTCACCGGTCGCAGCCTGCCTCATGCCGTGATGATGATGGTTCCCGAGGCCTGGGAGAAGCAGACCGGGCTCGACCCGGATCTTCGCGCCTTCTACGAATATCACGCCAACCAGATGGAGCCGTGGGACGGGCCGGCGGCACTGATCTTCACCGACGGCGTGCAGGTCGGCGCCACCCTCGACCGAAACGGACTGCGGCCCGGGCGCTGGACCGAGACCACCGACGGCCTGGTCGTGATCGGCAGCGAGACGGGAGTGCTCGAGTTCGCCCCCGAACGCATCAAGCGACGCGGCCGCCTGCAGCCGGGACGGATGTTCCTGGTCGACACCGCGCAGGGACGCATCATCGAAGACGAGGAGATCAAGCGCGACCTCGCCAGCCTGCATCCCTGGCAGAAGTGGCTCGACGAGGGTGCGGTGCAGCTGAGCGACCTGCCCGAGCGGGAGCACATCGTGCATCCGGCCGCCTCCATCACCCGCCGCCAGCGCACCTTCGGATACACCGAGGAGGAGGTGCGGATCCTGCTCACGCCCATGGGGCAGAATGGTGCCGAACCGCTCGGCGCCATGGGCAGTGACACGCCGATCGCCGCGCTGAGCGAGCGTCCGCGACTGCTGTTCGACTACTTCGTGCAGCAGTTCGCGCAGGTCACCAACCCGCCCCTCGACGCGATCCGCGAAGAGGTCGTCACCAGCCTGCGTCTCGGACTGGGTCCGGAGCGCAATCTGCTGGATTGGGGGCCCGAGCACGCGCGCACCGTGAGCCTGGACTTCCCGGTGATCGACAACGACGAGCTGGCCAAGATCCGGCACATCGACCGGGCGCTGCCCGGTCGATCGAGCGCCACGATCAGCGGGCTCTACCACTTCGATGCCGGCCCGCACACCCTGCAGGAGCGGCTGACGCAGATGTGCGCCGAAGCCGATGCCGCGATCGAACGCGGCGCGGAGTTCCTGATCCTGTCCGATCGGGACTCGAACAAGGACCTGGTTCCGATCCCGTCACTGCTGATGGTCGCCGCGGTGCATCACCACCTGATCCGCCGAGAGAACCGCATGAAGGTCGGTCTCGTCGTCGAGGCGGGTGACGTGCGCGAAGTGCATCACGTCGCGACCCTCATCGGGTACGGGGCATCTGCCGTGAACCCCTACCTGGCGATGGAGACCGTAGAGCATCTGGTGCGCACCGGCTACATCACCGGGATCTCTCCCGAGCAGGCGGTGTACAACGTCATCCATGCGCTCGGCAAGGGCGTGCTCAAGATCATGTCGAAGATGGGCATCTCCACGGTGTCGTCCTACGCCGGGGCGCAGGTGTTCGAGGCGATCGGCCTGAGCCAGGAGCTGGTGGATGCCTACTTCACCGGCACCGAGACCAAGCTCGGCGGCATCGGGATCGAGGACGTGTTCGCCGAGAACCAGGCGCGGCACGACTTCGCCTATCCCGAGGACGAGGCCGCACGGGCCCACGAGCGCCTCTGGACCGGAGGCGAGTACCAGTGGCGCCGCGACGGATCACCGCACCTGTTCAACCCCGATACGGTCTTCCGGCTGCAGCACTCCACGCGTACCCGCCGGTACGACATCTTCCGCGAGTACACCGCGCTGGTCGACGATCAGTCCCGTGAGCTGAAGACGCTGCGCGGCCTGTTCGAGCTGCGCGTCGGAGAACGCCCTCCCGTGCCGCTGGACGAGGTGGAGCCGGTCAGTGCGATCGTGAAAAGGTTCTCGACAGGTGCCATGAGCTACGGCTCGATCTCGCAGGAGGCGCACGAGACTCTCGCGATCGCGATGAACCGCCTCGGCGGCAAGTCCAACACCGGCGAGGGCGGTGAGGATGCCGAGCGTCTGGTCGATCCGGAGCGTCGCAGCGCCATCAAGCAGGTGGCATCCGGGCGGTTCGGCGTGACCAGCCAATACCTGACCGAGGCCACCGATCTGCAGATCAAGCTCGCGCAGGGCGCCAAACCGGGGAGGGCGGGCAGCTGCCGCCGCAGAAGGTGTACCCGTGGGTGGCGCGCACCAGACATGCGACACCCGGGGTGGGACTGATCTCCCCGCCGCCGCACCACGACATCTATTCGATCGAAGACCTCAAGCAGCTCATCTTCGACCTGAAGCGCGCCAATCCCAACGCACGGATCCACACCAAGCTGGTCAGCCAGTCGGGTATCGGAGCGGTCGCCGCAGGGGTCGCCAAGGCGCTCAGCGACGTCATCCTCGTCGCCGGCCATGACGGCGGCACCGGGGCGAGCCCCTGAACTCGCTCAAGCACGCGGGCACGCCCTGGGAGCTCGGCCTGGCCGAGACTCAGCAGACGCTCATGCTCAACAGCATGCGCGACCGCGTGGTGGTGCAGGTCGACGGTCAGCTCAAGACCGGACGCGACGTGATCATCGGCGCGCTGCTGGGCGCCGAGGAATTCGGCTTCGCCACGGCGCCGCTCGTGGTCAGCGGATGCATCATGATGCGGGTGTGCCACCTGGACACGTGTCCGGTCGGGGTCGCGACCCAGAATCCGGTGCTGCGGGCGCGGTTCACCGGAAAGCCGGAGTTCGTCGTCAACTTCATGGAGTTCATCGCGGAAGAGGTGCGAGAGCACCTCGCCGCGCTCGGATTCCGGTCGCTGGACGAGATCATCGGCCGTGTCGACCTGCTGAGGACGGATGCCGCGGTGCACCACTGGAAGAGCGCTGGGCTCGACCTCGCGCCGATCCTCGAGGGCCCGGTGTTCCCCGCCGCCGAACCGCGCAAGAGCAGCCGCCCGCAGGATCATGAGCTGCACAAGCACTTCGACGCCGAACTGATCGCGATGTCCGGTGACGCGCTCGAGAACGCCGATCCGGTGCGCATCGATCTGCCGATCCGCAACACCGAACGCGCTGTGGGGACGATGCTCGGCCACCACGTGACGACCCGCTACGGCGCCGCCGGGCTGCCCAGGAGACGATCGACATCACCCTGCGGGGGACCGCGGGACAGTCCCTCGGCGCCTTCCTGCCCGCCGGCATCATCCTGCGGCTGGAAGGAGATGCGAACGACTACGTCGGCAAGGGACTCTCCGGGGGCGACATCGTGATCCGCCCGCCGCGGGAGGCCGCCTTCGAACCGCAGCTGAACGTGATCGCCGGGAATGTGATCGGCTACGGGGCCACGGGTGGTTCGATGTTCATCTCCGGGGTCGTGGGGGAGAGGTTCCTGGTGCGCAACTCGGGGGCGACCGCCGTCGTCGAGGGCGTGGGCGACCACGCGCTCGAGTACATGACCGGCGGCGTCGCGGTGATCCTGGGCCGCACCGGCCGCAACCTCGGAGCCGGCATGTCCGGCGGTGTCGCATACGTGCACGGACTGCAGGAGGAGCAGGTCAACGCAGAGGCGCTGCACAACGGCGAACTGCGCCTCGAGGGGCTGGACGACGACGATGCAGCAGCCCTGCGCGCGCTGCTCACCGAGCATGTCGAACGCACCGGGTCGCCGCTGGCATCCGATCTTCTGAACGCCGCCGACGCGCTGCGCACCGCTTTCGTCAAAGTGCTGCCGCGCGACTACGCGGCGGTGCAGGAGATCCGCCGTGAGGCGCAGGCCGCCGGCGACGATCCCGACGGCGACAGAGCATGGAACCGGATCCTGGAGGTGACCCGTGGCTGACCCCAAAGGCTTTCTGAAGACGACGGAGCGCGAGCTGCCGGCCCGCCGGCCGGTGCCGGTGCGGATCATGGACTGGAAAGAGGTGTACGAGCCCGGTGACCGCACGGTACTGCGCCGGCAGGCGAGTCGCTGCATGGACTGCGGCGTGCCGTTCTGCCATTCCGGATGTCCACTCGGCAACCTCATCCCGGAGTGGAACGACCTCACCTGGCGTGACGAGGCCCGATCCGCCAGCGAGCGACTGCATGCGACGAACAACTTCCCGGAGTTCACCGGGAGGCTCTGCCCGGCGCCGTGTGAGAGCGCCTGCGTACTGAGCATCAACCAGCCCGCGGTCACGATCAAGCACATCGAGCAGTCGATCGCCGACTACGCGATCGAGAACGGCTGGACGCAGCCGCAGCCACCGCAGCGGCTGACCGGCAAGACCGTCGCCGTGGTGGGTTCGGGACCTGCCGGGCTCGCGGCGGCCCAGCAGCTCACGCGTGCCGGGCACACCGTCGTCGTGTACGAGCGGGATGACCGCATCGGTGGCCTGCTGCGCTACGGCATCCCGGACTTCAAGATGGAGAAGCGACACGTCGACGCCCGCCTGCAGCAGATGCGCGAGGAGGGCACTCGCTTCCGTGCGGGGGTGGAGATCGGCACCGACCTGTCGTGGAGCGATCTGCGTGCACGGTACGACGCGGTCCTCGTGGCGACCGGCTCGACCGTGCCTCGCGATCTGCCGATTCCCGGCCGCGATCTGGACGGCGTACATTTCGCGATGGACTACCTCGTGCAGTCCAATCGCGTCGGTGCCGGTGACGAGATCCCTGACCAGATCACCGCGAGAGACAAGCACGTGGTTGTCATCGGCGGCGGCGACACCGGCGCGGATTGCATCGGCACCGCACATCGTCAGGGAGCGCGGAGCGTGACGAACCTTGCCATCGGGCGCCGCCCGGCATCCGAACGGACGGCGGAACAGCCCTGGCCGACCCAGCCGACCCTGTTCGAGGTGCAGTCCGCACACGAGGAGGGCGGAGAGCGCACGTATCTCGCTTCCACCGTGGAGTTCCTGGCCGATGACGCGGGCGCCCTGCGTGCGCTGCGTGTGGCGGAGACCGCCTTCGTCGACGGGAAGCGCGTGCCGCAGAGCGGAACAGAGCGGGAGATCCCGGCCGAGCTGGTGCTGATCGCGATGGGCTTCACCGGCACCGAGGCGAACGTTCTCGGCTCCGAAGCCGTGCCTGCCGTCACCCGGCGGGGCGTGTTCCAGCGCGACGCACGCTTCGCCTCATCGGAGCCCGGCGTGTACGTGGCCGGCGACGCCGGGCGCGGACAGTCGCTGATCGTGTGGGCGATCGCCGAGGGTCGTGCCGCCGCGGCGACGATCGACCGCGACCTGATGGGCACGACTGCGCTGCCCGCGCCGGTCGCTGCAACGGATGTCGCACTCAGCGTCCAGCCCGCGTAGGCTGAGCGCGGCAGCGTCGCCGATTTTTCTGTTTACCCCCTACCCTGGAGATGCCGTTGAGACGCGCGAAGATCGTGGCCACGCTCGGCCCTGCAACCTCGACCTATGAAACGGTCCGTGCACTGATCGAGGCGGGAGTCGACGTCGCACGACTCAACCTCAGTCATGGTGACTACTCCGTGCACGAGGCGAACTACGCGAATGTGCGCCGAGCAGCCGACGATGCCGGTCGTGCCGTGGCCGTGCTGGTCGACCTGCAGGGACCGAAGATCCGACTCGGCCGGTTCGAGGACGGCCCCTACGATCTCGCGGTGGGCGACATCTTCAAGATCACCACCGAGGACATCGTGGGCAACCGTGAGATCTGCGGGACGACGTTCAAGGGTCTGCCCCAGGACGTCAAGCCGGGTGACTACCTGCTGATCGACGACGGCAAGGTGCGGGTGGAGGTCGTCGAGTCCGACGACACCGTCGTGACCACCCGTGTGATCGTGGCGGGCGCTGTCTCGAACAATAAGGGCATCAACCTGCCGGGCGTCGCCGTGAACGTCCCCGCGCTGAGCGAGAAGGACGAGGACGACCTGCGGTGGGGTCTGCGCACCGGCGCCGACCTGATCGCCCTGTCGTTCGTGCGGAACGCCTCGGACATCGAGCGGGTTCACGAGATCATGGCCGAAGAGGGTGTGCGCATCCCCGTCATCGCGAAGATCGAGAAGCCGCAGGCGGTCGACGCCCTCGAAGGGATCGTGGACGCCTTCGACGGCATCATGGTCGCACGCGGCGACCTTGGCGTCGAGCTGCCCCTGGAAGCCGTTCCGATCGTCCAGAAGCGCGCGGTCGAGCTCGCCCGTCGCATGGCCAAACCGGTGATCGTCGCCACGCAGATGCTCGAGTCGATGATCTCCAGCCCCGTTCCGACCCGCGCGGAGACCTCCGATGTCGCCAACGCCGTGCTGGACGGCGCGGATGCGGTGATGCTCTCGGGCGAGACCAGCGTCGGGGACTACCCGGTCGTGGTCGTGGAGACCATGGCGCGGATCGTCGAGTCGACCGAGGAGCACGGGCTGGAGCGCATCTCGCCGCTCACGAACAAACCCCGCACCCAGGGTGGCGCGATCACGCTCGCAGCCCTCGAGGTCGCGGAGTTCGTCGAGGCGAAGTTCCTGTGCGTGTTCACGCAGTCCGGCGATTCCGCCCGCAGGCTGTCCCGTCTGCGCTCACGCATTCCGATGCTCGCGTTCACGCCCGAGCCCGGCATCCGTCGCCGCATGGCGCTGACCTGGGGAATCCAGTCGAAGCTGGTGGATCTGGTGCAGCACACGGATGCGATGTTCCACCAGGTCGACGAGTACCTGCTCGGCCAGGGACTGGCGCAGGAGGGAGATCGCGTGGTCGTGATCTCCGGATCCCCTCCCGGGATCATCGGCTCCACCAACGACATCCGCGTCCACAAGGTCGGGGATGCTGTCGGCGGAGCTGCTCCGATCTACAAGCACGGCGTCTGAGACGTGTCAGAAGGGGGCGAGCCTGCGGGCTCGCCCCTTCTCGTGCGCTAAAGTCGATCCGGGCCGGCGTGGCGGAATGGCAGACGCGGAGCACTCAAAATGCTTTGTCCGAGAGGACGTGTGGGTTCGAGTCCCACCGCCGGCACATGTACGACGTGGGCGCCCGCCGCTGACACCAGCGAGAACACGACTTCACCCCGATAGGATGTAACCCGTGACTGAAGAACAGCCTGAGCAGCCCACGGCATCTGCACCGCGACGCGTCGTCGTCGCCGAGGACGAATCGCTCATCCGCCTCGATATCGTCGAGATCCTGCGCGACAACGGATTCGACGTCGTCGGTGAAGCCGGTGACGGTGAGACCGCTGTGCAGCTGGCCACCGAACTGCGCCCCGATGTGGTCGTGATGGATGTGAAGATGCCGCAGCTGGACGGCATCAGCGCGGCCGAGAAGCTGCACAAGGCGAACATCGCCCCCGTCGTGCTGCTGACCGCGTTCAGCCAGAAGGAACTCGTGGAGCGCGCCAGCGAGGCCGGCGCGCTGGCCTATGTCGTCAAGCCCTTCACCCCGAACGACCTGCTTCCCGCGATCGAGATCGCTCTGGCTCGTCACGAGCAGATCATCACGCTCGAGGCCGAGGTCGCCGACATGGTCGAGCGATTCGAGACCCGCAAGCTCGTCGATCGCGCCAAGGGCCTGCTGAACGAGAAGATGGGCCTGAGCGAGCCCGAGGCGTTCCGCTGGATTCAGAAGGCGTCGATGGATCGCCGGCTGACGATGCAGGATGTCGCCAAGGCGATCATCGAGCAGCTCGCGCCGAAGAAGTGAATCGAGCGCAGCGCGTCGAAATCGCACTGCTCGATGACACGCTGCCTCACTTCTGAGGCAGCGGCTTAATCATGTTCGTGATGCGGATCGTCGAGCAGCGCCGCCCCTGATCGTCGGAGACGACGATCTCGTGCACCGCCATCGACCTGCCCAGGTGGATGGGTGTGCAGACGCCGGTGACGATGCCCGAGGTGGCGGAGCGGGTGTGCGTGGCGTTGATGTCGACGCCGACGGCGAGCTTTCCGGGCCCGGCGTGCAGATTCGCGGCCATCGATCCGAGCGACTCGCCCAGCACGACATACGCGCCGCCGTGCAGCAGCCCGACCGGCTGCGTGTTGCCCTCGACGGGCATCGTGGCCACGCTGCGCTCGATCGAGAACTCGGTGAGAACGATCCCCATCCGCTCCGCGAGCGCGCCCAATCCGCGCTGAGTGGCCCACTCCATGCCGGTCATCTGAACCTGATCCGTCACATATCCTCCTCGGCGAGTGTCCGTCCCGCTGGTTAGGCTTGCAGGGTGACGGACTCCGCAAAGCCTACCCTCATGGTCGTCGACGGCCACTCGCTCGCCTACCGGGCCTTCTTCGCCCTTCCGGTCGAGAATTTCACAACCAGGGACAACCAGCACACGAACGCCATCTACGGCTTCCTGTCGATGCTGGTGAACCTGATCAAGGCCGAGAAGCCCTCGCACATGGCGATCGCCTTCGACACCTCGCGGCACTCGTTCCGCACCGAGGAGTACCCCGAGTACAAGGCGACGCGCTCGGAGTCACCGCAGGAGTTCCGGGGGCAGATCCCGCTGCTGCAGGAATGTCTCGCTGCGATGTCGATCCCGGTGCTCACGAAGGAGGGCATCGAAGCGGACGACATCCTCGCCACCCTTGCCAGGCAGGGCACCGAGCAGGGCTACCAGGTGCTCGTCGTCTCGGGCGACCGTGACTCGATCCAGCTGGTGAACGACGAGGTGACGCTGCTGTACCCCTCGGTGCAGGGCGTCTCGCAGCTCAAGCGCTACGACCCGGATGCCGTGCTGGAGCGCTACGGCGTGCGCCCGGAGCAATACCCCGACATCGCTGCGCTGGTGGGGGAGACCAGCGACAACCTCCCGGGCGTTCCGAAAGTGGGGGAGAAGACGGCGGTGAAGTGGCTGACACAGTTCGGCTCTCTCGATGAGCTGCTGGAGCGCGCCGGGGAGATCAAGGGCGTTGTGGGCGGCAACCTGCGTGAGCACATCGAGGACGTACGCCGCAATCGCCGCCTGAACCGGCTGCTGAACGATGTGGAACTGCCTCTGGGGCCGGCCGAGCTCGCCGTCGCGCCCATCGATGCGCAGGCGCTGCGTGACGTGTTCGCCAGGCTGGAGTTCCGCACGCTGCTCCCACGCGTGTTCGAAGCGGTCGGCGCGACCGACGAACCCGTGCACGACGAGCCCGCCGTGTCGATCCCGGAACCGACGGAGGCCTCGGCATCCGAGATCGCCGCGTGGCTGTCCGGCCACACCGGCGAGACGGGGCTGACGCTGGTTCTCGAGGGCACCACGATCACGCGGATCGGTGTTGCGCACGGCGATGAGCTGCGCGAGGGCGATTGGAGCGATGACACCGCCGCGGCGCTGCGCGCCTGGTTGGAGTCCGATTCCCCGAAGGTGCTCAACGACGCCAAGCCGCAGGTGAAGGCGCTCCTGCGGGTCGGCATCCGTCTGGGCGGGCTGTCGTACGACACGCTGCTGGCCGGCTGGCTGATGCGCCCCAGCTTTCCCGACAAGACCCTCGCGCACCTGGTCGGACGCTATCTCGACGAGAAGCTTCCCGAGGCCGACCCCACCCAGCTCGTCCCCGAGACCGACGGCGCGACGCCCTCCCAGGAGGCGTGGTTCACGCTGCGTACCGCCGCTGCCCTGCGTGAGGCGATGCCCGCATCCGTGGCATCCGTGCTCACCGACATAGAGCTTCCCACCCTGATGACGTTGGCCGACATGGAGCTCGCCGGCGTCGCGGTCTCGCACGACGTGCTCTCCACCTTCTCCGGCGAGCTGCTCAGCCGCACCGACCGCCTCGCCGCTGAGGCGTTCGAGTTGGTCGGGCGCGAGTTCAATCTCGGCTCTCCCAAGCAGCTGCAGGAAGTGCTCTTCGAGGACCTGCAGCTGCCCAAGACCCGCAAGACCAAGACCGGGTACTCCACGGATGCCGCAGTGCTGGCCGACCTGCAGGAAACGAATCCGCATCCCTTCCTGGACCTGCTGCTGCAGCACCGCGAGGCCACCAAGCTCCGCCAGATCATCGAGTCGCTCGACACGGCGATCGGCGAGGATCACCGCATCCACACCACCTATGTGCAGACGGGCAGCCAGACCGGTCGGCTCTCCAGCACCGATCCGAACCTGCAGAACATCCCTGTGCGCACCGAGGAGTCTCGTCGCATCCGCAGCGCCTTCGAGGTGGGCGACGGCTACGAGACACTGCTCACGGCCGACTATTCGCAGATCGAGATGCGGATCATGGCACATCTCTCCGGCGACGCGAATCTGATCCAGGCGTTCAACTCGGGTGAGGATCTGCACCGCTTCGTCGGCTCCCGCGTCTTCGGCGTGCAGCCCGAGGAGGTCACCTCGGCGATGCGCACCAAAGTGAAGGCGATGTCGTACGGCCTGGTGTACGGTCTCAGCGCGTTCGGCCTGTCCAAGCAGCTGCGGATCGAGCAGTCCGAGGCCAAACAGCTCATGCAGGAGTACTTCGCCCGGTTCGGGGCGGTGCGCGACTATCTGCGCGCGTCGGTTCTCCAGGCGAAGGAAGACGGTTACACCGAGACGATCTTCGGCCGGCGGCGCCCGTTCCCCGACCTGTCCAGTCCGAATCGGGTGCTGCGCGAGAACGCCGAGCGGGCTGCTCTGAACGCCCCCATCCAGGGAAGCGCGGCCGACATCATGAAGCTCGCGCTGTTCCGCATCCATTCCGACCTGCGCGATGCGGCGCTCCGCTCACGCGTGCTGCTGCAGATCCACGACGAGCTGGTCGTGGAGATCGCCCCGGGGAGTGGGAGGCCGTCGAGGCGATCGTACGCGAGCAGATGGCGGGTGCGGCGGAGCTCTCCGTTCCGCTGGATGTTCAGGTGGGACGAGGCCGGGACTGGAACGAGGCGGCGCACTAGGCTCGAATCCATGACTGCACAACCGCGCACCCCGTCCGCGATCGACCAGGTCGCCGAGCGCTGGGTGGACACGCTCGTCGACCTGTCTCCCGTGCTGGCGACCTACATCGGACGCAACGAGGCCAACGGCAGGCTGGACGATCTGAGCCCCGAGGGGCATGAGCGCTCCGTCGCCGCCGCGCGGGAGGCTCTCACGGAACTGGATGCCCTGGATCCCGCCGACGAGATCGATCGCATCACCAAGACCGATCTGTCTGCCGAACTGCGCCTGCAGATCGAGCTGCATGAGGCGCAGTGGCACCTGCGCGACCTGAACGTGATCGCCTCGGCACCGCAGGATTTCCGCCAAGCGTTCGATCTCATGCCCACCGCACAGGCGGAGGACTGGGGTGTGATCGCCGAACGGCTCGCCGCGCTGCCGGCGGCGCTGAAGGGCTACACGCAGACCCTGCGAGAGGGCATCCGTCAGGGCATCATGCCCGCCCGGCGCCAGGTGACCGAGGTGGCCGCGCAGATTGCGCGCTACACCGCCGACGATGGCTTCTTCGCCTCGTTCGTCGCCGAGGCGGCACCTGAGGAGGGTCAGCTTCCGGCATCCCTCGCGAAGGACCTCGCCGATCTCTCCGGTGCGGCGCGCGTCGCCTACGACGAGCTGCGCACATTCCTCTCCGGCGAGCTCGCGGCCGCCGCTCCCGAGCAGGATGCCGTCGGGCGCGAGCTCTACGCACTGAACTCCCGCCGATTCCTGGGTGCCACGATCGACCTGGACGAGACCTACGAGTGGGGGCGCGAGGAACTCGATCGGATGATCGCCGAGCAGAACTCGATCGCGAACGAGATCCTTCCCGGGGCGACCGTCGAAGAGGCCGTCGCGCACCTCGAAGCCGATCCCTCGCGCAAGCTGCACGGCACCGAGGCACTGCAGCAGTGGATGCAGCAAACCAGCGACAGGGCGATCGCCGACCTGGGCGCCAGCCACTTCGACATCCCGGAGCAGATCCGCGAGCTGGAATGCATGATCGCCCCCACGCAGGAAGGCGGCATCTACTACACGGGCCCCACCGATGACTTCTCCCGTCCGGGACGGATGTGGTGGTCGGTGCCGGAGGGCGTGACCGAGTTCGACACCTGGCGCGAGCTGACCACCGTGTACCACGAGGGCGTTCCCGGCCACCATCTGCAGATCGCGCAGGCCACCTACAACCGTGCCGAGCTGAACACCTGGCGGCGGGTGCTGGCCGGCACCTCCGGACACGCCGAGGGCTGGGCCCTGTACGCCGAGCGTCTCATGGAGCAGCTGGGCTACCTCGACGACCCCGCCGACCGGCTGGGTATGCTCGACGGTCAGCGCATGCGCGCCTTGCGCGTGGTGCTCGACATCGGGGTGCACCTGGGCAAGCCGCGCCTGGAGGGCGATGGCATCTGGGACTACGACTACGCGATCGAGCTGATGCGACGCAACGTGAACATGCCCGACGAGTTCCGCCGCTTCGAGGTGAACCGCTACCTGGGCTGGCCGGGGCAGGCTCCCTCCTACAAGGTCGGTCAACGGATCTGGGAGCAGGTGCGCGATGCGGTGCGCGCGCAGGAGGGCGAGGCCTTCTCGTTCAAGGCGTTCCACAAACGCGCGCTGGACCTGGGCGGTGTGGGCCTGGACACACTTCGGTCGGCGTTCCTGGGCTGACCCTACGATGAGAGCGTGCCTGATACCTCGCTGACGAGCCGTTCGTCGCTGGCTGCCCGCCTCGACGCGCTTCCGTTCACCCGATCCCACCTGCGCGTCCTCACCGGCTCCGGCGTGGGCTGGGCCCTGGACGCGATGGACGTCGGGCTGATCTCGTTCATCATCGCGGTTCTTGCGAAGCAGTGGTCGCTGGAGCCGGCGGTCACCGGCTGGATCGCGTCGGTGGGTTTCGTGGGCATGGCCATCGGTGCCAGTCTGGGTGGCCTGCTCGCCGATCGCTTCGGTCGACGACACGTATTCGCGATCACGCTGCTGATCTACGGGGTGGCGACCGGCGCCAGTGCTCTCGTCGGCGGCGTGGCCGTGCTGCTCGTGCTGCGGTTCTTCGTCGGCCTCGGGCTGGGGGCCGAGCTGCCGGTGGCGTCCACCTATGTCAGCGAGTTCGCACCGGCTGCGATCCGGGGGCGGTTGATCGTCATCCTCGAGGCCTTCTGGGCTGTCGGCTGGACGGCGTCGGCTCTGATCGGCTACTTCGTCATCCCGGCATCCGAGAGCGGTTGGCGATGGGCGTTCGCGCTGGGGGCGATCCCGGCCGTGTATGCACTCGTCGTGCGCTGGGGGCTGCCGGAGTCGCCGCGCTGGCTGGCATCGCGCGGTCGCCTCGCCGAAGCCGAACGGGTCGTCGTGAGGCTCGAGACGGATGCCGATCTGCAGCGCACGCGGGCTCCGCAGCGGGAGCCGGTGCGCGAACCGCTCGCGGCCACGGCATCCGCGCGCATGCGGATGCTGTGGGCGCCGGAGTTCCGGATGCGCACCATCAGCGTGTGGGCGGTGTGGTTCTGCGTGAACTTCGCCTACTACGGCGCCTTCATCTGGATCCCGTCGATCCTCGTCCAGGCCGGTTACGATCTGGTGCGCTCGTTCGGGTTCACGCTGCTGATCACCCTCGCGCAGCTGCCCGGCTATGCTGTGGCGGCATGGCTGATCGAGGTGTGGGGCCGGCGCGTCACCCTGTCGGTGTTCCTCGCCGGCTCCGCCGTCTCGGCCGTGCTGTTCGGCATCGCCGACACCGAGACGATGATCATCGCGGCCGGAATGGCGCTGTCGTTCTTCAACCTCGGTGCCTGGGGTGCGCTGTACGCCGTCACCCCCGAGATCTACCCGACCTCGCTGCGGGGGACCGGTGCCGGGTGGGCGGCGGCAGTGGGTCGCATCGCCTCGATCGTGGCACCACTGGTCGTGCCGGTTCTGCTGGCACAGGGCGGAGCGCCGCTTGCCTTCGTGGTCTTCTCCGCGTTCTTCGCGATCGCGACGGTCGCGTCCTGGGGGCTGGTGGATCGCCGGGGCGAAGCCCTCGACGATCGCTGAGGTGGCGCTGCGGCATCCGCAGCGGTTCTAGGCTGGGACGATGGCAGAAGTGCGATTCGTGGCGATCGGAGACTCGTTCACCGAGGGCGTCGGCGATGAGCTGCCCGACGGCAGCGTCCGCGGGTGGGCCGACATCGTCGCACAGGGATGGGCGGATGCCGGTGGTCACACCGTGCAGTACGCCAACCTCGCGATTCGTGGAAAGCTGGCCTGGCCGATCGTCGAGCAGCAGCTCGAACCGGCGCTTGCGCTGCAGCCCACGCATCTGTCGTTCAATGCGGGTGGGAACGACATGCTCCGCCCGAATGCCGACATCGAGCACATCGCCGACGCGTTCACCCGAGTGCTGCGACGATGCGACGAGGAGGGCGTGCGGCTGATCGTGCTGTCGGGTGCGAACCCGAGTGGGCGTCTGCCGATGGGGAGGATGGTGCAGCGGCGCGGCGATGAGCTCTCCGCCGCGGTGCTGCGCAGAATCGATGGTCGCCCGGATGTCGCGCGCGCTCTGAACTGGCCGGATTCCGAGCTGTCGCGTCCGGTGTACTGGTCGGAGGATCGGCTGCATATGAACGCCTACGGGCACCATCGCGTTGCCGCCCGCGTGCTGGAAGCGCTCGGTCACGAGGCGCCGGGGGAGTGGTGGAGGGCTCCCGAGCATCCGTTTGTCGGCCCCGACGGCTACGCCTACTACCGTCAGTTCGTCGCGCCGTGGATCAGACGGCGCCTGACCGGAACCTCGTCCGGTGACGGTCGGACCGCGAAGTTCGGCGCATGGGTCGAACGGGTGCCGCAGTGAGACGTCTGACCGGACGCCGACTGTGGCGTCGGGTGCCGCAGCTGCTGGTCGGGCTGTTCCTGTACGGCATCGGCATCGCGTTCATGATCCGGGGTGTGATCGGCGCCGCTCCCTGGGATGTGCTCGCGCAGGGCATCGCCACGCACGTGCCGCTCACCTTCGGGACGATCACGATCGCTGTGAGCGGCGTGGTGCTGCTGATGTGGATCCCGCTGCGGCAGAAACTCGGAATCGGCACGGTGCTCAACGCGCTGCTGGTCGGACCGTCGGCCGATATCGGATTCCTGCTGATTCCCGAGATCGACGTGCTCTGGGTGCGCGTGGTGTTCTTCGCGATCGGCTTGACGGTGCTGGCAGCGGCGACCGGACTGTACATCGGCGCACATTTCGGGCCTGGTCCTCGCGACGGCCTCATGACCGGGCTTCACCGCGTGACGAAGCGACCGATCTGGGTAGTCCGCACAGCGCTGGAGGTCACGGTCGTCGCCATCGGCTGGCTGCTCGGCGGCAATGTGGGCGTGGGAACCGTCGCCTTCGCGCTGCTGGTCGGCCCGATGTGCCAGTACTTCATGCAGATCTTCGATGTGCGCCCGGCTCCACAACCGACACGCGCCCGCGCATGAGCGACATCTCACGACCCGGATGCGCCGTGAGGTTCTGCGGTATCGATCAGGAATCGAGAAGGACTGTGCCTGCGACGCTTCTAGCCTCGAATCATGAACATTCACAGCATCACCATCGAGGTCGCCGATAACGAGGATGTGGCGGCCACCGAGCACTTCTATCAGGACGCCTTCGGCCTGGACGACCGGATCAGAGTGGGCGTCTCATCGACGTCGACCAGTGGCTTCCGTGGCTTCGCTCCGTCGCTGATCTTCACACAGCCTGCCGACGTCGACGTTCTCTTTCACAAGGCGATCTCTGGTGGGGCTGAGGTCCTCAAACCGGTCGCAAAGAGTCTGTGGGGCTATGGCGGGTCACTTCGAGCCGCAGACGGCACGGTGTGGCAGATCGCGAGTGCGAGCAAGACCGGTGATGGGCGGCCGACGGGCACGATCGAGAAACTGGTCCTGCTGCTCGGCGTCGAGGACGTCAAGGCGAGCAAACGCTTCTATGAGGAACAGGGCGTGAAGGTGTCCAAGAGCTACGGCAGCAAGTATGTCGAGTTCGATTCCGGCCGCATCGCACTGGCGCTCTACAAGAGCGCCAACCTCGCCAAGCAGGTCGGGGTCCCGCCGGAGGGGAGGGGTCACACCGTCTCACCGTGAACGCTGACGGCACCTTCACGGACCCCGACGGTTTCGCCTGGGATCTGAGTGCTGTCGTCGCCTGACGGACGCTGCGCCGACGAATCCGCTCTGGGCTCGGCTGGGGCTGCGCCCGGACGTCAGCGGCGGCGCCGTTCGGGGTCGAGCCCCATACGGATGCGAGTCCTCTTCCGCTCGATCACGATCATCGTCATCCCGAGGGCCCACAGCGGCAACTGGGTGAAGAACGCCCAGCGGAAGGCGCCCAGCGAGTAGGTGCCGGGAGTGCCGGCGCCCTGCAGGTCGAGCGTGAGGCCGATCAGGAAGATGGCCGTGAGTGCCGCGAGGAAGCCGCCGGAGTTCGTCACGCCGGTCGCCGTGCTCAGCCGATGAGCCGGGTTGTGCGTGCGGGCGTGATCGAAGGCGATCATGGATGCCGGGCCGCCTGCGCCCAGGCAGACGACGAGCACGGTGAGCAGCCAGAGCGGAGCGGGCCCGGGCCAGAAGATCACCAGCATCCAGGCGACGACCTGCACCGCGATGCTGGGCAGCACCAGTGCCAGCGAACGTCGTGTGGGGATGCGGCGGGAGAGCTCGCCCAGGATGGGACCGAGAACCATGGCGACCACGACGTTGAGGGACACCAGTCCGGCGGCTGCCGCGCTGGATAGTCCTTCGCCCTCGGTGAGGTAGGGCATGCCCCACAGCAGCAGGAACGCCGTACCGGCGAACGGCGTGGTGAAGTGCGACCAGAAGGCCAGTCGGGTGCCCGGGTGTGCGAGTGCGGCACGGATGCCGACGCCGGTATCGATCGACGAGGTCACGACCCGGATCACACCGGTCTCGGTGTTGACCGTGACGTCTTCTTCGCGCTCGGGCGGGCGATTGCGCACGAAGGTGAAGACGAGCACTGCGAAGAGCACTCCGAGGCCCGCGATGCTGCCGAACGTGATGGTCCAGGTCGTCGAATGCAGCATGACGGCAAGCGGCAGCAGCGCCACCAGCTGCCCCGCCTGACCGGTGATCCCGGTCAGCTGCACCATCAGCGGGCCGCGCTGGGCGGGGAACCAGGTGGCAACCAGTCGCAGCACGGCCGGGAAGATCGCGGCGTCACCCGCGCCGAGCAGCACGCGTGCGACGATGGCGACGCCGATGCTGGGGGAGACCGCCATCACGAACTGCCCGATGCTCATCAGCAGCATGCCGATGACCATGATCGGGCGGGAGCCGTACCGGTCCAGCAGGATGCCGATCGGTATCTGCATGCCGCCGTACACGGCAAGCTGCACGACGGCGAAGAGCGAGAGTGTCGCGGCATCCGCGTGGAAGCGCTCTGCGGCATCCACACCGACCGCGCTCAGCGAGCTGCGGTTGGTGATCGCGAGCACGTAGGCGGCGACCGCGACCGTCCAGATCAGCCAGGCGCGCCAGCCTGATGTGGCACGGGGGAGGAGGGGATGTCACTCGTCCCAGAATAGTCTTAGAGTCGTCTGATGGTGCAGGACTCATCGCCGCGCGGCCGCATCTCGGCGGCGGCCCAGCGCTGCGGCGAGGGGCTCCTCGTGCAGCGTTGCATCGATCTGCTCTCCGGGAGGAATCCGGTCCCGGAGGCGGCTCTTCTGGACGTGCTCGGCGGCAACAGTGCTCGAGCGGTCATGGCCGGCCACGAGGGCGGCGTCGACGGGCATTGGCCGCGAGTCTGGGCTCTGCGGACCTTCCTGTACGTATGGGATCCGCGCGCCGAGCATGAGGTGGCCGCTGCCGGCGGTGATGACCACTGGCGTGTCAGGGAGATGGCGGCGAAGGTCCTGGCGGCGAGGAGAGCGACGTCGGGGGAGTCGGAGCGCCTTCTGCATCGCCTTCTGACCGACTCGCACGAGCGTGTCAGGGCAGCAGCCGCACGAGCACTAACGGTCGTCAGTCACGGGAACTGCTGAGGGCAGCAGGAGCGCGACTCTGGTTCCTGACTGGATATCTGGCTTATCGCTTCGAGGAATTATTCGCCCTCAATCGCCCGCCGGGATGAGCGTTGAATACTGAGGTCCTTCAGGATCGACGTCACCAGACCTTCGGTCGAAGCGTCGCCGCCTACGCGTGTTTCGTCGTGCCAGGGGAGCGGCTGCCACCCGTCATACCAGTCGCGGATCTTGTCCTCGCCGCACTCCTTCGACAGCGGCCGTCCTGCGTGGCGTCGGATCGTCTCGTCTAATCCGATGTCGAACTGGTAGATCCGAGTCTGGCCGCGGTGGTCGTCGTGCAGGCGTTTGAACAGCACTGAGTAGTCGCGCAGATTGAAGATTCCGTCCAAGATGACGTCGTATCCGAGGTTCAGAGCGTCGCGTGCAGCGCCGACGATCAGGATGCTTGCATCGCGGGAGCGCTGCTGCCTGTCGTCGTTGCTCAAGATCTCGCGGCGGAAGTAGTCCTGGTGGATGAGTGCGACGTTCGGCCCGAGCTTTTCGCGTAGCGCCAGCGCTGTCGTCGTCTTGCCTGAGGCAGAGTCTCCTCGAAGGATCACGAGACGAGTGGATTCGTTGCCAACGGGTGTCACGCCTTCATCTTGTCAGCTCACGGGACGGTCAAGACCGTATGTAATGGTGACATGGCCAGGCACGACGAAGATGTTCTTCCTGTTATGCCCCGAGGGGCGGCCGCCCCCGAGCTGATGCTGTTTGGTGGCGGGGTAACTGCCCATGATGCGGACAAGACCCGGCTGGGCTCGCGCGAGCGGTAGTCGGGCGCGGCGATGGTGTAGACACCAGTGGTCGACGCGTGGTCGTGTCCCAGTTGGATCCGGACAAAGCCGACGTCAAAACCGAGCTCGGTCTGCAGGTGGGTGGTGTATGACCGGCGGAGGGAGTGAATGTCCAGGCGGAAATCCCAGCTCATCGACAAGCGCGTGAAACTTGCGGCGCAGTGCGCCGCTGTCGGCCATGGTCTCGTTGTCGGTCGGGAACAGGGCAGCGGCGCGGTGTCCGCCGAAGCGGGGAGTCTGACTCTGGACCAATGCTCGAGCACGTCGACGGACCAATCGAACACCGTCAGGGTTGTGCGTTGCTTCGGCGGTGAGCACTTCTTAGCCCTTCCATGGCGAACACGTAACAGACCCCGTTCGCCGAAGCCGGGGCGGCGAGTATTGCGAGAGAAGTCTGCGGGGATCGAGAGAAGTCTGCGGGGATGAGGTGGCGAGCTTCGTTGAAGCGGAGGCTCCAGCCGTAGATCGTCTCGAACATCACTGCGTCGCGCCAGGCGGCAAGGGCGAGCCATCCTTTCACAACCTGACATAATGTGCATTATCGGCGTTACTCTCCGGCAACGGCGGCGGAGCCGCGGCGCCTCTGCACGACGTCGCGCACCGCGCCGAGTACGCGAACGGCAGCCGTGCGATCTGCGGCGGACGTCACGCGCTCGATCTCAGCAGTGACCTCGGAGATCGCGTCGCGGGCGCGCTCGAGCTCGGCTCTCGCATCATCGTGCAGGCGCAACGTCGCGTCGCCACGCTCGACGATGCCGTCGTCAACCAATCGGGATGTCACGGCGTCGACGCGCGCTTCGCTCGCCGTAAGCATCTCGACGAGCGCCCGTCGCCACTCATCCAGGTCGCGTGGTGCTTTGCGGTCGATGACGTTCACGGCGACCCATTCGTCGTTCGTGTCGAGCGACGTGTCGCCGAGGATGTTCTCCCGCAGTAGCGCCGAAAGCGCCTGCTCTGTTCGACCGATCTCCTGTTGCAGTGAAGTTGTCATACGGGTCCCCAATCGTTGTCGTGGAATCTATACTCGTTGGTGGGACTACCAGACCGGCGGGTCGCTGCGTCAGAGCGAGCTCGCCCGAGAACTCCGCTGGGATAGGACCCGCCTTTCGCACCTTCTCACTCGCATGAGCCGGCGGGGCTACATCCACAGACTCAAAGGCGTTTCCGGAATCAGCGTCGAGATTCTCCCGCAGGGCACGGAACTTATCGAGACGGCCGCCCCGGGCCTGGAGGCAGCGGTCCAGCAACATCTGATCGACCAGCTGGGGGACGCGGACGCTCACGCGCTTCGCGCGCTTCTGCAGCGGCTCGACACCTCGGATTGACCCCCGCCGCCCCGCCTCCTCCACGCCACGGAACGCCTGAGGGTTCAGCGCGCTTCACTGGTCGATTCGCGAAGTGCCGCGCGCGCCCTTTGTTGAATCGATGGTGAGGAGCGGATCGAGCGCGTCGATCAACGCCTCGCGTTGAGCGAGCGGCAACGAGCCGAGGGCTGGTGCCAGGATCCCCGCCAGTTCCGCGTACAAACGGGCAGTGAGGGTATGTCCGTCCTCAGTGAGGTACACATCGACCGCCCGCGCATCATCGCGGTTCCTTCCCCGCGCGAGCAGCCCGCGCTTCTCGGCCCGATCCACCAACCCGGAGATCGTGGACTTGTCGAGCCCGAGGTGAGCGGCAAGCTCGGTGAGGCGCGGCCGGCGGTCGCGCAGGATGCCGAACACCCGCAACTGCGTGAGGGACAGATCGTTCTCGTTCCCGATTCGGGTCAGAAGGCCGGTCACCTGGAACGTCACCTGGACGAGAGCGTTCATGACGTCATCGACGGTCGCGCCGCGCTCCCCCGCCGGGGCCTGTCCGTCACCTCTTGACATAGTTGGGATTCCCCACCATTCTTTTTATAGTTCGTATTCCCAACTATACAGGAGTTCGCCATGTATGCAGCAGTTCTCTCTGCCCCCGATCGCCTCCCGGTGTACCAAGAGCACCTCGAACCCGTTGCCCGCCGCGAAGGTGAAGCTGTTGTGGAGGTTCTCGCCGCAGCGCTCCACCACGTGACACGTGCGCGGGCGACCGGGGCCCACTACAGTACTGCTGCCGCGTTCCCTCTCGTGCCCGGCATCGACGCCGTAGTGCGCGACGACGCCGGCGACCTCCGCTACGCCGTCCTCGACGACACCGCGATGGGCACGTTCTCCGAGCGCACGGTCATCGAGCTTGCGCGCAGCATCCCGATCCCGTCCAATGCGGATCCCGTGCAGATCGCGGCGGCGATGAATCCCGCCATGTCCTCCTGGCTTGCCCTACGTAGCCGAATCACCATGGCACCCGGCAGCCGTGTTCTCGTGATAGGCGCCACGGGCAACGCCGGTCGCATGGCTGTGCAGCTCGCAAAGCTCCTCGGGGCTTCACACGTGATAGCAGCCGGCCGTGACCGAGGGCGTCTCGCGCCGCTGCAAGCGCTGGGAGCAGATGAGCTGTGCACACTCGACGAGCTCGACAGAGCAGCGGACGCGGATATCGTTCTCGACTACATCTGGGGCGATCCCATCGCGAACGCACTCATCCCGATGCTCACTGCCCGCCGAGACCGCTCCACGCCGCTGACCTGGATCCAGATCGGGACGGTCGCAGGTCCCACCGCGGCCATTCCGGGAGCCGCGCTGCGTTCGTCCGGCCTCGAGATCATCGGGAGCGGGATCGGATCCGTGCGAGCGCGGGATATCCTTGCCGCCCTGCCGTCGCTCGCCGAGACGCTCGTCTCTGGGGCCGTCGAGGTCCGCGCTCGAGCTGTACCGCTCGCTGAGGTGGCCTCGGCGTGGACCAGCACCTCGGAGGAGCGGATCGTGTTCGTCCCGTGACACGGCTGGCACCAGCTCGCTGAGACTGCGAACAGATTCTCGTCGAGCGGGCGGTTCCGCGCCGTCGCCGGGGTCAGGCGCCCACGTACTCCGCGAGGTGTTCCCCGGTCAGCGTCGAACGCGCGGCCACGAGGTCGCGCGGAGTGCCCTCGAAGACCACGCGTCCGCCGTCATGACCCGCACCGGGACCGATGTCAATGATCCAGTCGGCGTGCGCCATGACCGCCTGATGATGCTCGATCACGATCACCGTCTTACCGGACTCAACCAGGCGATCGAGCACCCCGAGGAGCTGCTGCACGTCGGCCAGATGGAGTCCGGTCGTCGGCTCGTCGAGCACATAGACCTCGCCCTTCTCCCCCATCTGGATCGCCAGCTTCACGCGCTGACGCTCCCCGCCGGAGAGCGTCGACAGGGGCTGACCGAGCGAGAGGTACCCGAGTCCGACGTCCTCGAGGCGGCCGAGGATCGCAGTCACGGCGGGTATCTTCGACTCCCCCGACGCGAAGAACTCGCGCGCCTTCGAGACGGGAAGATCCAGCACCTCGGTGATGTCCAGACCCGCGAGCCGGTACTGCAGCACGGTGGCTTGGAAACGCTTGCCGCCGCAGTCCTCGCACGGCGTCTCAATGGTGTCCATGAACCCCAGTTCGGTGACGATCACACCGGAGCCCTTGCAGCTCGGGCAGGCGCCCTCGGAGTTTGAGCTGAACAGCGCGGGCTTCACGCCGTTCGCCTTCGCGAAGGCCTTGCGGATCGGCTCCAGCATGCCGGTGTAGGTCGCCGGGTTGCTGCGACGCGATCCCTTGATCGCGCTCTGATCGATCGGCACGACACCGTCGCGCGGCGAGACCGAGCCGTGGATCAGTGAGCTCTTGCCGGATCCCGCAACCCCGGTGACCACGGTGAGGACGCCCGTGGGGATGTCGACGTCCACATCCTGCAGGTTGTTCGCCGTCGCTCCGCGCACCTCGATCGCACCTGTCGCGGCGCGCACGGCATCCTTCAGCGCAGCCCGGTCATCGAGGTGCCGCCCGGTAAGCGTCCCGCTCGCGCGCAGGCCCTCCACCGTCCCTTCGAAGCAGATCTCGCCACCGGCGCTCCCCGCGCCGGGACCGAGGTCCACGACGTGGTCGGCGATCGCGATGGTCTCGGGCTTGTGCTCCACGACCAGCACCGTGTTGCCCTTGTCGCGCAGCTGCCGCAGCAGGCCGTTCATGCGCTGGATGTCATGCGGATGCAGACCGATCGTCGGCTCGTCGAACACGTAGGTCACGTCAGTCAGCGAGGATCCCAGGTGCCGCAGCAGCTTGATCCGCTGCGCCTCTCCCCGCTGAGCGTCCCCGACGGCCGATCCAGGCTGAGATATCCCAGCCCCAGCGCGACGAACGAGTCCAGGTTGGCGCTCAGCGCCGCCAGCAGTGGACCGGCACCTGCCAGATCGAGCCCGCGCACCCAGTCGGCGAGGTCGGTGACCTGCATCCGGCATGCGTCCGCGATGCTGACGCCGTCGATCTTCGAGGAGCGCGCCCTCCGTCAGCCGCGTGCCGTCGCACTCCGGGCAGGTCGCGAAAGTCGCGACCCTCTCCACGAAGCGCCGGATGTGTGGCTGCAGCGCATCCAGGTCCTTCGACAGCATCGATTTGGTGATCTTCGGGATCAGACCCTCGTAGGTGATGTTGATGTCGTTGATCTTGACCTTGGTCACCTCGCCGTACAGGAACAGCTGCCGCTGCTTCTCCGTGAACGTCTCGATCGGCTTGTCAGCAGGATAGAAGCCGGAGCCAGCGAACTGCTTCACCATCCACCCGTCGGCCGTATACCCCGGCACCATGATGGCGCCGTCCTGGAGCGACTTCGTCTCATCGACCACCTGCGCCAGATCGATGTCGGACACCGCTCCCCTGCCCTCGCAGCGCGGGCACATCCCGCCCAGGTAGATCGCGTCCTTCACGATCTTCTTCTCGCCCTTCGGCCCGGTCATCACACCGCTGGCCTTCTGCGTCGGGATGTTGAACGAGAACGCCGTGGGACCGCCGATGTACGGCTGCCCCAGCTTGGAGAAGAGGATGCGCAGCATCGCGTTCGCATCCGTCACGGTGCCCACCGTGGAGCGCGGGTTGGCACCGAGACGCTCCTGGTCGACGATGATCGCCGTGGTCAGCCCCTCCAGCACATCGACGTCAGGGCGCGGCACCGAGGGCATGAAGCCCTGCACGAACGCGCTGTAGGTCTCATCGATCATCCGCCGAGACTCTGCGGCGATCGTGTCGAACACCAGCGAGCTCTTGCCTGAGCCGGACACACCGGTGAAGACCGTCAGCCGCCGTTTGGGCAGCACGACGCTGACGTCCTTCAGATTGTTCTCACGTGCCCCCTCGACCCGGATGCTGTCGTGCGCGTCGGCGATATGCGCCATCGTGAACCTCTCGCTCAAGCGGACTGCTGCAGACGCACCATATTGCCAGCCGGATCACGGAATGCGCAGTCACGGATGCCGTAGGGCTGGTCGATCGGCTCCTGCACCACATCCGCCCCCTTGGCCTCGATCGCCGCGAACGCGGCATCCACATCCGGCGTCTCCAGCACGATACCGCCGTAGCTGCCCTTCGCCATCAGCTCCAGGATCGTCGTGCGCTCGTCGTCGCTGATGCCGGGATCGACGGCGGGCGGGGTGAGGACGATGGCCGTGTCGGGCTGCCCGACCGGGCCGACTGTCACCCAGCGCATCCTGCCCTGGCCGACGTCCATGCGCACCTCGAAGCCGATGATGTCGCGGTAGAAGACGACCGATGCCTCGGCATCCGTATACGGGAGAAAACTTGCTTTGATCGTGATGTCCATGACGGCGACGCTACCCGTCGATGGGCCCGGGCACTTCTCGATTCCTGATCGGTCTGCTGGCCTGCTTCTCCAGCCACGAGGGGATGCCGGGGCCGTGCCGCGGGTTCGCGCGATAGGCACTCGGCGACATTCCCACCAACTCTGAGAACCGCGTGCTGAACGTGCCCAGCGACGAGAAGCCGACCTCGAAGCACGCCTGCGTCACGGTCACGTCACCCCGGCGCAGCAGGGCCATGGCCCGTTCGATGCGTCGGGTCATCAGGTATGAGTACGGGGCCTCGCCGAAGACCTGCTTGAAGCGTCTGCTGAGGTGACCGGCCGACATATGAGCACCCTGTGCCAGAGCCTCGACGTCCAGCGGATGTGCGTACTCGCGGTCGATGCGATCTCGTACCCGCCGCAGTGCCACCAGCTCTCGCAGCCGATCATCGGCGCGCATCGGATCGTCGACCACCCTCCGATGTTCGCATGCGCACCCGCCCGCACTCCAGTCAGCACCGGATGATCACCTGCCGTGCAGCGACAGGAGCCACTACGCTTGCCGGTATCTTCGCGACGGCGAGATACTCCGAAAGGTCGTATGAAATGTCAGACGCATCATTCCCGGCGAAGGGCGTCTTCTCCGCCATCCGTACCTCACTGGCCATCACCGGTGTCATCATGCTCGTGCTGGGCCTGTTCATTCTCATCTGGCCGAGCAAGACCGCAATGTTCTTCGCAGGGATCATCGCCGCGTACCTGATCGTCCAGGGGCTGATCTACATCGGCTCCGGCGTCTTCTCGCAGGGTGGCGAGGGCTGGGCTCGAATCGGGCATGTCGTTCTCGGTGTGCTCTACGTCGTCGGCGGTGTGCTCGCCTTCGTCAACCTGTTCGCCTTCACCGCGACGCTCGTGATGTTCTTCGGCATCATGCTCGGCATCACCTGGATCATCGACGGAGTGGTCGCGCTCTCCGTCCTCAACCGGGGCCGTTCGCGCATCTGGACGATCGTCTACGCGATCCTCAGCATCGTCGCCGGTGTCGTCCTGCTGCTCTCACCGTTCTACGCCGTGATCTTCTGGTGGCTGATCGGCATCTCGCTGACGGCACTCGGGATCGTGCAGATCGTTCGAGCGATCACCCTCAGGAAGGATGCCGCGGCCGTCGCGGAGGCGATTCGCGCCGACCAGACGAGCTGAACGCACTCCGCTACTCGGCGACGAAGCCGGAAGTGTCGCCGATGAGCCGCGTGTTGTCGGCGGGAACCGGATCGACCGCAGCCTGGGCGACCTCTGCGGCGAACTCCGACACGTTGTAGAGCTTGCCGGCGGCCTCGCGGCGTCCGGCGATGGCGCCCGGGTTCATGCGCTCCAGCAAGGTGGCCGTGATGGTCCCCTCGATCATGTCGCCCGAGACGACCGTGAAGCCGATCCCCTTCTCGGCGAGCCCGGGGATGAGCTCACGGAGCGCGTCCTCACCGGCGCGCTTCGACGTGGCGACGGCCTCATACTCCGGCATCGTCGGCGTGGTGCGGATGAAATGCGCCTGGTGACTGGTGACGAACACGACCCGGGAGCCGTCGCCCATCAGCGGCTCGGCGGCCGTGAGCACACCCACCTGCGCGTCGCGGTTGAGCTTGAGTGCGTAGTCCTCAGCCATGCCGCCCTCCATGCCGCCCGAGGCGTTCAGCACGAGGATGTCGAGCCTGCCGAACTCCTCGCGCACCTGCGCGAACATGCCGGCGACGGAATCCGAGTCTGTGAGATCCGCTCCCACGACGAGGGTACGCACGCCGAGCGCACGCAGCTCGGTCGCGAGCTTCTCGGCGCGCGGTGCCTTGTTGCGAAAGTTGATGACGACGTCTGCGCCGGCCTGGGCGAAGTAGCGGACGGTGTCGGCGCCGATGCCCCGTGACGAGCCGGTGACGAGCGCCACCTTGCCGTCGAGGGATCCGGCCGGGAGAACCTGGGTCATTCCTGACTCCTCATCATGCGCGGAAGATCGCCCGGATGGCGACGTCCCAACCCTACAATGCGAGCGGCGCCGCGCCGCTGCGGACACCGCGTGGTAGGTTGACCGCAGGAGGGCGCATGGACGGTTTCGCGACATTCATCACCGGCATCGAGCAGTGGGCGTGGATCGGCTGGCTCGTGCTGATCGCGCTGTTCCTGGTGATCGAGATGATGACCCTCGACTTCACCTTCCTGATGCTCTCCTTCGGCAGCGCCGTCGGCCTGATCACCGACCTGGTCGGCCTTCCGCTCTGGGCGCAGGTCATCATCGCAGCAGCCGCCGCGGCCCTGTTCATCTTCTTCCTGCGCCCACCGCTGCTGCATCGCCTCCGCCGCGGCGAGGATCCCACCAAATCGAACGTCGCGGCGCTGATCGGTCTGCGCGGCACCGCACTGCAGGACATCACCAAGATCTCCGGCCAGGTCAAGCTCAGCAATGGCGACACCTGGACTGCCCGCAGTCTGGACGGCACCCCGATCATCGAGGGCAGCCGCGTGGCCGTCGCCGAGATCAGCGGCGCCACAGCCATCGTCCGCCCCGTCATCGAATAGGAGCACTGATGGACGACTCCTCGTTCATTCCCGCCGCCATCGCCTGGATCCTGGCGATCGCCGTCATCATCTTCGTGCTGGTCACGATCGCCCGATCCATCAGGATCATCCCGCAGGCTACGGCCGGCGTCGTCGAGCGTCTCGGCCGCTATCACAAGACGCTCGAGCCGGGTCTGAACCTGCTCGTGCCGTTCATCGACCGGCTGCGCCCCCTGATCGACATGCGCGAACAGGTCGTGTCGTTCCCGCCGCAGCCGGTGATCACCGAGGACAACCTCGTCGTGTCCATCGACACGGTGGTGTACTTCCAGGTGACGGATGCCAGGGCTGCGACCTACGAGATCGCGAACTACCTGGGCGCGGTCGAGCAGCTCACCACGACCACGCTCCGCAACGTCGTCGGCGGGCTGAACCTCGAAGAGGCACTCACCAGCCGTGACGAGATCAACGGTCAGCTGCGCGTGGTGCTCGACGAGGCCACCGGCAAGTGGGGCATCCGGGTGTCGCGCGTCGAGCTGAAGGCGATCGACCCGCCGGTGTCCATTCAGGACTCCATGGAGAAGCAGATGCGCGCGGAGCGCGAGCGCCGGGCCACGATCCTGACCGCCGAGGGTTCGAAGCAGTCGCAGATCCTCGAGGCCGAGGGGCAGCGTCAGGCCGCGATCCTGAAGGCGGAGGGTGACAAGCAGGCGGCGGTGCTGCGTGCTCAGGGTGAGGCGGAGGCGATCCAGAACGTGTTCGCCTCCATCCACCAGGGAGCTCCGGACGACAAGCTGTTGGCGTACCAGTACCTGCAGATGCTTCCGAAGATCGCCGAGAGCTCGTCGAGCAAGCTGTGGATCATCCCCAGTGAGCTCACCGAGGCCCTCAAGGGGATCGGCACTGCCTTCACGCCACGTTCCGGAGGCGGCGCCCCGGACGGCCCTCAGCACGGCGCGTGACCCACCCGTATCTCACCGGAGCACAGCACCCCCGGATCCTCGCCCACCGCGGGCTGGCCTCCGCGCTCGACGTGGATTCCGGATGCTGGGAGAACACGGCTGCCGCCTTCGCCGCCGCGCAGGCCGCCGGAGCCGAATACATCGAGACCGACTGCCAGGTGACCGCCGACGGCGATGTCGTGCTCATCCACGACCCCACCCTGGAACGACTCACCGGGGATCCTCGCCCGGTGTCGGAGGTGCGCACGGCGGAGCTGTCCCGGCTGTTCGCCGATCACGGCGGACTCATGACCGTCGCCGATGCCCTTGAGTCCTTTCCCGACACGCGGTTCAACATCGATGTGAAGACCCTGGCGGCCGCCGAGCCGATCGGCGCGCTGCTGGCCCCGCACGCGCACCGGGTTCTGCTGACGAGCTTCTCCGAACGCTACCGGCGCGCGGCGCTGACGTCGGTGATGCGCGCGGGTGCCAGCATCCGTCCTGCCACTTCCGGGGGCCGCTCGACGATCCTCACCCTGCGCTCCCTCTCGTCTCTGCGCCTCTCCCCGCTCGCGCCCTGCGCGGCATCGACGCCGTGCAGATCCCGGAGCGGCACGCCGGCATCCGGCTGCTCACCCCGCAGCTCATCCGGGCCGCCCAGCGGTGCGGCACCGAGGTGCACGTGTGGACGGTGAACGACCCCGAGGACATGAGACGATTGGTTCAGGCGGGCGCAGACGGCATCGTCACCGACCGCGCCGACCTCGCCCTGCAGGCCCTGTGATTCCCGGGGCTGCGGCCCTGAGATTCCCCTGTGAGTTCCACGGTGATGACGCCGGTGTGGATGAAGCGCACAGGCGCGAGCGTTATACCTGACAGCGACGAGAGGACCACACAATGGCAGATCGCAGCCTTCGCGGCATCCGGCTGGGTGCCCAGAGCCTACAGAGCGAAGAAGGCGTCGTCTTCATGGAACGACGCGCAACCAATTACAAGTGCGAGACGTGCGGTCACGAGACGACCCTGATGTTCGCGGCCGACGCCGAACCCCCGCAGACCTGGGAATGCCGCAGCTGCAGCGCCGAAGCGGTGCTGCAGGTCGACGGCACGTCTGTGAAGCTCGAGGAGACCGACGA
Organism: Microbacterium suwonense; assembly: GCF_030296555.1. Taxonomy (NCBI): domain Bacteria; kingdom Bacillati; phylum Actinomycetota; class Actinomycetes; order Micrococcales; family Microbacteriaceae; genus Microbacterium; species Microbacterium suwonense. The sequence goes on from NZ_AP027728.1 coordinate 895,586, forward strand.
GAAGGCCGCCCGCACGCACTGGGACATGCTTCTGGAGCGGCGCAGCCGTGAGGAGCTCGAGGAGCTTCTGGCTGACCGTCTCGCCTATGTGCGAGCCCGCCGCGGCTCGGGGGACGACCCCACACGCGAACGCATCGGCGCCTGAGTCACCGCCGCCGCCGAGCCACCGCGCCGGCGACGACGAGTGCCCCAGGGCCCGCCACGATTAGCGCCAGCTGCAGCCACGGGCCCAGCAGCACACCCGCCGTGAGGCCGGAACGCAGTTCGACATCCTCGAGCAGCGCTCCGGCCTCATCCGCGTCCAGGCCGGCAACGGTCGATCCGTCGGGTCTCATGATCTGGCTCGTGCCGACGGTGGAGACGTTCACCACGCTGCGCCCGGTCTCGATCGCTCGCATCCTGGCGAACGCGAGTTGCTGAATGTTCTCGTCCGTGCCGCGGAAGTCGGCGTTGTTCGTCTGGAAGACGAGCACCTGGGCACCGTCCTGAACGCTCTCGCGGATCACCTCGTCGTAGATCACATCGAAGCAGATCGCCAGGCCGACGCCCACATCGCCCACCTTCATGAACGGAGGATTCGATCCCGGCGTGTACTCGCGCTGCAGCAGCCCGATGAGGTCGGGCGCCAGCGCATTGAAGAACGCCCGGTCTGGCACGTACTCGCCGAACGGCACCGGATGCCGCTTGTCGTGCAGCTGTGTGGCGGTGCCCTCATCGGTCCACAGGAATGATGTGTTGAAGAACTCACCGTCACGCTCCGTAGCGGTGTTCGCCAGCAGCGGGGCATCCATCTTCGCAACGATGCGGGTGAGACGCCTGGCCGTCGACGGGTCCTGGAACGGGTCGTAGTCGACGCCGCCCTCCGGCCACACGACCAGGTCGGCGCGTTCGCCCACCAGCGGCTCCGTGGCGGCCAGCTGTGCATCGATCACGCTGTACTGCTCCCGCTGGTCGAAGTAGCCGGTCGGACCGTTGCCCTGCACCGCTGCGATGCGCATGCTGCCGACCGCGGTCGTCGGGAACAGCGGCAGGAACAGCAGCACCAGCACCGTGACGGCAGGGACGACGAGTCTCAGAGGACGCAGTCGGCGCCCCATCCGAGCCGCCTCGATCAGCAGTGCCACCGCAAACACCATCAGGAACCCCAGTCCGCTCACGCCCACCCACGACGCCACGGGTGCGAACGGCCCGTCGGCCTGCGTCATCCCCAGTCGCGCCCACGGGAACCCGCCATAGGGCCAGTTGCCGACGAACAGCTCCTGCACGATCCACAGCGCTGCGACGATCGCGGGCAGCAGCACTGGGCGCGACCTCGGCCACGCCCGAGGAATCCAGCGGTATGCCAGCGCAATGAGTAGCACTGCGACCGCGCTCAGCACGCCCTCGACGATGGTCAGGGCGATCCACGGCACCGGACCGAGATAGCGGGCGGTCCACGAGACGAGCAGTGAGAAGAACACCAGCCCGTAGATGCTGCCGACCAGCAGCGCCCCACCCAGGCGGCGTCCATCGAGGCAGATCAGCAGCGTCGCGACGGCGACCGGCGCCAGGATCCAGATCCCGGTGGACGGGAATGCCAGGCTCATCATCAGCCCTGCCACCGCCGCGAGCCATGCAGCGAGCCACAGCGGCACGATGGGGCGTACGGATGCCGCGCTGCGCACCTTCCCGACCATCACACGCCCGCGTAGGCGACGATGCCGCGTCGCACGCCGTCCAGGGCACGCCGGGCCGTACGTGCCAGTTCTGCGTCGTTCGAGACGATGGAGAGCTGGTCGAGAAGGTCGATCGTCTGCTTCGCCCAGCGCACGAAGTCACCGGCTGCCATGTCGGCGTCGATCAGCACGCGATCCAGGGAGCCGCCGCGCGTCCACGAGTGCATCGCTGCGGCCAGTCCCGGGGCGAGCGGTTCGGTGCGCGGCAGAGAATTGTCGTGCTCGATGTCGTCCAGCTCGGCCCACAGCCGCATCGTGGCGTCGTAGGCGATGCGGAAGGCACCGCGCGGCAGGCCCTCTCCCCCATGCCCTGCTCGTCACGGCGAGGCTCGTAGACCAGGCAGCTCGCCATCGCAGCGAGAGAGGGCGCGTCGAGATTGCGCCACAGCCGCTGCCGCAGCGACTCCGCCACCAGCAGGTCGCGCTCTCCGTAGATACGTCGCATGGTCTGCCCGGCATCCGTCAGTGCCAGGTCGTCGCCGTCGCCCTGCAGGTAGTCCACGATCTGCAGCACGTCGATCACGCGGTCGAAGGTGCGCGCGACCGTACCGGTGCGGTTCTCGATCTGTCGGCGGATGCGATCGGTGTCGCGCTTAAGGCTGTAATAGCGCTCCGCCCAGCGCGCGTGCGCCTCGCGGTCGGGACAGCGGTGGCAGGCGTGACGCTGCAGGCGCGTGCGCAGCGATTGGATCTTGCGCATCCGCTTCTCGCGCGCCGCGCGGGGCCCAGCGGCATCCCTGCGGTTCTTCTTCTCCAGATCGCTGAGCTCCCGCCTGATGCCTGCGTAGTCCAGGAAGTCGCCGTGCTCGCAGTGCATCGCCTTGGCGTAACCCGCCAGCGACTCCTCGGCATCTTTCACCTTGCGGGCAAGGCCGACCACGGCCCTGTCGGCCTGAAACTGCGCGAACGAGGACTCCAGGATCTCTCGGGCGCGGGCACGGCCGAAGCGATCGATCAGGTTCACCGCCATGTTGTAGGTCGGACGGAAACTGGAGTTCAGCGGGTAGGTTCTGCGCGATGCCAACGAGGCGACCGCCTGCGGATCCATCCCGTCCGACCACTGGACGACGGCATGCCCCTCGATGTCGATGCCGCGGCGCCCGGCCCGACCGGTGAGCTGGGTGTACTCCCCCGACGTGATCGGCACCCTGGCCTCGCCGTTGAATTTCTCCATCTTCTCGAGCACGACCGTGCGTGCGGGCATGTTGATGCCCAGCGCGAGAGTCTCCGTGGCGAAGACGACCTTGACGAGCTTGCGCCGGAAGAGCTCTTCCACGACCTCCTTGAACGCGGGCAGGAGACCCGCGTGGTGGGCGGCGACGCCGCGCTCGAGATCGTCACGCCACTGCCAGAACCCGAGCACGTCGAGGTCCTCGTCCTGCAGCGAGCGGGTTCTCTCGGCGACGAACGCGCGGATCTCGTTGCGCTCGTCCGACGTGGTCAGACGGATGCCGGAGCGACGCACTTGCTGGACGGCGGCGTCGCACCCGACACGGCTGAAGATGAAGAAGATCGCGGGCAGCAGGTTGGAGCGCTCCAGCAGACGCACCGCCTCGGGGCGGTCCATGCGCTCGCTCCGACCTGGGCGCGGTCCGCGCGGTGCGTGGCGACCGTCATGGCGACCTCGCCCTCGGCCTTGCCGCCCAGCAAAGCGTTCGCTGCGGGAGTCGCGGGAGGAACGGATGCGGAACAGCTCTCTGTTCACCTGCGCGGCAGCCGTACCGGCTCGCTCGTCGAACAACGGCAGCAGCCCGTCGGGCACCAGCACGTGCTGCTCCAACGGCACCGGCCTGGTCTCGGAGACGATCACGTCGGTGTCGCCGCGGACCGTGTCCAGCCAGTCGCCGAACTCCTCGGCGTTGGACACGGTCGCGCTCAGAGAGATCAGGCGCACCTCCTGCGGCAGATGCAGGATGACCTCCTCCCAGACCGGACCGCGGAACCTGTCGGCGAGGTAGTGCACCTCGTCCATCACGACATAGCGCAGACCGCGCAGCGTGTCCGACCCGGCGTACAGCATGTTCCGCAGCACCTCGGTGGTCATCACCACGATGCGCGCGCCGCCGTTGATGTTGGTGTCGCCGGTGAGCAGACCGACCTGGTCGGCCCCATACACCTCGACCAGCTCGCGGAACTTCTGGTTGGACAGTGCCTTCATCGGTGTCGTGTAGAAGGCCTTGTCGCCTGCGGCCTGCATGGCCAGGTGGATGGCGAACTCGCCGACGATGGTCTTGCCCGCGCCGGTCGGGGCCGCGACCAGCACACTGCGGCCGCGTTCGAGCGCCTGGCAGGCGTCGACTTGGAACGGATCAAGGCCGAACCGTTGCCCCGCCGCGAAGGCCTGCGTCTGAGGATGCTGGGCCGCGTGCTGTGCTGCTGCGTGGCGCTCAGCCGGCGAGCTCATACGGCAGTGGCGTCGGGATCGAGTCCGGCGGCGATCGTGCGCTTGCGCTTTCTTCGATCGAAGAAGAGCGAGAGGAACGCTGCGGCGAAATACAGCACGATCAGGATGCCCGCGAGCAGCAGCATCGATCCGATGTCGGCGGCGGGCGTCGCGATGGCGGCGAACAGCGCCGCGACGAGCACTGCCACACGCCAGCCCTTCAGCATGGTCTTTCCCGTCATGATGCCTGCGAGGTTCAGCGCCACCATGAAGACCGGCAGCACGAACGAGACTCCGATCACGAGCACGAATTTGAGGATGAAGTCGTAGAAGTACTCGGCGTTGAGGAAGTTGTTCCCGATATCGGGCACGAAGTTCGACATCACCTCGATCACATGCGGGGCGACCAAGACCGCCACATAACCGCCGGTGAAGAACAGCGGGATCGCGCTGCAGACGAAGGCGACCGTGTACCGGATCTCCTTCTTCGTGAGACCGGGGACGATGAACGCCCAGATCTGCCACATCCACACCGGTGCAGACAGGAGCAGGCCGATCGACAGCGCCATCCGGATGCGCAGGTTGAATCCGGACGAGATCTTGTCGAAGACCAGCTTGGTGAACTCTGCCCCACGCTGCTCATTGATGATGGTGATCGGCTGGGTGAGGAAGTTGATCACCGGATCCGTGATGATGAACGCGATCACCATTCCCGCGGCGAGCCCGATCACCCCGATGATCAGCCGACGGCGAGCCTCGCGAAGGTGCTCGCCGAGCGACATCCGTCGATCGCGCTTCCCCTCTGAAGGCGCGTCGACGCTCAGTTCCGTCACGACCTACGAGGCGCGGGGCGGCGTGTCCTGATCGGCAGGACGCTCAGCCGCTGATGTCGCGGTTCCGGCCGAGGGTGCGGCATCGGCGCTGGGGACGTCATCCGTCGCGCCGTCTTCCTTCATCGCCTTCATCTCGCCCTTGAACACACGGGCCGACTGGCCCAGGCTCTTCGCCAGCGCCGGCAGCTTCGCCGCGCCGAACAACAGCAGGATGATGATCAGAATGATCCACAGGTGCGGGCCTGCGAAAAGATTACCCATGGATTTCTCCTCTTGGTGGGTCGAATTCCGTTCAGTCTACCTGTGCGAAACGCGTGCCGGGGACGTTGTAGAGATCGAGTGCGGCCGACGCCCATTCCCTTGTCGCCGAGCGTGCCAGCGGCGGATCCAGCACTTCCAGCGCGCCACCGAAACGGCCTGCGATCCGCTTGATCCCCCGCGGGTCGGCCATGCTGATCCGCACGGTGACCGTGGAGTCCGCCCGGTCGATCTCTTCGTGAGGGAACCCGCCCAGCAGCGGGAGCATGCGTTCGGGCAGACGAACGGTGACGGCTCCGGAGACCGTCCCGCTTCCGAAGTCAGTGGGCACCGGAGCGTCGGCGTGCGTGATCGGGATGTCGGTGAGCTGAGCGTCACTGACACGGTCGAGGTGGAACGTGCGCATGGCCTGGCGCAGATGGCACCACCCCTGCAGGTACCACTGACCGTTCGTCATCAGAATCTGGCGCGGATCGACGGTGCGGGTGGTCGGCTCGGCATCCGGTGCCTGATAGCGGAACGCGACCGCGACGCGCTCATGCAGCGCGCGCGAGATCACCCGCTGCACTTCAGTGACCTCGACGGGGGCGACCAGCAGATCGGGCGGTGCATCGGCGGACCCGTGCGACAGCTTGGCCATCAGCCCCGAGACCAGACCCGAGTCGGCGACCGCGGGTACCGATGCCACCAGCTGCAGCCCCGCCAGCAGTGCGGCCGCCTCGCGTGCCGTGAAGCGCGGCACCCGGCGCAACGCCACATCGTTGGTGATCTCGATGATGTCGTGCTCGTCGAGCAGATCCCAGTCGATGTCGAACATCTCCTGCGGCAGCTGCCAGTAGCCCGAGTCCCCCGGCAGCCCGATCACGGTCAGCTTCTCGACCATCGTGCGCATCTGAGCGGGGGTCACGCCGAACTCTGCTGCCGCCTCGTCGAGCGTGACCTGGCCCCGTTCGAGCAGGTAGGGCACCAGGGTCAGATACAGCCGCACGCGGTCGGCGGCCAGAAGAGGGGCAGAGCTCATGAGACCACTCCCCCGGCGGGATGGGCATCGACGATCGCCTGCAGCCGCTGGATCACGCTCTCGCGCAGCTCTGCCGGCTCGACCACTCGCACCTCTGGCCCGTAGGTCGCCAGCTCGTCCGCGAAGATGTGCCGGTCGACGTACGGCACCAGGATGCCCTGCGTCGCCGGAACGGCGCGTCGCCCCAGGCGCAGTGCCGCCTCAGTGCCCGGTGTGATCTCCAGCAGTGCGCGCTGCGAGGCGGCGACCCGGGTGAGCCCCGCCAGAGCACGGTCCGCCGCACCGTCGCGCAGGGCGGGATCGAAGGTCTGTCCTGTCACCTTCACGTCGCTGATGATGCGGCTGAGCAGGAAGGTCCGCTCGCCGTCGGCATCCAGATCGATTCCGAACAGATGCCACCGTGCCTCGTACTCGACCAGAGCGAGCGGGCGGACACGACGTCGCGTGGAGGCGTCCTCACCGGGTTTGAGGTAGTCGAACACGACCACGCGGCTGCGCTCGATGCCCTCCTGCAGTGCGGGGAACGCCGCATCGCGCACGCTGATGCGGGGAGCGAAGCCGATGATCGGCTCATCGCCGTCGATTCCCAGTGCACGGATCTTGCGCACCCCGGATTGCGCGTCGGATGAGACGGACTCGCTGCTCCAGACGCTTCCCGCCAGACGCAGCACGGCGAGCTCGGCATCGGTGAACTCGATGTCGGCGGGCAGGTCGTACTCCGCCTGAGGGATGCGGTACCGTGCTTCCCTCAGATCCTGCGGATCCGCAGGATCTCCGATGGTCTCCACCGGCATCCCCAGTGCCCGCAGCTCGTCCTTGTCGCGCTCGAACATCTTCTCCAGCGAGTCCGACGAGGCACCCGCCTCGCTGCGCTGTCGGTAACCGGAGACGTTATCGAGGATCTGCTGCTTGGTCAGGCCGATCTCCGTGGCCATCAGCGCCACGACGAGATTCGTGAGGCGCTCCTCCGCAGGGATCTGCGACGGTGTCATCCCCGGATCAGCTCCGGAGGGACGATGCCGAGCACGTCGACGACGTAGGCTGTGGCGTCGCGGGAGTCGGAGGCATCGTCGGAGTCACCGGAATCGTCCGGAACCACCACAAGCAGTTGCGAGCCGACGGTCGCCTTCGCGACCTGCGTCATAACCGCCTCGGGAAGGGTCGTCGCATCGGAGACGACCCGGGAGTCCCAGGATGTGCTCTTCATCGACCGGCTGTTCCAGTCGACGGAGGTGTAATTGAACATCGCCACGTCGTCGCCGACCTTTTGGCCAGCACCCTCGATGAGAGTCTGGACCACGGTCTTCGCCGGTGCGGCGCTGCCGGGAATGATGATGCCCGGACGCCCGTCAGCGGCCCGGACCACGGTCGGCAGACCGCGCGCATCGTTGAAGACATCGCGGCCGGTCGCCCTGGGCAGCAGGACCTCCTGGATGTCGATGGAGCCGACGACGCTGCCGTCTGCGCTCAGGCCCGCCTGGTCGGCCAGCCCCTCCGGAAGATCGGATGCGGGGATCGCGAAGGCGACGCGGGATCCCTCCGTGGCGCACAGCAGCGCCTCTCCGTCGCCGCCCAGCTGTGTGCTCATGGTGTCTGCCGACCACACGACGGCGGCGGTCTGCAGCGCCTGACCCGTCTCGCCGTTGAGGAGCGTGACCGTGCCGACCACGTTCTGCGCCGACTCCCGCACCGCGGGACCGTCGCCGACGATCAGGTCGTCGTAGATGGGTTTCGAGGTCACGACCGGCGCGCTCAGACCCACCTGCGGCGAGCCGATGTCACCGCTGGCGTTCACCGACATCCCCAGAGCGGCTGAGTCACTCCGCTCACAGCCGGCCGTGCTGGATCCCGGCGCGCTCGAGCACCCGGTCAGTACGAGAGCGGACAGGGCGAGGGCTGAGAAGGCTGCGGTCGTTTTACGCACGCGCCCCAGTCTATTCCGAAGCCGCGTCGCCCTCACGCGACGCGGCCGCAGCGCGCGCACCGGAGGCGGCCTTCTGCGCCTCCCGCACGCGCTTGCGAAGATTCTTATCGGTGATCTCACGGTCGCCGACCGCTCCCGGCGTCCACAGCTCCACGTCCTCGTCGCCGTAGCTGGACTTCGACGCCCGCCGACGCACCTCGGGCGGCACCGCTCCCGGCGCCAGTCGGCGGGCTGTCAGCAGGAAGCCGGTGTGCGCCACCATTCGATGGTCGGGGCGCACAGCGAGGCCCTCGACGTGCCAGCCGCGCACCATGGTCTCCGAGGCCTCGGGGTCGGTGAACAGTCCCGTTCCACGGATGTACTCTGCGACCCGAGAGAGCTGCGTCGCCGTGGCGACGTAGCAGATCACCACGCCGCCGGGCGTGAGCGCGTCGGCGACGACATCGAGGCACTCCCAGGGTGCGAGCATGTCCAGCACGACGCGATCCACCGTTCCCGGGCCGTGCTGCGCGGGAAGCTTCTCGACAAGGTCGCCGACGACCACGTTCCAGGTGTCGGGTGTCTCGCCGAAGAAGGTCTCCACATTCGCGCGGGCGACATCGGCGAACTCCTCGCGCCGTTCGAAGGAGGTCAGGGCGCCGTCCGGCCCGATCGCGCGCAGCAGAGCGAGCGAGAGCGCACCCGACCCGACGCCGGCTTCGACGGTGACGGCGCCCGGGAAGATATCGGCCTGCATCACGATCTGCGCCGAGTCCTTGGGATAGACGATGGCGGCGCCGCGCGGCATCGACATCGCAAAGTCGCGCAGCAGAGGGCGCAGCGCCAGGTAGTCGTGACCGCTGCTGTTGGCGACGACAGAGCCGTCGGGCTGTCCGATCAGATCGCGGTGCATCAGCACGCCGTGATGGGTGTGCAGCTCGCCGTCGGCGCGAAGTGTGATGGTGTGCAACCGTCCCTTCGGACCGGTCAGCTGAACGCGGTCTCCCTCGCGGAACGGACCGCGGGGCCGGTGAGCGCTCATCGGGAGTCCTCCTTCGCGAGACGACGATGCAGCGCTCGGATGTCGGTGGTCGTGCGTCCGACGAGTGACGGCCACAGCTCGTGCGCCCCGGCCCCGTCGAGCGGGAGGATGTGCGGCACTCCGAGCGTGACAGCACCTGACGCGCGCCCGGCTGCCACGCCGGTGGCGGAGTCCTCGATCACCACCGCGTCGGCGATGTCGACGCCGAGCAGCTCGGCGGCACGCAGATACGGGTCTGGGAACGGCTTGGGTCGGGGCACTTCGTCGCCGCCGAGCACCAGATCGAAGGCGGTGAACCCGATCAGCGACACCACGTCCAGCGCCATGCGCTTCATCGACATGGTCACCAGCGCGGTGCGCACCCCGTTCGCTCGCAGATCGGCGAGCAGTTCGCGCGCACCGGGCCGGAACGGCACGCCATCCGCCCGGAGCCGGGAGGCGACGTCGTCGGTGAGACGCTGCACGATCGCATCCGCCTCCATCCGCACCCCGTACCGCTGCAGCACCCGTGCACTGTCCACGAGGCCGTTGCCGACCAGCTGCAGAGCGTCGTCGTCGGTCCAGGAGCCCCCATAGGACTCGACGAGTGCGGTCTCGGCGTCCATCCAATAGGGTTCCGTGTCGACGACGGTGCCGTCCATGTCCCAGAGGACCGCAAGGGGTTCGCTGCTCATTGCACCCATGCTAGCCGTGCACGCGCGCGTTGCCGGTGTCAGCCGGTTAGCCTGGAAGGATGACGGCGCGGGCGCACGGTCCGCACGCAGAAGGGGGAACGGTGGACGCTCTCGGGTCACGGATCATCGTCGCCGCGTTCGACGGCTGGAACGACGCCGGCGAAGCCGCGAGCGGGGCGATCGCTGCGCTGCGTGACGCGTATTCCTACGAGCCGGTGCACTCCGCCGACCCTGAGCTCTACTTCGACTATCAGTACACCCGCCCGTCGACCCGGATGGATGCCGAGGGGCGCCGGGAGCTGCAGTGGCCGGAGGCCACGCTGTGGCGCCCCACTGTTCAGGTGGACGGACCCGAGCTGTGGCTTCTGGCCGGGTCTGAGCCGGCACGCGCATGGCAGGCCTTCGCGACCGAGTTCATCGATGTCGCACTGCGCGATGATGTGACCGGTCTGGTGACCCTCGGTGCGATGATGTCGGACGTACCGCACACTCGGCCGATCTCGGTGTTCGCATCGAGCCAGAACGACCGGGTGCGCGAAGCCCATGGACTCGAGAAGAGCGCCTACGAGGGCCCTGTCGGCATCCTCAGCGTCTTCGAGCATTTCGCTGAGAACGCGGAGATCCCGACCGCGAGCCTGTGGGCGAGCGTCCCGCACTACGTGGCATCCGCGTCGCCTTCCCCGAAGGCGACGCTCGCGCTGCTCGATCGCCTCGAGGAGCTCACCGCCGTCGGTCCAGCCCGTGAGCACCTGCGCACCGAGGCGGCCGCATGGGAGGCGTCCATCGACGCCGCTGCGGCCGAAGACGAGGACATGACGGAATACATCCGTCAGCTGGAGCGCACCCGCGATACCTGGGACTCGCCGGATGCCTCGGGCGATGCGATCGCGCAGGCCTTCGAGCGCTACCTCCGCCGGCGCGGCGACGGCCCCGACAAGCGCTGAGCTCAGCGCGGGGTGAGCACCCCGGTCGACAGCAGCACGATCAGTGCGGTGCCAAGCAGCACGCGGTAGATCACGAACGGCAGGAAGCTGCGCTTGGAGATCCAGTTCATGAAGAACGCGATCACGCCGAGCGCGACGACGAAGGCGATGCCGGTGGCGGCGAAGGTCTCCCCAGTCCGAAGTACTGGTTCTCGTCGCCGCCGTGCTTGAACAGCTGGTAGAAGCCGCTGCCGAACACCGCCGGGATCGCGAGCAGGAACGCGTAACGAGCCGCTGCGGCGCGCTCGTAGCCGAGGAACAGCCCCATCGTGATCGTTCCGCCCGAGCGGGATACACCCGGAACCAGCGCGAACGCCTGAGCGATGCCGTACGCCACGCCGTGCGGGTAGGTGAGCTGATCGAGCTTGCGCCGCTTGGCCCCCATGTAGTCGGCGATGCCCAGCAGCAGGCCGAATCCGATCAGCATGATCGCCACGATCCACAGTGATCGCAGTGTGGTCTCGATCTTGTCCTGGAACAGCAGCCCGAGCACGACGATCGGAATGCTGCCGAGGATGATCATCCACCCCATCCGGGCATCCGCGTCATCACGCGGGACCTTGCCTGTCAGCGACCGGAACCACTGTCCGATGATCCGGACGATGTCGCGCCAGAAGAACACCACCACCGCGGCCTCGGTGCCGATCTGCGTGATCGCCGTGAATGCCGCTCCGGGATCCTCGCCCGATGGCAGCAGGGCCCCCACGATCCGCAGGTGCGCGCTGGAGGAGATCGGGAGGAACTCGGTGAGCCCCTGGACGACGCCGAGGAAAAGTGCTTCGAGCAGATTCATGCGGTGCTTTCTGAGGGTGGAGCGGCAGTGTCCCCGGACGGATGCCGGTCAGCAGGTGCGCAGCAGATCGGCCAGCACGCGCTGACCGAAGACAAGTGATTCTACGGGGACGCGCTCGTCCACTCCGTGAAACATCCCGGTGAAGTCCAGGTCGGCAGGCAGGCGCAGCGGTGCGAATCCGTAACCGGTGATGCCGATCGACGCCAGCGCCTTGTTGTCCGTGCCCGCACCGAGCAGGTACGGGATCACCGGCACGCCGGGGTCGTGCCGCCCCAGCGCCGCCACCATCGTGTCGACGAGCTCCCCTTGGAACGGGGTCTCCATGCCGATGTCGCGGACGACGGTCTCGATCCGGATGTCGTCGCCCACGATGCGCTGCAGCTCGGCGAGCACGTCGTCCTCGGTACCGGGGATCACCCGCACGTCGATCAGCGCTTCGGCCGTCTCGGGGATGACATTGTGCTTGTATCCAGCGTTCAACACTGTCGGGTTCGCGGTCGTGCGGAACGTCGACCGCAGAAAGGCCTCGGCGGGCCCTGCGGCGCCGGCCAGTGCGTCCGGATCGTCGATCGGACGACCGGTGAGCTCGCTCAGACCCTCGAGCAGCGCGCGGGTGGTCGGCGTGAGACGGATCGGCCAGTGCGTGCGTCCGATGGCCGCCACCGCCTCGGACAGCCTCGTGATCGCATTCTGCTCGTGGTAGCGACTGCCGTGGCCTGCACGGCCCCTGGCGACCAGGCGCAGCCACATCAGCGCCTTCTCCCCCACCTGCAGCAGATAAGCGCGGTGATCGTCGACGGTGATCGAGTAGCCGCCCACCTCGCTGATCGCCTCGGTCGCTCCCGCGAACCACTCCGGCCGGTCGCGGACGACGAGCGATGAGCCCTCGACACCGCCGTTCTCCTCATCGGCGAAGAACACCAGGATCAGATCGCGCTCGGGCTGCTCCCCCGCGCGGATCAGGTCGGCGACGGCGGTGAGGATCATGGCATCCATGTTCTTCATGTCCACCGCACCGCGGCCCCACAGCATCCCGTCGCGGATCACGCCTTCGAAAGGATCGACCGACCAGTCCTCCGCCATCGCGGGAACCACGTCGAGATGACCGTGCACGACCAGCGCCGGTCGCTCGGGATTCCGCCCCCGCACGCGTGCCATGACGTTCGTGCGCTGTGCGATGGGCTCGTAGTACTCCACCTCCAGCCCCAGCGATGCCAGGTACCTGCCGACGTACTCGGCGGCCTCGCGCTCGCCGTTCGAACGCCCACCGCCGTAGTTGGTGGTGTCGATGCGGATCAGGTCACGGGCGATCCTGGCAACCTCGGGCAGGGACGATTCGGGCATGACCCCAGGGTATCGAAGCACGATGCCACGCCCGGATGTCGGATCGGTTCGTTGGGTGGTAATCGAGCGTGCTAGAGTCGTTCTTCGGTCGGCAACGATCACCATCACCTGCGCGGGTGGCGGAATGGTAGACGCGCTAGCTTGAGGTGCTAGTGCCCGAATAGGGCGTGCGGGTTCAAGTCCCGCTCCGCGCACGGAATCACGAAGGCCCCGGATCTCAGGATCCGGGGCCTTCGTCGCGTCAGCAGGCACGCGGTGCGCTCGCGCCAGAGTGCTACCGAGTCATACCGGCACGCTGACGCCGCCGAGTTCGATCAGCCGCCCCCACACGTACTCTGCCAGCCCCCGGGAGGGGCCAGCCGTGTGGGGACTGGGTTCGATCCGCACCGGGTCGCCTCGCGTGCCATCCGCGGGTGCGTAGTACTCGCCGCCCTTGGCCTCCGGGTCGAGCAGCGCACGCACCCCCGACCACGCGGCGGCATCCTTCCCCTGCGCCCAGGGCGTGAACGGGTTACGGCGATAGGGGACGGTCTCGTCGCGGATCCCCGGCCGCCGAGGCGTCTTCGCATCCACGCCGATCCCCGGCCGGGTGATGATCGACTCGACCGGAAGTCCCTCCCGCCGGACCCGGCGATCGAGTTCGAAGGCGAACACCTCCGTCGCGGTCTTCGCCTTGGTGTAGGCGCCGATGCCGGTGCGCGGCGTGCGATCCAGATCGCTGACGTCCATAGAGAACCGTTCGACGAAGCCGGTCGAGGCGTGCACGACGCGCAGGGGACGATCACGCTCCCCACCCTCGACGTCGGACAGCAGGCCCGCCACGAGTGCGACGTTGGCCACCGTGTGCGCTCCCAGCATCAGCGGCAGATCATCCTGCGTGCGTGCACGCGTGGAGAAGTGCATCGGACCGCCGTTGAGGAAGATGCCGTCCAACCTGGGCAGCATCCGCAGTTCCGCGACCGCAGCGGCCACAGATGCGAGGGAGGTCAGATCCAGCAGCACCGGGCGGGTTGCCGCTCCGGGAACGCGAGCTCGAATCGCCGCACTCGCCGTCTCGAGTTTCGCCGTCGACCGGGCGACGAGAACGACCTCCGCCCCGGCCGACGCCAGTTGCTCGGCCGCGAAGTAGCCGATGCCTCCGGTGGCTCCTGTGACGGCGAACACTCTTCCGGTCTGATCGGGTAGCAGATTCGGGTTCCAGTTCATGAACTCTCCTTGAAGTGGATGGGTTATCCTTTTCCGCTCAGACTACATGGATAGGTCATCCATCTTGCTATCATGACGAGATGCAACCGCTCCGGGCCGATGCGGCCCGCTCTCGTGAACGCATCCTGGCGGCCGCGCGCGGAATCGCCAGCGATGAGCTGCGCCTGAACGATCTCGCACGAGAGGCCGGGCTCGGTGTCGGCACCGTGTACCGCCACTTCCCGACGGTGACGGCCCTGCTCGAAGAACTCCATGCCGACACGCTGAACGAGCTGGTGGGCATCGCCCGGCGCACCGCGCAGTCGGCCTCACCCGGCTCCGCATTCGTCGACCTGGTGCGTGCGGGCGCGGAACTGCAGCTCTCATGCGACGGCCTGCAGACCGTCCTCATCGCCGATGACGTCTCGGCGCACACGCGCGCGCTGCGAGACGAGTTCCTCCGTTTCGCCCAGAGCTCGCTGCAGGCGGCGATCGACGAGGGCCTGGTCAGGCCCGAGATGACGATCTCAGCGGTCCAGCGCCTGGTGTGCGGGGTCGAGCATGCCGTCCGTCTCGGCAGCGGCGCTGACCGCTCGCTGCTGATGGACGTCCTGGTCGCGGGGCTGCGCCCGCAAGCAGGCTGACTGCCCATCGGCTCCTGGTTCAGCCGCAGCGCGTCACACGACGCCGACGCCGAACAGCAGGCCCAGCCCGTAGGTGATGGCTGCCGCCGAGAAGCCGATCGCCAGCTGGCGCAGCGCGCGCTTCAGCGGCGGACCGCCGGAGAGGATGCCGACCATCGCGCCGGTGCACAGCAGCGCCACGCCCACGAGGATCAGCGCCAGCGCGATCGCCGTGATCCCGCTGAGGCCGAATATCCACGGCAGCACCGGCACGATCGCGCCGGAGGCGAACAGCAGAAAACTGGAGATCGCTGCAGTCCAGTCGCTGCCGACGATGTCGTGATCGGTGCGCACGCCGATCGGCCCGGTCGCCCCGCTGCGGATGCCGGCCCGCGCCGCGCGGACCACCCGCTGCGCACGGAGGAGCGACTCGTCCTGGCTCATTCCCCGTGCCCGGTAGACCAGCGCTAGCTCGTTCGCGTCGATATCCAGGTCGCCGGCGGTGGCGTCGGCGTCGCCGCTCTCCTCCGTCGAGGCGAGCAGCTCGCGCTGCGAACGCACCGAGACGAACTCCCCCGCTCCCATCGACAGCGCGCCCGCGAGAAGGCCGGCAATGCCGCTGAACAGCACCAGTCCTGAGCTGACCCCGGTCGCGCCGATGCCCAGCACCAGCGCGAGGTTGGAGACGAGCCCGTCGTTGGCGCCGAACACCGCTGCACGGAACGATCCGGACAGCCGACGTCGGCCTCGGGCCGCCAGACCCCGCACGACCTCGTGGTGCACCTTCTCGTCGGCACGCATCGCCGGGGTGGCGAACTTCTCGGCATCGTAGGGCGAGCGCGCTTCGGCGCTCTGTGCCAGAGCGAGCACGAAGATCGAGCCGAACCGTCCCGCCATCCAGCCCAGCAGCCGCGACCTCAGCCCGGCGCGCGGGAGCCGCTCGGGCTCCTCTCCCCGAGCAGATCGAGCCAGTGCTGCTCATGGCGCCTCTCGGCCTCGGCCAGAGCCAGCAGGATCTCACGCTCCTCGCCCTCTCGGCGCGCCGCCAGCCGCGAGTAGACCGCGCCCTCCGCACGCTCCTCGACCAGATATCGAGCCCACTGCTTGCGATCGGCGGCCGTGTGGGGGGCGGGGGCAGGCATGCATCCTCCGGGTTCGGGGTCGACAGTCAACGCTATCCAGTCGTGCGCCGTGAAACCGCGTCGGGACGACGATTGACAGGTTTTCGGATGCCCTTAAGCGCACCGTCGGTTCAGGAGTGCACGCGCTTGCGGAGCAGATCGATACGGGACTGCAGCTGTGCGACGGTGGCCTGGGCGACGGCCGGACCGCCGCACATCCGGCGCAGCTCGGCGTGGACCGCCCCGTGCGGCTCTCCGCTTTGCCGGGCGTACAGACCGACCAGGCTGTTCAGCAGCTGACGCTGTTCACGCAGGGTGCGATGCAGCGGCGCCGGCAGACTGGTTGCCTCTACGGGAGTCGCGGCCTCGCGGGCCTGACGCAGCCTGCTCTGCCGCGCCTGCCGCTGCATCAGCAGCTCGTGCACGTGCTCCGGCTCGAGCAGTCCCGGGAATCCGATGAACTCCTCCTCCTCGGGCGTGCCGGGTTCGGCGAGCTGGCCGAACTCCGCTCCCTCGAACACGATGCGATCGAAGTGCGCGAGCGACGAGATCGCCTGGTAGCTGAACTCCTGGGTGAGAGCATCCGAGGCGTCTTCCTCGCGATTCGCGCTCTCCAGCAGCGAATCCTCGAGCCCGTCCTCGTCCTTGCTCTGCCGATCCAGCGCATGATTGCGCTGGCGCTCCATCTCGTTCGCGAGCGTCATCAGCACAGGGACGTTGGGCAGGAAGACACTGGCCGCCTCACCGCGACGGCGCGCTCGCACGAACCGGCCGATCGCCTGGGCGAAGAACAGCGGAGTCGACGACGATGTCGCATACACCCCGACGGCGAGACGCGGAACGTCGACGCCTTCGGACACCATCCGAACGGCCACCATCCAGCGGCGCTCGCTCGCGCTGAATCTCTCGATCCGTTCAGATGCCGAGGCATCGTCGGAGAGCACCACGGTGGGCTGCTCACCGGTCAGGCTGTGCAGGATCTTCGCGTAGGCGCGGGCGACGGTCTGATCCGTGGCGAGCACCAGGCCGCCGGCATCCGGAACATGGTGTCGGATCTCGGTCAGCCGACGATCCGCCGCCGACAGCACCGCCGGCATCCACTCCCCTCCGGGTCGAGGGCGGTGCGCCAGGCCTGCGAGGTGACGTCCTTGGTGTTGTCCTGCCCCAGGTGCGCCTCGAGCTCGTCGCCGGCGCTGGTGCGCCAGCGCATCTTGCCTGCGTACATGTGGAACAGCACGGGACGAACTACGCCGTCGGCCAGTGCACGCCCGTAGCCGTAGCGGTAGTCGGTGCGTGAGACGCGTGCGCCGGACTCATCGGGGTGGTACTCGACGAACGGGATCGGCGCGGTGTCGCTGCGGAACGGCGTTCCCGAGAGCAGCAGGCGCCGGCGTGCGGGCGCATAGGCGTCGCGGATCGCGTCACCCCAGCTGAGGGCGTCGCCGCCGTGATGCACCTCATCGAGGATCACCAGGGTCTTCGCATCCTCGGTCAGATGCCGGTGCACGCTCGACCGGGCCGCGACCTGCGCGTAGGTGACCACCACTCCGTGGTACTGCCGGGAGGGCGCCCAGTGACTGTTGCGGAATCGCGGGTCCAGCCGGATGCTGACCCGCGCCGCCGCGTCGGCCCACTGCGTCTTCAGATGCTCCGTCGGCGCGACCACGATCACCCGGTTGATCTCGCCCATCCGCAGTAGTTCGACGGCCAGCGTCAGGGCGAAGGTGGTCTTTCCAGCACCCGGGGTGGCCGCGACGAGGAAGTCACGCTGATCGGCCTGGTAGTAGGCGTCCAGTGCCTCCCGCTGCCACGCCCTCAGCTTGTCGGCGGTGCCCCACGGGGCGCGCTGGGGGAAGGACGGAGAGAGCATCGTCACAACGATAATCCAGCCCGCCGACAATCGCTCCGCACGGCACCCGGCCGACGCGGGTAGGCTCACACCGGCACTCGCACCCCCGAGCCACGGACTGCCGAAGGAGAAACCGATGGTCGACGAGGAATCGCCCCGCACCCCGTACGTCGCCAATGAGGGTCCGCACCCGTGGCGGCGGTTCGTCGCGATCGGCGACTCCTTCACCGAGGGCATCGGCGACCCCGACCCGGCGCTGCCCGGCGGCCATCGCGGCTGGGCCGACCGGGTGGCCGAGGTTCTCGCGCAGGATGTCGACGACTTCGCCTACGCCAACCTCGCTGTGCGGGGCAGGCTGATCGCGCAGATCGTCGACGAGCAGATCGAACCCGCCATCGCCCTCAACCCCGACCTCATCTCGATCTGCGCGGGCGGGAACGACGTCATCCGTCCCGGCACCGACCCGGATCACATCGCATCGCTGCTGGAGGATGCTGTGGCGCGATTGGCGAGCACGGGCGCGGCGGTCGTGCTGTTCACCGGCATCGACACCGCCTTCACCCCGGTGTTCCGCCCGTTCCGGGGCAAGGTGGCGATCTACAACGAGAATGTGCGTGCCATCGCCGAGCGGCACGACTGCATCGTCGCCGATCAGTGGGCGCTGAAGGTGGTGCAGGATCCGCGGTTCTTCGACGATGATCGCCTGCACTACAACGCACTCGGACACCACGAGGTGGCGCGGATGGTGCTGCGTGCGCTGAACGTGCCTAACGATCTGCAGGCCATGCACCCCGATCCGGTGCCGGTGCGCACCTGGCGCGAAGCACGTGCGGAGGACATCGGCTGGGCCCGCGAGCACCTGGTTCCCTGGGTGCTGCGCCGGCTGCGACACCAGTCCTCGGGCGACAACATCGCGGCCAAGCGCCCCGATGCCTCACCGATCCGGCTGCGCGAGGCGGAGACCGACGCCGAGAGCTGATCCGCGCGCCGGCCGGCTCGATCGCGTCCGGCTCGCTCAGCGGTCGAGAACTCCGTCGCGGGTCAGCGCCCACAGGGCGACGGCCGCTGCGGATGCCACGTTCAGCGAATCGACTCCGCCGCGCATCGGAATGGTCACGACGCTGTCCGCGGCCGCGATGGCCTGCGAGGTCAGACCGTCTCCCTCGGTTCCCATCAGCACGGCGACGCGCTCCGGTCGGGCTGCGGCGTAGGCGTCCAGTGCGATCGCCCCGTCGCTGAGGGCGAGGGCCGCGAGCTCGAAGCCGAGTCCGCGCAGCGCCGGGCCGGCATCCGCCCACTCCCCGATCCTCGTCCACGGCACCTGGAACACCGTTCCCATGCTCACCCGCACACTGCGGCGGTACAGCGGATCCGCGCAGCGCGGGGTGACCAGCACGGCGTCGGCGCCGAGGCCCGCCGCCGCCCGGAATGCCGCTCCGACATTGGTGTGATCGGTGATGTCCTCGAGGATCAGCACCAGGCGTGCGCCGCGAAGCACGTCTGTGAGCGCAGGCTCCGCCGGGCGATGCATCGCGGCCAGCGGTCCGCGATGAATGGCGAAGCCGGTGACCTGTTCGGCGATCTCCGCGGATGCCACGTACACGGGCGCCGGCACCCCGCCGAGAGCCTGCTGCACGGCATCCAACCACTTCTCCTGGGTGAGCACCGAGCGCGGGCGGTGCCCGGCCTGCACAGCACGCGCGATGACCTTCGCCGACTCCGCCATGTACAGTCCGCCGACCGGCTCCGTCCTGCGGCGCAACGTCGTATCGGTCAGCGATCGGTAATCGTCCAGACGTGGATCGGATGCGTCTTCGACGCGCTGCACGTGCATGCCATCCACTCTGACAGGTACGGCACCGGCTGGACGAGCCGGAACGTCATAGACTGCGGATCGTGCGGGGTTACAGCGGGGGCGACACATCCGATCAGGGTCGTGACCTGCGCGGCGGACTCGAACGTGCGGCGGCGCTGCTCGACGGACGCCGCGTGGCCGTTCTCACCGGTGCCGGAATCTCCACCGATTCCGGAATCCCCGCCTACCGCGGCGTCGGCGCGCAGACCCGCGCGAATCCGATGACCATTCAGACCTACCTCGCCGACGAGGCCGCACGCCGGCGCTACTGGCTGGGCGGCCATCTCGGGTGGCGAGCCTTCACCTCCCCGCCCCCAACGACGGTCATCTCGCCCTGGCACGCCTCGAACGCGCCGGAAGCGTGCACGGCATCGTCACGCAGAACGTGGACGGACTGCATCTTCGCGCCGGCAGCACTCGCGTCGTCGAGATCCATGGCACGATGCACCGGGTGCTCTGTCTGCACTGCGGGCAGGTGTTCGACCGGCGTGCGGTCGCCGAGCGGCTCGAGGAGCTGAATCCGTGGGTGCGCTCGCCCGAGAGCATCAAGCTGAACCCGGATGGAGACGTGACCCCAGCGAGCATCGAGGGGTTCGTCATCCCGGTGTGCACACTCTGCGGAGGCATGCTCAAACCCGAGGTGGTGTTCTTCGGGGAGTTCGTCCCGGCCGCGCGATTCCGCGCCGCGGAATCCGTCGTGAATGCCGCCGACGCGCTCCTCGTCGCGGGAACCTCGCTCGCAGTGAACTCCGGCATCCGCATCATCGAGCGCGCACGCCGCGGCGGTATCCCTCTCGTGATCGTCAACCACGAGCCCACGCGGGCGGATGCGTGGGCCGACACCGTGATCGCCGGCGGCACCTCACCCGTGCTGAGCGGTCTCGCAGATCTGCTCGCGTAGGCTCGAGCTGTGACACTCATCTCTCTCGTGCGCCACGGCCAGACCGATTGGAACCTGGCGCGACGCATCCAGGGTGCCACCGACATCCCCCTGAACGACACCGGGCGCTCAGACGCGCTGGTCGCCGCACAGGCCCTGGAAGGCAGCACGCACCACGCCGTCTATGCCAGTCCGCTGGTGCGCGCACGGGAGACCGCGAGCATCATCGCCACGCACCTGGGCCTGCCGGCACCGGCGATCACCCGCGGTATGCGGGAGCGGGAGTTCGGCGTCGCCGAAGGCATCGAGGTCGACGAGTACATCACCCGGTACGGCGGCTGGCACTCCGAGGTGCCCGGTGCGGAGACTCTCGAGCAGGTGCGCGACCGCGCGCTGGACGCCCTCGACCGCATCGCGCGTGAAGCCCGCCGGCGCTCCACACCGAACGCCGAGTCGATCGTCGTGGTCACACACGGCGGCGTCATCCGCGCCCTGCTGCTGCATGCCTCGGGCGGAACGCTGCCGCGCGAGGGCGAGGCGCTGCGCAACGGGTCGGTGCACCGCTTCCTCGCTGAGCGCGGCACGCTGCGCCTGCTCGAGTCGATCACGAGCTGACGCGCGCGTCAGCGGTACGGCTCACGCCCTGGCGAGCACCGCTCTGGCATGCCGCAGCACCGGCTCGTCGACCATCCGCCCGTCGTAGCGGAACACACCCCGCTCGCCTTCTGCGGCGGCCAGAACCTCTCGCGCCCAGTTCACCATCTCCGCGGAAGGTCGGTACGCCGCGCGGATGGCCGCGACCTGCTTCGGATGGATGCAGGCTGTCGCAACGAAGCCGGATGCCGCAGCATCCTCGGCCTCGGCCGCCAGCCCCTCCTCGTCGTCGATGTCGAGGTGTACGGCATCGATGGCCACCTTTCCGTGCGCGGCGGCGGCAAGGAGGACGGATGCACGGGCCTGCCGGGCGAGGTCCCGATACCGACCATCCGGGAACCGACTCGCCGTGCCGCCGATCGACGCGACGAGGTCCTCGGCGCCCCACATCAGTGCCGCCACCCGAGGATGGGCGGCGATCTGCGCCGCGTGCAGCACACCTGCAGCGGTCTCGCACAGTGCGATCAGGTCGTAGATCTCGTCGAAGACGTCCAGCGAGCCGGCGTGCTCGGTCTTGGCGACCATGACCGTGCGGAACGGCGTGCGCGCCACCGCATCGAGATCGGCGGTGAACTCCGCCGACGCCGGGTCGTTCACCCGGACGATCACGCGGGCGGGGTCGAGGTCTGCAGTGAGCAGATTCTCCCTGGCCTGTGACTTCGCGGCGGGCAGCACCGCGTCCTCGAGGTCGACGATGACGGCGTCGGCCTTGGCGACTGCGCCGGCGAAGCGTTCGGGGCGGTCGGCGGGGCAGAACAGCAGTGCGGGTCCGAGCGCGAAATCCATCATTCCCCTTCCGGCATACATCGCATCAGCGCGACGCGTGTGGCTGTCGCGACCACCACCCCGTCTTGGTTGCGACCGGTGTGCGCGATCGTGCAGATCCCCTGCCCCGGTCGCGACGCGGACAGCCGCTTGTCGGTGATCACGCTCTCGGTGTAGAGCGTATCGCCGTGGAACACCGGATGCGGAAAAGAGATGTCGCTGAGACCCAGCTGGGCGACAAGCGTGCCCTGCGTCAGCTGCGCCACCGAGGAGCCGACCATGGTCGACAGCGTCCACATCGAGTTCATCAGGCGCTGCCCGAAGGGCTCCTGTCCGTCGGCGTACGCAGCATCCAGGTGCAGCGCCTGCGCGTTCATAGTGAGCGTGGTGAACAGCACATTATCGGCCTCGGTAGCGGTACGTCCGGGACGGTGCAGATACCGCGCGCCGAGCTCGAACTCCTCGAAGTACAGCCCGCGCTGGAGGATGTCGGTCATGATCGCACCTTAGCCTGCAAGACCCAGCGAGCGTGCGATCACCAGCAGCTGCACCTCGGTGGTGCCCTCGCCGATCTCGAGGATCTTCGAGTCGCGGTAGTGCCTGCCGACGGCGTACTCGTTCATGAACCCGTTGCCACCGAAGATCTGCGTGGCGTCGCGGGCGTTGTCCATCGCCGCTTCGCCGGAGACGAGCTTGGCGATCGCGGCCTCCTCGGCGAACGGCCTGCCTGCATCGCGCAGACGCGCTGCGTGGTGCCACGCGAGCCGTGCCGTGTGGACGCGGGCGCGCATGCGCGCCAGGGTGAACTGCGCGTTCTGACGGGTGCTCAGCGCGGCGCCGAACACCGTGCGCTGCTGCGCATAGTCGACGGCGGCCTCCAGGCATCCCTCCGCCGCGCCGGTCGCGAGGGCCGAGATGGCGATGCGTCCCTCGTCGAGGATGCTCAGGAAGCTGCGGAAGCCGCTGCCGCGTTCGCCGAGCAGGTTCCCCTTCGGTACCCGTACGCCCTGCAGGGTGAGCGGATGCGTGTCTGAGGCGTTCCAGCCCACCTTGTCGTAGGCGGGCTCCACGGTGAACCCGGGCGTGCCGTTGGGCACGATGATGGTGGAGATCTCCTTGCGTCCTTCACGCTGGCCCGTGACGGCGGTCACCGTGACGAACCGTGTGATGTCGGTTCCGGAGTTGGTGATGAACTGCTTGGTGCCATCGATCACCCACTCCTCGCCATCCAGGTGCGCGGTGGTACGGGTGGCGCCGGCATCGCTTCCGGCCTCGGGTTCGGTCAGCCCGAATCCGGCGAGGTGCTCGCCGCTCAGCAGCGACGGCAGGTACTCCTGCTTCTGCTCCTCGGTGCCGAACCTGTGGATCGGCATCGCCCCCAGGCTCACTCCTGCCTCCAGGGTGATCGCAATGGACTGATCGACCCGTGCGAGGGCCTCGATCGCGAGGCCCAGGGCGAGGTAGTCACCCCCTGCCCGCCGTACTCCTCCGGGAAGGGCAGCCCGAACAGACCGAGCTCGCCCATCTGACGCACCACATCCAGGTTCAGGGTGTGCGAGCGGTAAGCCTCGTACGCCTGGGGCGCCACCACCTGCTCGGCGAACTCGCGCACGAGGCTTGCGAGTTCACGCTGGTCCTCGTCGAGGCCGATGCTGCTGAGGTCGTCGGTCATGCTTCCTCCTGTTCGCTGACGCGGGCGACGGGTTGGTCGCGCCGCACCTGGTCGCCGAGTGCGACCAGCAGATGCACCGTGCCGTCGTGCGGCGCGAGCACCGGATGCTCCATCTTCATCGCCTCGATCGACACGAGCGGCTCCCCTTCGCGCACGGTGTCGCCCTCGGCGACATGCACCGCGACCACGGAGCCGGGCATCGGTGCTCGCCCCTCGGGGTCGCGCGGTCCGGCGGCTGTGGCGCGCGCATCGAGCCGGCGCTGCATGCGCGCACGCCGTGACAGCGGACGCAGCCGCATCGTCACGCCCTGCTCCGACACCCACACGGCACCGTCCCTGTCGATCGCGGCCGCCGTACCACCCAGCGCGGTCTCGCCCGGCGCCGTCACTGCCGGCGCGGTCTCATTCGCCGCTGCCAGCCCGATCTGCACGACCTCGTCATCGTCGGTGAGGAACGCCGTGGATGTCATGACGGAGGAGCCGCCCAGACGCCAGCCCGGCAGCGTGTGCCAGGCTTCTCCCACCCGGGGGCCCTCCTGTGCGGGTGTAGTCGCTGCGGCTGCGGCCAGCATCCGCTCAGATGGCTGCGGCGCGGCCATCGGCAGCATGGTCTCGATCAGTCCGGTGTCCAGATCGCCCGCGATGACGCGCTCCTGGCCGCAGAGGCTGCGCAGGAAGGCGAGGTTGGTGTCGACACCCAGTACGACGGTGCGGGCCAGCGCATCGTCCAGCCGATGCAGTGCGGTCTCGCGGTCGGGCCCGAAGGCGATGATCTTGGCGATCATCGGGTCGTAGAACCCGGTGACCTCCGACCCGCTCTGCACGGCGGCGTCCACGCGCACGCCACGGGGGGCGTCGAAACGCAGCACGCGCCCGGTCGAGGGCAGGAAGCCGCGCTCGGGCGACTCGGCGTACACCCGTGCCTCCACGGCATGTCCGCGCACCTGCGGCGGATCGGGCAGCGCACCCCCGCCGCGACCTGCAGCTGGAGGGCGACCAGATCCAGCCGGGTCACCTCCTCGGTCACCGGGTGCTCGACCTGCAGCCGGGTGTTCATCTCGATGAAGAAGAAGTCGTCGACGGAGTCGGCTTCCACGAGGAACTCGACGGTTCCCGCACCGACGTACTCGACGCTCTGTGCCGCCGCGACGGCCGCCTGCAGCAGGCGCTCGCGCACGCCCTCCGGAAGGTTCGCGGCGGGAGCCTCCTCGATCACCTTCTGGTGCCGGCGCTGCAGGGTGCACTCCCGCTCCCCCAGCGCGATGACTGTGCCGTGCGTGTCTCCGAACACCTGGACCTCGATGTGCCGGGGGCGCTGCACGAGCCTCTCGAGCACCAGCGAGTCGTCGCCGAACGCGGCTGTCGCCACACGCCGCGCCGTCTGCAGCGCCGCCTGCAGTTCCGCACCCGAGCGCACGACCTCCATGCCCTTGCCTCCGCCGCCGGCGCTGGGCTTGACCAGCAGCGGATAGCCGACCGCGTCGGCCTGCGCGCGGATCTGCTCGTCGTCCCCGTCCGCGGCATTGAAGCCGGGCACCACCGGGACGCCGTGCCCGGCGACGTGGTCGCGCGCCCGCGCCTTGTCGCCCATGATCTCCAGTGCCCGGGTGCCGGGGCCGACGAACACGATCCCGGCTTCGGCGCAGGCCCGCGCGAGCGCGACGCTCTCGGAGAGGAACCCGTAGCCTGGGTGGATGGCCTGGGCACCGGTCCGGCGGGCCGCCTCGATGATGGCATCCACCCGCAGGTACGAGTCGGCGGCGGGCGCCGCGCCGATGTGCACGGCCTCATCGGCCTCGTGCACATGCGGTGCGTCGGCATCCGCATCGCTGTAGACGGCCACGCTGCGGATGCCGAGGGCGTGAAGCGTGCGGATGATGCGGCGGGCGATCTCGCCGCGATTGGCGACGAGCACGGTGTCGAACATCTTCATCTGCATCACATCCGGAAGAGGCCGAAGCGGGGTTCGGGGAGGGGTCTGCGGGAGATCACGTCGAGAGCGAGGCCGAGCAGATCGCGGGTCTGGTCGGGGTCGACGATGCCGTCGTCCCAGAGCCGTGCGGTGGCATAGTACGGCTCGCCCTGCTGCTCGTACTGCGCGCGGATCGGCTCTTCGAACTCGGCACGCTCCTGCGGCGTCCAGGACTCATCCCGCGCCGCGAGCTGGTCCTCCTTCACGGTCGCCAGCACGGATGCCGCCTGAGTGCCTCCCATGACCGAGATCCTGCTCGCGGGCCAGCTCCACAGGAAGTGCGGCGAGTACGCGCGGCCGCACATGGAGTAGTTGCCCGCGCCGAAGGAGCCGCCGATGAGCACGGTCAGCTTCGGGACGCGCGTGGTCGCCACAGCGGTGACCATCTTCGCGCCGTCTTTCGCGATCCCGCCGGCCTCGGCATCCGTCCCGACCATGAAGCCGGTGATGTTCTGCAGGAACAGCAGCGGGATGCCGCGCTGGTCGCACAGCTCGATGAAGTGGGCGCCCTTGAGCGCGGACTCGCTGAACAGCACGCCGTTGTTGGCGACGATGCCGATCGGATGTCCGTGCAGCACGGCGAAGCCCGTGACCAGCGTCGTGCCGTATTCGCGTTTGAACTCCGAGAAGCTGTCGGCATCGATGAGCCGGTCGATCACCTCGTGCACGTCGTACGCGGCGTTCACATCGACCGGGACGACGTCGTAGAGGCTCCCGGTCTGCGCGGGCGGGCGCGAAGCCGTCACCTGCCAGGCGGGCGCTGCGGGCCGCGGCAGGGTCGCGACGATGTCGCGCAGGATCTCGAGAGCGTGCTCGTCGTCTTCGGCGAGGTGGTCGACAACACCCGAGCGGCGCGCGTGCAGCTCTCCCCGCCGAGCTCCTCGGCGGTGACCACCTCTCCGATCGCCGCTTTCACCAGCGGCGGGCCGCCGAGGAAGATCGTGCCCTGATTGCGGACAATCACCGTCTCATCGCTCATCGCCGGCACGTAGGCGCCGCCCGCGGTGCAGGAGCCGAGCACGGCGGCGAGCTGCGGGATGCCCTCGGCCGACATGCGCGCCTGGTTGTAGAAGATCCGGCCGAAGTGGTCGCGATCGGGAAAGACCTCGTCCTGCATGGGCAGGAACGCGCCTCCGGAGTCGACGAGGTACAGACAGGGAAGGCGGTTCTCCAGCGCGATCTCCTGCGCACGCAGGTGCTTCTTGACCGTCAGCGGAAAGTACGTGCCGCCCTTGACGGTCGGATCGTTGCAGACGACCATCACGTGGCGTCCGTGCACCAGCCCGATCCCGGCGATCACCCCCGCCCCCGGGGCGGCGCCGCCGTACATGCCGGATGCGGCGAGCGGGGCGATCTCGATGAAGGGGCTCCCCTCGTCCAGCAGCCGGGTGACCCGATCGCGCGGCAGCATCTTGCCTCGCGATACGTGCCGTTCCCGTGACCGCTCGGGGCCGCCGAGGGCGGCCTCTGCGAGGTTCTCCCGCAGCTCATCGGCCAATTCCTGCTGGGTGAGAGCCATCGTGGGTCCTCCTCGACTCACAGGGAAGCTGATATTTCGCTTCGGATTGGTTAGTGTTCACTAACCCGACAATTCAGGTTAGCGAGGATTAACCGAAATGACAACGCTAGGAACGGCCCGTGATCGGGCGAAGGCAGAACGCACCGATGCGATCCTCGTCGCAGCCGCCGAGCTGTTCGGCGCCCGAGGGTACTCGGGCGTGAGCCTTGAGGAGATCGGGTCGGCTGTGGGTGTCTCAGGTCCGGCCGTGTACCGTCATTTCGCCGGCAAGCAGGCGCTGCTGGGTGCGCTGCTGATCGGCGTGAGCGAGCGCCTCGTCGCCGGCGGACTGGACGTGGCATCCCGCACCGACCCTGGGGTGGAGCGGATGCGGGCACTCGTGGCCTTCCACGTCGAGTTCGCGATCGGCAACGCTCCTGTCATCCGCGTACAGGACCGCGATCTGGCCCACCTCAGCGACGAAGGGCGATCCGACGTGCGCCGGCTGCAGCGAGCGTACATCGAGCTGTGGATCGACGCGCTCTCCACGCTGGTCGACGAGGATCGCGATGCGCTGCGCCTGCGTGTGCAGGCGTGCTTCGGCCTGCTGAACTCCACCCCGCACAGCACGAGCGCGGCGGTACGCGCACGGGTCGATACCGCGCATCTGCTCTCGGCGATGGCGCTCGCGGCGCTGCTCGCCGAGAGCTGAGTCGCCAGCAGAGCCGGTCAGTACAGCATCGCGCGGCCGGGCTGCTCGAGCAGATCGGCGACATCCTTCAGGAAACGCGAGCCCTCGGCGCCGTCGACCAGCCGGTGATCGAACGACACGCTCAGCGTCATCATCTGCCGCAGCGCGATCTCGCCCCGATACTCCCACGGCTGACGACGCACGGCTCCGACGGCGAGGATCCCCGACTGCCCGGGCGGAAGGATCGGGGTTCCCGCATCGATGCCGAACACGCCGATGTTCGTGATCGAGAAGGTGCCGCCCGCGAGCTCGGCCGGGCTGGTCTTCCCGGACCGGGCCGTCTGCGTGAGCCGGGTGAGCGCGTCCGCCATCCCGGTGAGCGACAGCCTCTCCGCGTCGCGGATGATCGGCACGATCAGGCCACGCTCGGTGGCCGCTGCGATCCCGAGATCCACGAAGTGGTTCTCGACGATCTCGCCCGCGTCTTCGTCCCAGGTCGCATTCAGCGAGGGATTGCGGCCGAGAGCCAGGCACACCGCCTTGGCGATCATCACCAGCGGCCCGATGCGGTGATCGGCCAGTGCCTTGTCGGCGCGCAGCTGCTCGATGAGGTCCATGGTCGCCGTGACGTCGACGGTGTGGAAGGTGGTGACATGCGGTGCGGTGAAGGCGCTGCGCACCATGGCCTGCGCGGTGTGCTTGCGCACGCCCCTGATCGGGATCCGCGTCTGCGCGCGCTCCCCGCCAGGAGGAGCGGATGCGGTACGCGGTGCGTCCGTGGTCTCACCGCCGCTCGCAGTCGTGGTCGCTGAGCCGGTTGCGCCGATGCGCTCAGCATAGGCGTCGACATCGGATCGCGTGATCACACGATCGCCCACCTCGGCGGCCACGAGCACCAGATCCACCCCGAGCCGCTTGGCGTAAGCGCGCACCGGAGGCGTCGAGCGGGGCCTCTCCCCCGTCACCGGCTCGGCCTCGCTCGGCGGCAGCGCGTCATGCGGGGCGGCTTCGATCACCGCAGCCTCCGCCGCAGCGGCGGAGGAGGTCGCCGCCGTGCCGCGTCGCGCCCTGCGCGCAGGACGCCCACTGGAGGCGGGAGCGGCACCGTAGCCGACCAGGTTCGGCTCGGTCTTCTCCTCGGCATCCGATGCCGGCTCGTCGCCCTCCGGCTCGTCACCGGCGACGTCGAAGGCGATCAGCGGAGCGCCCACGGCGACCGTGTCGCCCGCCTCGGCATGCAGCGTCGATACCGTGCCCTCGTATGGCGAGGGCAGTTCGACAACCGCTTTGGCCGTCTCCATCTCGGCGACGGTCTGGTTGAGCGCCACCGGGTCGCCGGGCTTGACCAGCCACTGCACCACTTCGGCCTCGGTGAGCCCCTCGCCGAGGTCAGGAAGATGGAACTCCGTGATCACAGCTGAACTCCCCTCAGATCGCTGACGCTGTTCGGGCGATCCAGTACGCGGTCGACGGCATCCAGAATGCGATCCAGGTCGGGCAGGTGGAACTTCTCCAGCTTCGCGGGCGGGTACGGGATGTCGTGCCCGGTGACGCGCACCGGTGCGGCCTCCAGGTACTCGAAGCAGAACTCCGTGATGCTGGCGATCACCTCGGCGGCCACCCCTGCCTCGCGCGACGCCTCATGCGCGACCACGACGCGGCCGGTGCGGCGGACGGATGCCGACACCGTCTCGTAGTCCACCGGCGAGAGGGAGCGCAGGTCGATGACCTCCAGCGAGATGCCTTCGTCCTCCGCCGCTTCGGCCGCATCCAGCGCCGTGCGCACCATCGCCCCGTAGGTGATCAGCGTGGCATCGGACCCACTGCGCACGACGTGCGCCAGCCCCATGGGCGGAGCGTCGGCGAGCGGCGCGTCGAGGTCCACCTCTCCCTTGTGGTGGTACAGCCGCTTCGGCTCGAAGAACAGCACCGGGTCGTCGCTCGCAATGGCCTGGCGCAGGCAGCGATAGGCATCCTGCGGGTTGGACACGGCGATCACGCGCAGCCCCGCAGTGTGCACGAAGTACGCCTCAGGAGACTCCGAGTGGTGCTCGGCTGCGCCGATGCCGCCGGCCCAGGGCACACGGATGGTGATGGGCATCTTCACCCGGCCCTGGGTGCGGTAGTGCAGCTTGGCGACCTGTGACACGATCTGATCGAAGCCCGGGTAGATGAAGCCGTCGAACTGGATCTCGATCACAGGACGATACCCGCGGAACGCGAGACCGACGGCGGTGCCGACGATGCCGGACTCCGCCAGCGGGGTATCGATCACGCGCTTCGCGCCGAACTCGTCGAGCAGTCCGTCGGTGATCCGGAAGACCCCGCCGAGCTTCCCGATGTCCTCGCCCATCAGCACGACCTTGTCGTCGTCCCGCATGGCCTGGCGCAGGCCGGCGTTCAGCGCCTTGCCCAGTGTCAGCTGCGTCATCTCACGCCTCCTCGAAGGTCGCCAGATACGCGGCGTACTCGTCGCGCTCCCGCTCCAGCCCGGAGTGCGGCTCGGCATAGACGCCGTCGAAGACCGCGAGCGCCGGCCGGGTCTTCATTCCCAGGCACGTGGCGCGCATCTGCCGTGCCATCTCGTCGGCCTGCGCCTGTACGGCGTCGAGGTGTTCCTGCGGCAGCTCACCGGCCGCACGCAGGTGGGCTTCCAGACGCGTGATCGGGTCACGTCGTCGCCACTGCTCCAGCTCGGCGTCGTCCCGGTAGCGCTTGGGGTCGTCTGCGGTGGTGTGCGGACCCATCCGGTAGGTCACCGCCTCGAGATAGGCGGGGCCCTTGCCGGAACGCGCGTGGTCGAGCGCCCAGCGCATGGCGGCCAGGCAGGCGACCACGTCATTGCCGTCGACGCGCAGGCTCGGGATGCCGAAGCCGGGGGCGCGGCCCGCGAGGGGAACTGCGACTGCAACCCGACCGGCTCCGAGATCGCCCAGTGGTTGTTCTGACAGACGAACACCACCGGCGCGCGGTACGACGAGGCGAAGATCATCGCTTCGTTGACATCGCCCTGGCTGGTGGCGCCATCGCCGAAGTAAGTGACCGCCACCTCATCCGCACCGTCGTGCTGGATGCCCATGGCGTAGCCGACCGCATGCAGGGTCTGCGCACCGATGATGATCTGCAGCGGTGCGATCCGCAGTTCGGCGGGGTCGTAAGCCGCGCCCTCTTCGCCGCGCCACATGCGCACGTAGTCGCCCGGTTGCGCGCCGCGGCTGTACATGACGCCGGTCTCGCGATAGCTCGGGAACACGAAGTCGCGCGCCTCCAGCGCGCGGCCGGTGCCGATCTGGGCAGCCTCCTGGCCGTTGCACGGTGCCCACAACCCGAGCTGCCCCTGACGCTGCAGCGCGACGCCTTCGGCATCGATGCGCCGCAGCACGACCATGTCCCGGTGCAGATCTCGCAGCAGCGAGAAGTCGAGGTCCTCGACATAGCGATCGAGCTGTGGATTCGGCATCCGCGTGCCGTCCGGAGCGATGATGCGCTCGATGAGCTCGAGATCGCTCTGCGTGTCTGTGATCGGTGAGATATGCGGTGACATCGGCGTCCTCCTGACGTGGGGCCCTTGTGGGGCATGCACGGCTGCTCCGACGGCTTCGTCGGCCTATCTGAAGGGTACGTCGACCTGACACGTCGCTCAAGCATGTCTGCGAGCCTTGAGCATGTTGCGCAGAATCCGCCCCGAAGACCCTGATACCGTGTGGCACTATGCCCTCTCTTGATCGCGTCGACCTCGAACTGCTCACGGCGCTCGCGGAGGATCCGCGCACCACGGTCGTGGCACTGGCCGAACGGCTGCGACTCTCCCGCAACACGATCCAGGCCCGGATGGCGCGACTGGAGCAGACCGGCGTATTCGAATCGTACGAACGCTCGTTCTCGATGGAGGTGCTCGGCTTTCCGCTGCAGGCGTTCATCAGCATCGGCCTGCGGCAGACCGAGCTGCCGCGGATCATCGCGGAGCTCGCCCGTGTGCCGGAGATCGTTCAGGCGCACGGACTGAGCGGTTCGATCGACCTGCTCGCTCGGGTGGCCTGCCGTGACGCCCGTCACCTGTTCGACACGGACGCCCGGATCCTGTCGATCGAGGGCGTCGAGCGCACCGAGACCTCACTCGCGATGGGAGAGGTGATCCCGTTCCGCGTCGCAGGGCTCATCGGCCTCGCACGGCGGGAAGCCTGAGGAAGCGCCGAATCGCACCGGCCGCCTCGGCGGGCGTCTCGTAGTGGATAAGGTGCCCGACGTCGGCGATCTCGACGAGCTGGGCCTCGGGGAACATCATCGCCAGACGCCGCTCGGCCTCGATCGGCGTGATGTCGTCACGCTGAGCCGCGATGAGCAGTGTCGGGGTGTCAATCACCCCTGCGAACGCCCGCACGTCGTGGGAAACGCTCGTGACGAAGGCGTCGTGCAGCACATCGCGATCTGCGAAGCGGGAGAAATAGGTGTCGTGCTGGTCGTGGATGTAGCGCCGCAGCGCCGGATCCTTCGTCTTGGCCATGGCGATGCTCATGATGCGGACGACGAGCGGATTGCGCAGCAGTGCAGTGCCGAGCCGTTCGGGCAGCCGTGCTCCGAGCGCGTAGTAAAGCACGGCGAGCCGGGTGAGAACGCCCTTCGGCCCCTGCAGCGCTGGCGCGCCGATGGGGTTGATCAAGATCAGTCGGGGTGTCTGCAGCCCGCCCGCGACCGCCGCTGCAGCGACGATGGATCCGAAAGAGTGACCAAGGATGACGGCATCCGGGGCCACAGCCTCTGCGAACTCCGAGAGCCAGCCGGAGTACAGTCCCAGGTCGTGCTCCCGGCCGGGAACCGGAGCGGTCTCTCCGAAGCCGGGGAGATCGGGCGAGATCACTCGCACATCCGGCAGGTACGCCACGACGGGCTCCAGTCCATGGTGCTCGCCGCGGAAGCCGTGGACGGCGATCAGCGTGGGGGCTGTCTCGTCATCCGACCCGTAGACCCAGTATGCGGTGCGCGATCCCAGCACCGTCACCTCGCGTCGCTCTACGGGAATCGCGCCCAGTCGGTCGGCGTACGGCGAGGTTGCGGGCATGCGCTCGATTCTACGGGAGCCGATGTCGGTGGCCGTCCTTATGTTCGAATAAGGAAAGGAGTCCTCATGAACACGATGTCCGAAACACTGCCCTCGCTGCGCTGGAAGACTCCCGCCCTGCGGAAGGGGCCGGAACGACTCGAGCGCGCCGGCGACCATCTCTGGCGTGTCGTCGACGCACACGGCACGATCCGCGGGCATCTGCGCGTCGTCGCCGATCCGCTCGGCATCCGCTACCGTGCCGAGCGTCTGCAGCTGGCATCTGGCCGCTTCCTTCTGGTCGGTGAGTTCTGGGAAGCCGACGATGCCGTGGCCGCGCTACGGTACTGAAGGAGCCACCACAATGCCCAGCACAGGCGCGCGTCTCAAGGAACTGCAGGCGCTGCACCGCGAACGCAACCACATGCGCGTCACCGGGTAACATGGAGGCCGACCCCCAGTAGCTCAGCGGAAGAGCATCGATCTTCTAAGTCGCCGGTCGCACGTTCGAATCGTGCCTGGGGGACGTTCACGGCCGTGTAACGGCGGGGGTGTCTGCCTCCTCGATAGGATCGACGCATGGTTTCTGCGTCTGAGAATGATCGACTCGTCTGGATCGACTGCGAGATGACGGGACTCGATCTCTCGGTCGACGAACTGGTTGAGATCGCCGTCGTCGTCACCGACTTCGAGCTCCGACCGCTGGATCCGGGCTTCCAGATCGTGATCAAGCCGAGCGACGCAGCGCTGTCGAACATGAACGAATTCGTGACGAACATGCACCGCACCTCCGGTCTGATCGAGGAGATCCCGAACGGGGTGCCGCTCGCCGAGGCCGAGGAGAAGACTCTCGAGTACATCAAGAGATTCGTTCCCCTCGAAGGCAAGGCACCGCTGGCGGGGAACACGATCGGCACCGACCGGATGTTCCTCGCGAAGTACATGCAGCGCATCGACCAGTACTTGCATTACCGAAACGTCGACGTCTCCAGCGTGAAGGAGCTCTCCCGACGCTGGTACCCGCGAGTGTTCTTCCAGGCGCCGGAGAAGAACGGCGGTCACCGAGCCCTCGCCGACATCCTGGAGTCGATCCGCGAGCTGCAGTACTACCGTGATGCGGTGTTCGTCGCCGAGCCGGGACCGACCTCCGATGAGGCGCGCAGCGTGTCCGCACGCGTCGTTTCGGAGTTCACCCCGAACATGTAATAGACTCGTGGAGTTGCCTGCTGCGGCGGGCACATGGTGGGTATAGCTCAGCTGGTAGAGCACCGCGTTGTGGTCGCGGGGGTCGCGGGTTCAAGCCCCGTTACTCACCCCAAATGGGAGAGGTTCAAACCCTCGACAAGAGTAACCACTCTTTGTCCGGTCTGAACCTCTCCCTTCTTCTTCGCTTCCGCGGCCCAGTTCAGAGCGTTCATCTGCTCCTCGGTATCGCAGAGTGAACCGAAGGGGCGTTCGTATTCGACACGGACATCCCCGTCTTCCTCGATGAAGATCCGGTGGAAGAACGCCTGATTGCACAGTCGCCGGTTTGCGTCATCGGCACGCTCATACACGCTGACGATGTTGGCAAGCAGCCCGAGCGAGTCGTCGAGGTTTGCTCTCGCTGACGCATATTCATCGTGATGCGCTTCGATTCGGTGCTGAATGTCTCCGATCTGATCTGCGATGCGATCCTGTTCCTGCTTCAACAGGTCGATCGGAACCGCACCCGAATAGTGGGCCTGCAACAGCTTCATCCGTTCTTCATCGAGCCGGTCCCGTTCGCTTGTGAGTCGCGAGAGTTCTTTTGTCTCGTTCGCCATGAGCAGGTCGAAGTCTGCGTGGATCTTTCCAGCGAGGTCTTGCCGCATCCCGGGTGACACTTCGATCATCTCGTAGTACTTCTCGATGAGCCGCTCGACATCTTCGATAAGCATGGCTTGCCTTGTGCACTCGGTCTTGCCAGAGTGCCTACCCGAGCACACGAAGTACGGGTAGACGTTGCCGTGCCGGTTCTTCGCGTTCGTGATGATCAGCCGCTCGCCGCACTGACCGCAGTAGACGGTGCCTTTCAGGTAGTGGTCATGCACCTGCGTGGCATCAGCCGCGGATTTGTGTGCGTCGAGCACGGCCTGTACCTGGTACCAGACTTCTTTGGGCACAATTGAATTGGCCTGGCTCTTGTTCCGACCGGTTTCCCTGTCAGCCGGTCGGTGACAGAAGCGTCTCGGTTTCAGCGTAGTACGCCTGTTCGACCTCGATCGGAGTACGCATATCGAATTCCCCGTGGAGCCGCTCATGGTTCCACCACCACACGTATTCGAGGGTCGCAAGCTCGACCTGCTCGACCGTCCGCCAGGGCCTTGCTGACGGATCAGTTCGGTCTTGTAGACCTTCATGGCGCCCAGCAGATCAACCAAGAAGCGACTCACGGCACCCAAGTAGCTGGTGAGCCACAGAGAGGAGCTCCGAGCACGACTTGATCTAGGTCAAGGCTGAGGCTCTGTCAACACAATAGTCTGGGTCGTGAAGGCCAGGAACCTCCTGGTCGATCCCCGTTTCGGGGTGAAGCGAAAGGACTCATCATGGCGAACGCTACTGACACCACCCACACTCTGCTGCGCGCCGAGGGTTTCTCGTGCCCGTCGTGCGTGACCAAGATCGAGAAGCAGGTCGGCAAGCTCGATGGCGTCGAGAACGTGACGGTGCACTTCGCCTCGGGTCGCGTTGAGATCGACCACGATGAGACAAGAAGTTCCGTCGACGATCTCATTGCTGCTGTCGATAAGGCCGGCTATAAGTCGAAGGCCTCCGCGTTCTAGCCAAACGGCTCCTAACGCACTAAGTTCACCAATTCGAAAGGCGGCACATTCGTGAACGCGTTCCGTAAGTGGCGGTATGGCAACTGGTTCATTCCCGTTGTCTCGGGCCTCCTCATTCTCGTGTCGTTCGGCGTCGAAAAGCTCTTCGGCGGCAGCTGGAACGTCACGGTCGGTCCGCAATGGTGGATCGACGCTGGCGAACACGCCCACGGTTCTGGTCATGTGTTTACCCTTGCGAACGCGTTCATGCTCGCCGCAGCAATTGTCGCGGGGTACGGAATCGTCGTGAAGGCCGTCCGGGCACTGCTCGTAAAGTTCATCAGTATCGACCTGCTCGTATCGATTGCAGCGATCGGCGCGACACTCATCGGCAACTTCTGGGAAGCTGCCGCCGTGACGTTCCTCTTCGCGATCGGTCACGCTCTCGAAGCCGGCACGATGAACAAGACCCGTGCAGCGCTCGCTGAGTTGGTCGCGGTGGCCCCCGACGTTGCAGTCGTGATGCGCGACGGTGAGCAGGTCGAGATCGCCGCACATCAGGTGCGCATGGGCGAGATCGTGCTAGTAAAGAACGGAGCGAAAGTTCCCGTCGACGGGCAGGTCGTGTCAGGCACTGGAGCGATCGACGAGGCATCGATCACGGGTGAGTCGATCCCGGTCGAAAAGACGAAGTCAGATCACGTGTTTGCGGGCACGATCTCGCGGGGCGGATTCATACAGGTCATGGCGACCGGCATCGGAGCCGACACGACGCTCGCGCGCATCATTCACCGTGTCGAAGAAGCGCAGGATGCGAAAGCGAAAACGCAGGCATTCATCGACCGATTCTCGAAGTGGTACACGCCCGCGGTGATGGTACTCGCGCTTGCGGCGGGCCTCATCTCTGGTGACGTAGTGCTCGGCCTCACGTTGCTCGTGATCGGTTGCCCGGGCGCGCTCGTCATCTCGATTCCCGTGGCGATCGTAGCGGGAATCGGCCGCTCGGCCCGCAACGGGATTCTCATCAAGGGCGGCGAGTACCTCGAAACCTCGGCCAAGATCTCGGCCGTCGCAGTCGATAAGACGGGGACTCTCACCGAGGGCCGCCCGGTACTCACCGACATCGTTGTGCTCAATCCTGGAGCGGATCGGCGCGAGGTGCTTCGCTGGGCAGCCGCCGCAGAAGCAGGGTCTGAGCACCCACTTGCCCGCCCGATCCTCGACACCGCACGAGAAGAAGGAGTGGCCCCCGAGGATCTTCCGGGATCGGTCACACCGGTCGTGGGCAAGGGGATCGTGGCCGACGCTCACGGCAAGCGGGTACTCATCGGTAACGTGCCGCTGCTCGAACAGTACGAGATCGTGAACGACGCGGGGGCGGCTGTGGCTGCGAACAAACTGGCGGCGGCAGGCAAGACCCCGATGATTGTCGCGGTCGATGAGAGCGTGCTTGGCGTAATCGGTGTCGCAGATACGATCCGCGAGGATGCCCCCGAGATGATCAGGCGCTTGCACGCTGGCGGGGTGCAGAAGGTGGTGATGCTCACCGGAGACACGCGCCTTGTCGCCGAAGCCATCGGTGAGGCGGTCGACATCGATGAGATCCATGCTTCGTTGCTACCCGAGGACAAGCTCGACGCTGTCGCGCGGTTGCAGCGCGAGGGGCACACGGTCGCGATGGTGGGCGACGGCGTGAACGACGCCCCGGCCCTCGCGACCGCCGACATTGGTGTTGCCATGGGTGCAGCGGGCTCAGCGGTGGCCGTGGAGACGGCAGACATTGCCTTGATGGGCGACAACCTCTTGAAACTGCCCGAAGCAATCAGCCTCGCCAAACGCACCGTGAACGTCATGCGCCAGAACATCTGGATCGCGCTCATCACCGTTGTCGTGCTGGTCGTCGGGGTCTTCGCAGGGGGTGTCACGATGGCTATCGGCATGCTCGTGCACGAGGGATCGGTGCTCATCGTAATCCTCAACGCGATGCGCCTGCTGCGCAACACCCAAGGAGCCACTGCGTTGTCGAGGAGTGAACGCGCCCGAGCCGCACATGAAACAGGCCGCCCGGTCGAACCAGCCACGGCCCAGAGTTCATCCGAACATCCATCTTAAGAAAGGAACACACACATGAGTGAGAACCAGTTCAGCGTCGGCGAGAAAGCGAAGCACTTCATCATCGACGAGGTCGCGAAAGCAAACACGAATTTTCGTCAGGTGCTCTGGACGGGAAAGCATTCCCAACTCGTCGCGATGACGATTCCGGTGGGCGGGGAGATCGGCGACGAAGTGCATGACACCACCGACCAGTTGCTGAGTTTTGTGTCAGGCAGCGGAGAGGCCGACCTTGACGGCGAGACGCACACCGTTGATGCCGGCGACCTGTGCGCTGTCCCGGCCGGTACTCGCCACAACTTCCGCAACACTGGCGATGAGCCCTTGGTGCTCTACACCGTCTATTCACCTCCGGAGCACGCAATCGACGCAGACTATGCCACGAAGGAACTCGCTGATGCGGCAGAGGCTTCGGGCGAAGACGCTCCACCACAGGCAACCGCGTAAGTGCCGCTCACGTGGAGAATGAGGAGGAATCGATAATGTCGAAAGTGCTGGTGTTCACCGCCTATGGCGGCCCCGAGACGCAGGAACTCGTTGAACGCCCCGCTCCGGCGCCTGGGCCTGGAGAGCTCGCAATCGAGGTGAAAGCGGCCGGGGTGAACCCGGCTGACTGGAAGATCCGTGCCGGGCAGATGGGCTCCCACTGGCCGCTTCCCGCACCGATGGGCCGAGAGGCCTCCGGTGTCGTCACCGCCGTAGGCGCAGAGGTCGAGAACTTCGCTGTCGGTGACATGGTGCTCGGCCTCGCGGCCAAAGGACAGGGAACGTTCGCGAAGCACACGGTGTTGGATGCGTCACAAACCGTCCAGAAGCCCGAAGAGCTTTCCTTTGCTGACGCTGCAGCACTGCCTGTCGCAGGGGCGACTGCGTATGACGTGACGCATCAGATCGAGCTGGAACCTGGTCAGACGATGCTGATTCTTGGCGCCGGAGGTGGGGTCGGGCTGATGGCGGCGCAGATCGGCAATGTGCACAAGTTCACGGTCATCGGTGTGGCCAGTGCCGCGAAGCAGGAACTGGTGGAGTCGACCGGTGCGACGTTCGTTGCCTCCGGGGATGGTGCGGCTGACCGGGTGCGTGCCATCGCGCCGGAGGGTGTTGATGTGCTCATCGACCTGGTCGGTGGGCAGGCGCTTCGTGATCTCGCGGTCGTCGCCAAAGACCCGAGCGTCATCATCAGTACCGCAGACCCGACCACCGTGCAGCAACTCGGTGGCGTAGCGGTGGTGCGCACGCGTGAAGGGCTCGAGAAGATCACCGGCGTCGCCCAGTACGGTCTCGTCGACCCGCATGTGACGGACCGATACAGTCTCGATCGGGCTGCGGAAGCCGTCGCCATGGTGGAGGCCGGGCACACTGCCGGCAAAGTGATCATCGAACCATGACCCAGCGGCCTGAGGCACCGACGGACGCCGCATTCACAGCAGCACGGACGTCTGATCCTGTGACCTCAATAAACCGGGTGGCCGATGCATACGGGTCGCCTGAGGTTGATATCGAGGGCATTCTCGGCGCCGAGATCTCACCGGATGACCCTGACCGTGCGGTCATCGAGCCGTGGGCCGCGGCAGTCGATGGCCCCATTCTCGATGTCGGCGCGGGTACCGGGCGTTGGACCGGTCACCTCGCACGCCTCGGACACACGGTGGAAGGGCTCGAACCATCGGATCGCCTCATCACAATAGCCCGTACCAGACATCCCGCGGTCGTGTTCCATCACGATTCCATCGAAGATCTCGCCCGTTGCGAGACCCGCTGGGGCGGGATCCTCGCCTGGTATTCGACCATTCACATGAGCTCAGAAGAGCTCCTACACGCGCTCGCAATACTGCGCACTCGGCTGGGTGACGGCGGATCGCTGCTGATGTCCTTTTTCGCGGGGCCGCGGCTGGAGGCATTCGACCATCCGATCGCCGCCGCATACCGGTGGCCGATGAACAAAATGGTCGAAGCCCTCACCCACGCCGGGTTCGAGGTGATCGGGCAGCGCTCGAACCCGAGGACGCCACACGCGTACATCACTGCACGCGCCACCCCTGGCTTCAGCTGAAGCGCGTGTGTTGTGCCACGAGTCGCCATACTAGAAGGGAAGGGAAGGATGCCGTTGGCTGTTTCAACCGATGTGGATGCTGATCCAGCAAATGATCTCTGCGTGGCCCGTGTACCACTGTTTCAAGGGCTCACGCATGGGCAGCAAGTGGAAGTTGCGGGATTTGCACGTACCGTCCGATTAGACGCTGTCGAGCGGGCGTATACAGCAGGCTCGGATATGTCCCAGTTGATGGTGGTGCACATCGGTCAGGTGAAGATCGCTCGCACAAGTGCGGCTGGGCACGAGCAGGTGATCCGGGTCCTCGGTCCGGGTGACTTCATCGGAGAGTCCGCGTTTCTCACCGGTGCCAGACCTGATCACGCGGCAGAAGCGCTCGTGCATACCGAACTGTGCGTGTTCCGTCATGCCGATCTCGGGCGTCTCGTCGAGAAGCATCCGAGCATCGGGCTGCGCATGCTGCAAGGAGTGAGTCAGCGCTTGGCTGATACTGAGGCGCGGCTGGCTTCTGTCATCTCGGGAAACGTGAGCTCTCGTCTCGCCGATTACCTGCTCTCGCTCCCTGCGACGCCAGGGCCGCGAGGAGCTATCTACGTGACGCTGCCGCTCGCAAAGAAGGACATCGCTTCGCTCCTGTCCACGACACCAGAGTCCCTCAGTCGGCAACTTCGCAAACTCACCGACACCGGGGTGATCTCACAACAGGAACAGGGGCGGATCACGATCACTGATGTGACCGCGCTCACCGCACTCTCAACCCTCACGAAGAGAGACTGAGAACAGCACCGTGCCAGCCCAGACCATCGCCCCACGTACCTCGGAAGTGTCACACGCAATGTCATCGGCGGGGAATTTCTTCGCACCCGCAAGCTCATGATGTTCGTGCTCGTCGGTTTGGCGACCGGGGTTATGCTCTGGTTGACCGGCGCAGAGATGGCTCTCGGGGTCACCGCATACTTGGTGCTCGGTATCGTGATCGTGATCACCGCGATCGACATGTTCAAAGATCTGATGCGCGGGCATTGGGGGCTCGACATTCTTGCGGTCATCGCCATGATCGCGACACTCGCCGTACAGGAATATGTCGCGGGGCTCATCATTGCGTTGATGCTCACCGGAGGGGAAGCACTCGAAGACCTCGCCGCTCGCCGCGCGAGCCGAGAACTCGACCAACTGTTGAACCGAGCCCCAGCATTCGCGGGTCGAATTCACCCGGTAACAGGTGAGGTCGAACGCATCGCGATCGAAGAGGTGAAAGTCGGCGACGAACTGCTGGTGCGCTCCTCAGAGATCCTCCCCGTCGACGGGGTGCTCCTATCGAATCACGCGACGATTGATGAATCATCCGTGACCGGTGAACCGATCCCGGTGAACTACCACGCGGGCGACCCACTGCTTTCTGGAACGGTCAACAGCACGACGAGCTTCACGATGCGCGCGCAGAAGGTGGCAGCCGATTCGAACTACGCCTCGATCGTACGGTTGGTCGAGGAGGCCGTGGACTCCCGGGCACCGATGGTGCGACTCGCCGACCGTTATGCGGTGCCGTTCACCATTGTGTCATTGCTGATTGCGGGCTTCGCGTGGTTTCTCAGCGGGGACCCGGTGCGATTTGCCGAGGTGCTCGTCGTGGCGACGCCGTGCCCGCTGCTCATCGCCACCCCGGTCGCGTTCATGGGCGGGATGAGTTCCGCGGCAAAGCTCAACGTCATCATCAAAGACGGTGGCGTGTTAGAGGTGCTCGCCCGGGTCCGTGCAGTCGCATTCGACAAGACCGGCACCTTGACCGAAGGTAAAGCCGACGTCGTCGAGATTCACCCTGCTGCTCGCACCGTAGACGAGACGCTGCAGCTCGCGGCCGCCGCCGAGCAGTACTCCGTGCACGTGTTCGCCGATCCGATCGTGGCATCGGCACGCACACAGCAACTTGAGCTTCCCGAAGTGGTGACGGCCGACGAGGTGGCAACAAACGGTGTCCTCGCCTCCCTGGCAGACGGCACCTCGGTGCGAGTGGGCAAGCCCTCATTTATCGAAGAGGTGACCGGGCCGATCGATCGACTCGTACTCTCAGCTGGGGAGACGGCCGTCTACGTATCGGTCGGTGACGAGCTCGCCGGAGTGATCATCTTGTCCGACCCGATTCGTGAGCAGTCTGCAGACACGGTGTCCCGTCTTCGCCGAGCAGGCGTAGCCGAGATCGCGATGGTGACCGGTGATGTCACGTCGACCGCGGAGTCTGTCGCACACGCGGTCGACATTCAGACGGTGCACGCTGAGACCACTCCCCAGACCAAGGTGCAGATTGTGCAGGCGATGCGGCCGAGACCCGTACTCATGGTCGGCGATGGGATCAATGATGCCCCGGTGCTGGCGGCCGCCGACGTCGGTGTTGCGATGGCGGGCAGGGGTGCAACGGTCGCGAGCGAGTCAGCAGCGGCGGTGATCACCTCGAACGACATCGCGCGAGTGGCAGATGTGGCCTATGTCTCGCGGCGCACGGTGCAGATCGCCCTGCAGTCGATCTGGATGGGCATCATCATCTCAGTCGGTTTGATGCTCGTCGCCGCATTCGGCTATTTGCCGGCGGTGGTGGGAGCGCTGCTGCAAGAGATTGTTGACCTTGTGGCCATTCTGTCGGCGCTCCGCGCGCTCCGAGCGCACCGGGGTGCGCGGCGCGAGAGCCCTGCTCGGCGGGAAGTGCCGGTAGGCTAACCCGCGAGGCCGACTCACACAGTCACGATCGGATCAGCCGGTTGACCGCGGCAGTGGCCTCCTGAATCTTCTCGTGGGCGGCCTCGTCGCTAAGCTTGGCGGCATCGAGCACACAGTGCTTCAGGTGATCATCGAGCAGCCCCGTCGCCACCCCCTGCAGCGAGCGGGTGAGCGCACTGACCTGGGTCAGAATGTGGATACAGTACTGCTCTTCGTCGATCATGTTCGCGATGCCCCGGGCCAAACCTTCGATTCGTTTCATGCGCTGCAGGTAGCGCTTCTTATCGCCGATATACCCGTGGTGCGACGCGTGCGATTCAGTGGTTGATGACATGTGCTGATCCTGGGCTGCGTGAGGTCAGTTCGTGCGTTCGAGCACGGCGCGAGTGCTGGCTTCTGGGCTGAGATCGATGCGGCGCAAGAGCTGGGCATTCAGCGCCACGACGATCGTCGACAGCGACATCAGAATCGCTCCGACCGACATCGGCAGCACGAACCCGACGGGGGCGAGCACACCGGCGGCAAGCGGCACCGAAATCAGGTTGTACCCGGCCGCCCACCACAGGTTCTGTTTCATCTTGCGGTAGGCAGCACGTGAGAGTTCGATCACTGAGAGCACCGAACGCGGGTCAGAGCTGGCGAGGATCACCCCTGCCGACGCGATTGCCACATCGGTGCCCGCCCCGATAGCGATACCAACATCGGCTTGCGCGAGGGCGGGGGCATCGTTGACACCGTCGCCGACCATCGCGACAGCCGTGCCTTCGTGCTGCAACTCGGCCACCTTCGCGGCCTTATCTTCGGGGCGCACGCCCGCGAACACACGGTCGATACCGAGTTCGCGAGCAACCTCCCCGCGACGGCTGCAGCGTCACCGGTGATCATCACGACCTCAACACCGAGCCGATGCAGTGCGGCGAGGGCATCGCGCGACTCCGGGCGAATCTCATCGGCGAGCTTCAGCCCGCCGATCATGATTCCGTCACGAACGACATGCAGAATGATGGCACCTTCGGCCCGCCAGGCATCGGCTGCACCGATCTCGGGCTGCCCGGTTTCTTCCAGAAGCCGGGGCCCACCGACCCGAATCTCGTGGCCGGCCACGGTGGCGGTGACGCCAACCGCCGGTGAAGAAGAGAACCCGGTGGCGGGTGCAAGGCTGAGGCCTCGGTCGCTCGCCGCGGCGACGATCGCTTTGGCGAGGGGGTGCTCGCTGTCGGCCTCGGCCGCGGCGGCCAGGGCCAGCAGGGCGTGCTCGTCAACATCGCCGACTGGCGCGACACCGGTGACAACCGGTTCGCCCTTGGTGAGTGTGCCCGTCTTGTCGAAGAGCACCGCGTCGACTTGGCGCATCGTCTCGAGCGCGAGCCGATCTTTCACGAGCACCCCGCCGCGAGCCGCGCGCTCGGTGGCGATGGAAACCACGAGCGGAATCGCCAAGCCGAGCGCGTGCGGGCAGGCGATCACTAGCACGGTAATGGTGCGCATCACGGCCGCATCTGGGTCGCCCACGAGCATCCAAACGATCGCGGTGATGACCGCTGCGGCGAGGGCGAACCAGAACAGCCACCCTGCAGCCCGGTCGGCGATGCGCTGCGCACGAGACGACGAGTTCTGTGCGTCGGCGACGAGTCGGTTGATGCCGGCAAGTGTCGTGTCGTCTCCGATGGCGGTGACTCTGACCCGCAGCCCCGAATCGGTCGCGACCGTGCCGGCGGTCACCGCATCGCCCTCGCTGCGGGTCGCGGGG
Source organism: Microbacterium suwonense (assembly GCF_030296555.1). Lineage (NCBI taxonomy): Bacteria > Bacillati > Actinomycetota > Actinomycetes > Micrococcales > Microbacteriaceae > Microbacterium > Microbacterium suwonense. The sequence continues at coordinate 939,748 of NZ_AP027728.1, forward strand.
TGCGATTCGCCGGTGATCATCGATTCATCCATGGCCGCACGTCCGTCAACAATCATGCCGTCGGCCGGCACACTGCCGCCCGGGCGCACGATCACGAGATCATCAACGCGCAACTCCGCCGGGCTCACCGTGACGGCCGTTTCACCCTCGACCCGCTCGGCTTCGTCGGGCAAAAGCGCCGCGAGGGAGTCGAGCGCAGAAGTGGTCTGGGCGAGCGAACGCATCTCGATCCAGTGCCCGAGCAGCATAATGACCACCAGCAGCGCGAGTTCCCACCAGAATTCGAGCTCGTGATGCAACAGCCCGAGTGTTGCGCCCCACGATGCGAGGAAGGCCACGGTGATGCCCAGGGCGATCAGCAGCATCATGCCCGGTTTGCGGGCCTTGATTTCGCTCACCGCGCCCGTCAAGAATGGGGAGCCGCCCCAGACATACATCACGGTGCCGATAACAGGTGCGATCAAGGTGGCCCAGCCTGGTACTGAATAGCCGAGGATCATGGCAAACATTGGCGAGAACGCGACGACTGGCACCGCGAGCACGAGATTCACCCAGAACAGGCGCCGAAACTGTGCCACATGATCGCCGTGGCCGCCGTGACCGCAGTGGCCCATATGGCCAGCGTGACCATCGTGATCCTCGTGCCCAGTGCGCTCATGGTGCTCGTGGCCACTGTGAGGCCCGTGGTCGTGCCCGTGGCCCGCGTGTGGCTTCGTCATGGGCGTCTTCTCTCGGCTGGGCGACCGGGCCCGGTGTGCTAGGCAGCCTGCTTGGTGATGGACGTGAAGCCGCGCAGACGCAGGCTGTTGCCAACGACGAAGACGCTCGAGAACGCCATCGCCGGCGAGCATTGGGTTGAGCATACCGAACGCTGCGACCGGAATCGCTGCCACGTTATAGGCGAACGCCCAAGACAGGTTCGTCTTGATGGTGCCGAGCGTCTTGCGTCAGAGTCGGATCACATCGACAGCGCTCCGCAGATCGCCGCGCTACTGCCTTTACTCACCGACCTTCAAGCAGTTCGTCTTCCGACCCAGACTTGTAGAGCGAATGGCAGAAGCTGTTGAGAAGTACCAAGCGCTACTTTGCCGTGCGCCGGTCGAAAAAGGTTCGGTCAAAGTCTGACGGGTTGCAGAGGAGATCGAGTGCCGTCGCACTGGCGGCGTGACTAGAACTGTCACCTATCCGTGCAGCACTCCCCACCGCCTCTGCGGCTTCCTCGATTGTGAGCCCTTGCTGACGGCGCACGACTTTGTTTCGGGTGAGGTGCTTCGAGACCGTCGCGCGGTGCACACCATACTTCTGAGCCAGGTATCCGACACTGAGGCCAGCGAGGTAGTCGTCGACCAAGCGGTCTACTTCAGCGGGGGTGAGAAAGGTTTGAGGTTTCCCAATCCTCCTGACGCAGGGCCCTCTCACGTCTTGAATGGGAGCGCTACCGACCCGCTGCGATACACGGTATACGCCTCGTTTCCAGCGAGAAATCAACGATTTCAGCTTCGGGGTGGGGCTTGAGAACTGTCTACGTAGGGACCCCAACGAAGCCCCAGGGTTCTCATGCCCTGGGGCTTCCTCCTTCCCTCGACAGAGCCCGCCCGGATGCGCGAAGACGCCTGGATGCGCCGCGACCCGCAGAGGCTGGATAGCATCGAATCATGCCTTCGCACGTCCGCCCTGCCACCGCCTCCGACCTGGAGGCGCTGTCCGGCATCGAGACCGCGGCGGACGTGCTGTTCGAGCCGCTGTTCGGGCCGACCGACTGGGGCACTCCCCTCCGGTACGGAGCGGCTGAAGAAGCCGGGCTTCATCCTGGTCACGGCCGAGCAGGAGAACGGGCCGGCCATCGGCTTCATCCACGTCATCGAGCACGACGAGGGCGCCCACATCGAACAGCTGTCGGTGCACCCGGGCCACGCGCGACGCGGACACGGGACAGCTCTGCTCCACGCGGCGATCGATGAAGCAGGGCAGCACGGCGCGACGACGCTGACATTGCGCACTTACAGCGATGTGCCCTGGAACGCGCGGTTCTACGCGGCGGCGGGCTTCCGCGAGGCGGACATCCCCGACAGCGAGTTCCACCGCGAACTCTCCGCAGCCGAGCAGCGACTCGATCTCGCCCGGCACGGGCGCCGCGTGCACATGGAGCTCCAGCTGGGCATGGAGCTGGACGCCGAGACCTTCGAGAAACTCGTGGTCGATGAACTGGATCGGCTGCCCGATGACATGGTGGACGGCCTGGAGAACGTCGTGTTCGTGGTCGAGGACGCGCCGGAGAACGGTGAGGATCTCTTCGGGCTGTACGAGGGCTTCGCCCTCACCGAGCGCGGACAGTACGGGCTGGGCGAGCTCCCCGATCGCATCATCGTGTACCGGCATGCGCACCTGGCGGCCTGCCGGACCGAAGACGAGCTGCGGGACGAGATCCACACCACCCTGGTGCACGAGATCGCCCACTTCTACGGGATCGACGACGCGCAGTTGCACGAGCTGGGGTGGGCATGAGCATCCCGGCATCCGTTCCCGTCGCCGACGAGCAGCTCACATCGGCTCCGCTGGTGCCGTGGCAGCTGGTCGTCTGGGACGATCCCGTCAATCTGATGAGCTACGTCGCACGGATCTTCCGCACCTACTTCGGCTACCCGGAGGAGAAGGCGACGCTCCTCATGCTGGCCGTGCACAACGAAGGCCATGCAGTCATCGCCACCGGCCCGCGCGAGACGATGGAGATGCACGCTCAGGCGATGCACGGCTTCGGGCTGTGGGCCACCGTGCGGAAGGCACCGCAGTGAGCGGCGGCGCACTGAACGTGGCCTTCGCCGAGATCGAAGGGCGGCATCTGCTCGCGGTGGTGGACGAGTTCATCACGCTGCTGGATGGCCCTCGCGACGGCGACGACGATGCACTGAACAGGCTCACGCCGAATCCTTATCCGAACGATCGCGACGCAGCCGGCGAATACCGTCGCAGCACGCGCGAGGAGCTGCTCGATCAGCGGCTGGTGGATGCGCTGGCAGTGCGCACCGCGCTGGACGGCTTCGAGGCCGAGCAGACCGCCGATGTCGCCACCGACGTCACAGTCCCCCGCTCCGAGCTGGATGCCTGGCTGCGCACGCTCTCCGCCATCCGCCTCGTGCTCGCCTCACGACTGGGCATCGACAAGGACGACGCACATGACCCGGACGATGTGCGCTTCGGCACCTACGACTGGCTGGGTTATCGGCTGGAGCTCCTCGTGCAGTTGGCAGACCAGCACGACGCACGCTGAGCTCGGCTACGGCGTGCGGATGGAGATGCCGGCGAGAAGGTGCGGCTCGTGCTGAGCCATATGGGCATCCTCCTGCGCCGCCCACCTGTCCCATTGCACACGGAACCCACCGCCGTCACGCGCCAGCGCACGCGCACGGCGCGACGCGTGCGGCCCGTCCACCCACACCGTCACATCCGCCAGAGGAGCGGATGCCGGCGTCAGCGCTCCGCACCCCTCCACGATGAGTCCCAGTGCCGGGTCCACTGCATGGGCCTCCGCCTCTTCACCGCGCTCCCAGTCCCACCGGCGCCAGATGCCGAGCCGGCCGCGGCCATGCGGAACCAGCACCGCCTCCCGGGCTGTCTGCGCGCCGCGCTCGAGCCCGTCCCAGCCGGGATAGATCGAATCCAGCGCGAGCAACTGCACCGGGGTCCGCAGCGGCCAGCCGCGGATCAGGCGTTCTGCAAGGCTGCTCTTGCCTGCGCCGCTGCGCCCGTCGATGACGACGACGGGGTTCGACGCCGCCACACCGAGCACCGCCGCACAGATGCGACTGGTGGCGTCCGTGAGGGCAGAGTCGAGCGGATCGCTACTTCTTGAGTGCACGGATGACGCGACTCAGCGCCCGCCCCGTGACGCACACGAACGGAACCGCGACGGCCAGCAGCGCGACGATGTTGGGCTCGAACCGCAGCCCTTCCTCGCGTCGAACATAGACGCCGACCGGGATGGAGACCCCTCCGCCACCGCCGCCGCCGTTATCGTCCTGATCGGTGCCGCCGCCGCCGAAGCCCGCCCAGGTCAGCGCCACCGGAGTGATGCTCACCCCGTCGACGTCCTGCGGCTCACCGTAGGCGCTCTTCACGCCGAAGGATGCGACCTGCTTGCCCAGTTCCAGTGCGATGTTCGGCATCCTCCAACGCTAGCCCAGGTTACGGACGTCTGCGACACTCACTCACGCCCGAAAGGCCGGGGTGCGTCGGATGCCGTACGCTCCGCGCCGCGCCCGACGTGTCGTGCGCGGGTGATCATGCCCACCCCGAATCTTGCCCGTGCGTCATCGAGCGTGCCCTCCAGCCGACGCTGCTCTTCGTCGTCATCCCACAGAGCCAGTGCGCCGCCCCCGCTCTCACCGAGCTTCTCGGCGCGCACACCCACCAGACGCACCGGATCACGGCGCTCCAGCTGATCGAACAGCGCCACGGCGGTCTCGCCGATGCGCTGGCCGACCTCGGTCGGCTCGGTGAGTGAGACCGTACGGCTGACCGTGGAGAAGTCGGCGAAGCGAATCTTGATGGCGACAGCCCCGGCACGCCAGCCGGCCGACCGCAGCCGCGCACCGACCCGGTCTCCCAGGCGCAGCAGCTCCGAGCGCAGCACGTCGGCATCGGTGATGTCGCGGTCGAAGGTCTCCTCATGGCCGAGGCTCTTCTCGACCCGCTCCGTCTCGACAGGGCGCGCGTCCTCACCGTGCGCAAGCTGCTGCATCCGCTGTGCCAGTGCGGGCCCGACGGCCCGCGACAGCGACTCGAACGGGGTCTCGCGCACGTCACGGATGAGTCGGATCCCGCGGCGTTCGAGCGCCTCCACGGCTTTCGGGCCCACTCCCCACATCGCGCCGACCGGTCGGGGGTCGAGGAACTCCTGCGTGCGCGCCGCCGGCACGATCAGCATGCCATCGGGTTTGGAGATGGTCGACGCCATCTTCGCGATGTGCTTGGTGGCCGCGACGCCCACGCTGCAGGTGATGCCGACCTCGTCATGCACGCGCCGGCGCAGCAGCACGGCGATCTGACCCGGTGTTCCCCACAGCCGCCGCACACCGCGCACATCGAGGAACGCCTCGTCGATCGAGAGCTGTTCGACGAGCGGGGTCACGCTATGGAAGATCTCCATCACTGCGGAGGATGCCGCCCGGTACTTCGTGAAGTCGGGCGGCACCACGCGGGCATGTGGGCACAGCCGGAGAGCCTGGGAGACCGGCATCGCGCTGCGCACGCCGAACCGACGCGCCTCATAGGATGCGCTGGAGACCACCGATCGGCCATCCGGGGCGCCGATGATCAGCGGAAGCCCGCGCAGCGAAGGGTCGTGCAGCACCTCCACGGAGGCGTAGAACGCATCCATGTCGACATGCAGGATCCCGGTGCCGGTGTCATCGGCATCCTCGGACGAGACGAGGCGTCCCGATCCGTCTCCGCGTCCCATGGCACCATTCTCCCCGCAGCCTCCGACACCAGCGCCCACGGACACGGCCGCCGGCGGCGGCCGGTTACTGTGCTGCGCGCTCCAGAATCAGCTCGCGCACGCGCGCGGCGTCAGCCTGGCCCTTCATCGCCTTCATTACCGCACCGATGATCGCGCCGGCCGCCTGTACCTTGCCATCCTTGATCTTCGCCATCACATCCGGCTGCGCGGTGAGCGCCTCATCGATCGCCGCGATCAACGCACCGTCGTCCGAGACGACCGCCAGGCCCCGGGCATCCACAACCTGCTGCGGCGTGCCCTCCCCGGCGATGACGCCATCGAGCACCTGCCGGGCGAGCTTGTCGGTGAGCGTGCCGTCATCCACCAGCTGCTGCAGTACGGCGACGTTCTCGGGGCTGATCAGCTCCGTCGCCTCGCGCTCGGCAGCATTGGCGACGCGGGTGATCTCGCCCGTCCACCACTTGCGCGCCGCCGCAGGCGAGGTGCCGGCCGCGATCGTCGCTTCGACGACGTCCACGAGCCCGCCGTTGCGCACGTCCTGATACTCCAGGTCGGTGAAGCCCCACTCCGCCTTCAGCCGACGACGCCGTGCGATCGGCTGCTCGGGAAGCGCCGCACGCAGCTCTTCGACCAGCTCGCGCGACGGCTGCACGGGCAGCAGGTCAGGTTCGGGGAAGTAGCGATAGTCGTCGGCATCCGACTTCGGCCGCCCCGGTGAGGTCGTGCCGGAGTCCTCGTGCCAGTGGCGGGTCTCCTGCGTGATGGTGCCCCCGTCAGCGAGGATCTGCGCCTGACGCTGGATCTCGTACTTGACCGCACGCTCGACGGAGCGCATCGAGTTGACGTTCTTCGTCTCGGTGCGGGTGCCCAGCTTCTCCTGACCGCGCGGTCGCAGCGACACGTTCGCATCGCAGCGCAGGTTGCCGCGCTCCAGGCGCGCCTCGGAGATGCCCAGGCCGCGGACGATGTCGCGGATCGCCGCGATGTACGCCTTGGCGTACTCGGGTGCGCGGTGCTCGGCGCCGAAGATCGGCTTGGTCACGATCTCGACCAGCGGCACGCCTGCCCGGTTGTAGTCCACGAGCGAGTACTCCGCGCCCTGGATGCGGCCGGTGGAGCCGCCCATGTGGGTGAGCTTTCCGGCATCCTCCTCCATGTGCGCGCGCTCGACGGGGATGGTCACGAGCGTGCCGTCCTCCAGCTCGACCTCGACGGATCCCTCGAACGCGATCGGCTCGTCATACTGCGAGATCTGGTAGTTCTTGCCCAGATCGGGGTAGAAGTAGTTCTTGCGCGCGAAGCGGCATGACTCCGCAATCGAGCATCCCAGCGCCAGGCCCAGGCTGATCGAGGAGCGCACCGCCGTCGCGTTGACGACGGGCAGCGAACCGGGAAGCCCCAGATCGACGGGGGCGATCAGCGTGTTCGGCTCAGCGCCGTGGAACTCCTCATTGGCGGGATTGGGTGCGTCGGAGAACATCTTGGTGCGGGTGTTCAGCTCGACGTGCACCTCGAAGCCGAGCACCGGCTCGAACAGCTCCAGCGCCTTGTCGTAGTCCATCAGCTTTGCGGCGGCCATCAGCGTGCTCCTCCCAGGGCGGGTGCCTTCTGCAGCAGGGGCGCACCCCACGAATCCAGCAGCGCGGCCTCCAGTGAGGCACCCACGCGGTACAGTCGGGCATCTTCACGCGCGGGCGCGAGGAACTGGATGCCGACCGGCAGGCCGTCTTCCTCCGACAGCCCCGACGGGATCGAGATCCCGGGGACGCCGGCGAGGTTCGCCGGGATCGTCGTCAGATCGTTCAGGTACATCTGCAGCGGGTCGTCGATCTTCTCGCCGATCTTGAACGCCGTGGTCGGCGCCGACGGTGTCGCGATGACGTCTACCTGCGCGAATGCCGCATCGAAGTCCTGCTGGATCAGGGTGCGCACCTTCTGCGCGCTGCCGTAGTACGCGTCGTAGTAGCCCGCCGAGAGCGCGTAGGTGCCGAGGATGATGCGGCGCTTCACCTCGGGGCCGAAGCCGGCCTCACGGGTGAGCGACATCACATCCTCCACGGTTCCGCCGCCCTCCGGGGTGACGCGCAGGCCGAAGCGCACGGAGTCGAACTTCGCCAGGTTGCTGGATGCCTCGGCGGGGAGGATCAGGTAGTAGGCGGCCACGCCGTACTCGAAGTGCGGGGCGGAGATCTCCACGATCTCAGCGCCCTGCGCCTGCATGAGTGCGAGCGAGTCCCGGAAGGATGCTGCGACACCGGGCTGGAAGCCGGAATCGGGCAGTTCGGCGACGACTCCGACCTTCAGTCCCTTGAGCACTCCGCCGTCCGCGCCCTCGCGTGCGGCGGCCGCGAATGACGGCCACTGATCCGGCAGCGAGGTGGAGTCCTTCGGATCGTGTCCGCCGATCACGTCGTGCAACAGACCGGCATCGAGCACGGTGCGGGCGACCGGCCCCACCTGGTCGAGACTGGAGGCCAGCGCGATCGATCCATAGCGGCTCACGCCGCCGTAGGTGGGCTTGATGCCGACGGTGCCCGTGACGTGCGCGGGCTGACGGATCGAGCCGCCGGTGTCGGAGCCGAGGGCGAGCGGTGCCTCGAACGCGGCCACGGCAGCGGCGGAGCCGCCTCCCGAGCCACCGGGGATGCGCTCCAGGTCCCACGGGTTCCGGGTCGGGCCGTAGGCGGAGTGCTCGGTCGAGGAGCCCATCGCGAACTCGTCCATGTTGGTCTTGCCCAGCGGCACCAGACCTGCGGTCCGCGAGCGCGCGACCACAGTGGCGTCGAAGGGCGACATGTAGCCCTCCAGGATCTTCGATCCGCTGGTCGAGGGCTGGTCGGTGGTGACGAGAACGTCCTTGATCGCCAGCGGAACGCCGGCGATCGGACCGAGCTGCTCGCCCGCAGCGCGGCGCGAATCGATGTCAGCGGCCGCCGCGAGGGCGTGCTCGTTGATGTGCAGGAAGGCGTGCACGTCGCCGTCCACTGCGGCGATGCGATCGAGGTGCGCCTGCGTCGCCTCCGTGCTGGAGATCTCGCCGGCGGCCAGTTTCTCGCCGAGTTCTGCGGCGGTGAGTCGGATGATGTCGCTCACTGCTCCTCCCCCAGGATCGCGGTGACCCGGAATCGGCCGTCCACGGCATCCGGTGCGTTCTGCAGCACCTGTTCGTGGGTGAGCGTCTGACCGACCTCGTCGGGCCGGAAGACGTTGCTCATGGCGATCGGATGGCTGGTCGCCGGCACATCGGCGGTCGCCACCTCCGAGACCTTGGCGATGTTGTCGACGATGACGTCGAGCTGACCGGTCAGCTGCGTCACCTCGTCGTCGGAGAGCTGGATGCGCGCGAGCACGCCGAGATGGCGCACGAGATCGGGGGTGATTTCAGACACCGTTCCATCCTATTCGCGCGCCACGTGCTCCGCGCCGCTCCCCGCCCGTCTATATGGCGCCAATGCCCGCGAAACGCCGGTGAACCCGTGCACGCGCGCCAGATAGACGGGTTCGAGAGGAGTCGTGTGCGGGCACGTAAGCTGGGCGGGTGACGACGTTCGATCCCCCTCGCCCGTGGACCGCAAGCTACGCGGAAGGGGTGCCCGAGGATCTGCCTGCGGTGTCCGGCTCGCTGATCGACATCGTCGAAGCCTCCGTGCGCGACTATCCGGATGCCCCGGCGCTGCAGTTCTTCGGTGCGGAGACCACCTACAGCCGGATGCAGGACGCCATCGCCCGCGCTGCGGCCGGGCTGCGTGATCAGGGTGTGCGCGCCGGCGACCCCGTCGCCATCGTGCTGCCCAACTGCCCGCAGCACATCATCGCGTTCTACGCGGTGCTGCGGCTGGGCGCGGTGGTCGTCGAGCACAACCCGCTCTACACCCTCGCGAGCTGCGCAAGCAGTTCGAGGACCACGGCGCCAAGCATGCGATCGTGTGGAGCAAGGTCGTCGAGACCGTGCAGCAGTTCCCCGCCGACCTCGCCGTGAGCAGCCTGAT